>JBEKLE010000454.1:0-5423 GCA_050010355.1 Rhodopila sp. | reverse complement strand
GCATCGCGTGCCTGTGCTGCTCCCCTACCCGTTTCCAGGCCCGTTCGACTACCGGGTGCCGCACGGGCTGGATCCGAAACCCGGCGACGTGGTTCTGGTCCCGCTGAACCGCCGGGAGGAAGTCGGTGTCGTCTGGGATGCGCCGGCGGATGAGGCCGTCCCCGCGCATAAACTGAAAGCGGTTGTCGGTGTGCTCGACACCCCGCCGATGGGCCAGGCACTCCGTCAGTTCATCGACTGGATCGCCGCCTATACGCTGTCGCCTCCCGGTGAGGTCATGGCGATGGCGCTGCGGGTTGTCTCCGGTGCGAGCCGCCCGGTGGTCCGCTACCGGCGCGCCGATCCGCTCCCCTCGACGCGGATGACGCCGCCGCGGCAGCGCGTGTTGGATGCGCTAACGAGCCAGGAGCCGCGGCTGGCGGCCGATCTGCTGCGCGAGGCGGGCGTCAGTTCAGCTGTTCTGCGTGGCATGACCGAGGCCGGACTGCTGGTCACCGAAACCGCCGCCCCCGGTGCGCCGTTCGTGCGCCCTGACCCGAACCACGTCGGGCCGGCGCTGTCGGAACAGCAGCAGGACGTCGCCCAGGCGTTGCGGGAGGCGGTCGTCCGGCGGGAATTTTCGGTTACCCTGCTGGACGGCGTGACCGGTTCCGGCAAGACCGAGGTCTATCTGGAAGCTGTTGCCGCCTGTCTGCGCGCCGGCCGTCAGGCGCTGGTGATGCTGCCGGAAATCGCGCTGTCCTCGCAATGGATCGAGCGATTCCAGCGCCGCTTTGGTGTCGCTCCGGCGGTGTGGCATTCCGACCTGCCGTCACGCGTGCGGAAGATGACCTGGCAGGCGGTCGCCGAGGGCACCGCCCCGGTCGTCGTCGGGGCCCGGTCCGCCCTGTTCCTGCCGTTCCCCGATCTGGGTCTGGTCGTGGTGGATGAGGAGCACGAGGCGGCGTTCAAGCAGCAGGACGGCGTCGTCTATAACGCCCGCGACATGGCCGTTGTCCGCGCCCGGTTTTGCCGTGCCCCCGCGGTGCTGGTTTCGGCGACACCGAGCCTGGAGAGTGTGGTGAATGTCCAGGCGGGGCGGTATGCCCATCTGCGGCTGGCCAGACGGCACGGCGGCGCCTCGATGCCGCGGATCGATCTGGTCGACCTGCGGGAAACCCCGCCGGAGCGTGGCCGTTTCCTGGCACCGCCGCTGATCGAGGCCATTCGGAAGACCCTGGCGGCTGGCGAACAGGCGATGCTGTTCCTCAATCGCCGCGGTTACGCGCCACTGACCCTGTGCCGCCATTGCGGTCACCGCATGCAGTGCCCGAACTGCACTGCGTGGCTGGTCGAGCATCGCACCCGAAGCCAGCTTCTTTGCCACCATTGCGGCCACACGATCCCGATCCCGCCGGAGTGCCCCGCCTGCGTGGCCAAGGACAGCCTGACCCCGGTCGGACCCGGCATCGAGCGCATCACCGAGGAAGCCGCCCTAGTTTTCCCCGAGGCCCGCCGGCTGATCATGGCGAGCGACACGATCTCCGGCCCCCACGCCGCCGCCGCCGCCGCCCATGCGATCGAGGACCGCTCGGTTGACCTGATTATCGGCACGCAGCTTGTCGCCAAGGGCTGGCATTTCCCGCATCTGACGTTCGTCGGCGTGGTCGACGCCGATCTGGGCCTCGCCGGGGGCGAACTGCGCGCGTCCGAACGCACCGTGCAGTTGCTGCATCAGGTTGCCGGCCGGGCCGGGCGGGCGGAGGCGGCGGGGCGGGTGATGCTGCAAACGTTCATCCCCGAGCACCCGGTGATGCAGGCGCTGCTTCAGGGTGACCTCGACGCATTCATGGCAAGCGAGGCGGAGAGCCGGCGTGACGGCGACTGGCCGCCGTACGGGCGGCTGGCCGCGCTGATCGTCAGTGCCGATTCAGCGATTCTGGCCGATACGGTGGCACGCGACCTGGGCTGGGCCGCGCCGCGGGGAGACGGGATCGTGGTACTGGGTCCAGCCCCCGCCCCGATGGCGCTGCTGCGCGGCCGGCACCGGCGCCGGTTGCTGCTGAAGGTGCGGCGCGACGTCTCGGTTCAACCCATCCTGCGGTCGTGGCTGGCGGGGGTGAAGGTGCCTCGGGGCGGCCGGGTGGATGTGGATGTGGATCCGATTTCGTTTTTATGAGGCGGCCCTTCCCTGCGGGCCGGACTTCGCGTCAAAATCGCAGGATGATTGTGAAGGACCGGAGCATGACGCTGGAACTTGCGCTGCGGGATCAGGTGGCCGAGATTCTGGATCGCTGCACGCGTTGTGGCGCCTGCGCCGAGGTTTGCCCGATGCCCGCGCCGGCGGGGCTCGACATGTCCGACCCGCAGGCCCTGACAGGCGGCATTCTGACCCTTCTGCGCGGCGGAACCGACGCCGAGGCGAGCCGCTGGGCGGCGGTCTGCTCGGGCAGCGGCCACTGCATTCCGGTCTGCCAGCATGGGGTGAACCCGCGTCTGATGCTGGCGCTTGCCCGCGTCGCCGATCTTGGTCGTGACATTCCACCCGTGCGGCGGCAGACTGCGTTCAGCCGTTTCGGTGCGATGACCAAGGGCGTGCGGGTGCTGTCGCGGCTGCAACTTCCCCCAGAAACGCTGGCCCTTTTCAGCGGCGGTGGGGACGATGGGGCGGCGCCGGAGGTGGTTTTCTATACCGGCTGCAACGTGATGAAGACGCCGCACATCGCGCTTCTCGCGCTTGATATCATGGATGCGATGGGCGTCCGCTACCGCGTGATGGGCGGGCCGTCTGCCTGTTGCGGGGTGCTGCAATTCGGTGCCGGAGATCTGACGACGTCCGGCCGCATCGCCTATCGGACCATCGACCGCCTCGCCGCTGCCGCGCCGCGGGCGCTGTCGTGGTGCCCGACGTGCCAGGTGCAGTTGTCGGAAATTACCGCGCCGGCCGCGAAGGCGAACCTGGACATGGCGCCATTCGTTCGGTTTCTGGCCGAACGGCTGGATGCGCTCCGGCCTTTGCTGAAGTATCGCGTGGATAAACGCGTCGGGCTGCACGAGCATCCGGGCAACGCGGGCGTGCCGGAGGCGGCCGAGGCGATTCTGCGGGCCATTCCCGGCGTTGACTTCGTTGATCTGGAGCAGCCTCGTGTTGGTTACATGTGCAACAAGCTTGCGCCGCTGCCGGCGTTCAAGCGGGACCTGCATCGCAGTCAGTTGCAAGCGGCCGCGGATGCGGGGGTTACGACCTTGGCCGGCATCTACCATGCCTGCCACCGGGAATTGTGCAGCCATGAACGCGACTGGCCATTCGAGGTGGTCAACTTCCTGGAACTTGTGGGTGAGAGCATGGGATTGCGGCGGCCCGATCTGTTCAAACGTCTGAAGATCATGCAGGATGTTGATTCGATTTTGCAAGACTCAGCGGCGCTGATCGAAACGAACGGCCTGGATCTGGACGAGGCGCGGGATGTGGTTCTGCGGGATATGCTGGGGGAGCAGCCGTTGGCTTTGGTCGGGTCGTTGTGAAGACTTTGGAATCGCGGATGAACGCGAATAGCGCGTGCTTACTTGCTCACCCAGCTTTCCCGCAGTGGCCGTTGCTTGCAAACTAATTGGATTGGTCGCGAGAGTGGGGCGGCCGGTCACGATCGGAGCCAGCCTTCCTTATCAGCGTTCATCTGCGTTCATCTGCGGTTCAAAATTCGTCCCGAAACGGCACAACCGTCAGGTGGCATGAACCCCGCCCCTGATATCCCGCACCGTCCCATCTGCCTGCCGGTAATCCGGCCCAATCGGCACTTTTCCGAACCCACCCGGGATATCGAGCACATAGGTTGGCCACGCCAAACCCGTGACCCGTCCTCGCAATCCTTCCAACAGAGTTCGGCCTTCCTCAATCGGAACATGAAACCGAGCGGTCCCAGGCGCGGGGTCCAGATGGTGCAAGTAATACGGCTTGATCCGATGGGCGATCATCGCGCGGAACAGTGCCTCCATCGCGGGCGCATTATCGTTTACGTAACGCAACAGAACCGACTGGCCAAGAAGCGGAATGCCGAGCGAGCTTATCCGCCGCAGAGCCCGGCCGGCAGCCGGCGTGAACTCCCGCGCGTGGTTGGCGTGGATGACGAGCCACAGCGACCGGTCGGTGTCCATAGCGCCAGCCAGTTCGTTTGTTACCCGGTCCGGATCGGCCACCGGCACACGGGAGTGGATGCGGATCGTCTGGATATGCGGCATCGCCGACAGTGTCGAAACGATTGCACCCAGGCGTCGCGGCGAGAGCATCAGGGGATCGCCGCCGGTCAGAATAACCTCGGTCACCGCCGGGTGGGCGGTGAACCAGGCGTAGGCGGCCTGCAGCTCGGCATCGGTCAGGAGGCCGCCGTCGGGTCCAACATGTTCCCGGCGGAAGCAGAAGCGGCAGTAAACCGGGCAGATCAACAGCGGCTTGAGCAGTGCCCGATCCGGGTAGCGGTGCACTACACCTTTGACCGGAGACAACACATCGTCGCCGACCGGATCAGTGCTTTCGTGCGATGCCGTTACGAGTTCGGACACATCGGGAATGAACTGACGCCCGATCGGGTCGTCTGGCGTGGTGATCAAAGCCCGCATCGCGGGCGAAATGGCGACTGCGTAACGAGCTTCGGTCGCCTCGATGCCGGCAATAGCGGCTTGCGTGATGAGACCGGCCGCGAGCAACGAAGCCGTATCCCGCAGCGTCAGGTTTTCACGAATGCGCAGCCCAGTGTCTCCATCGACTGGAAGGCTTTCTCCTGCGGTATCGTCGCCAACAGTTTGAACTGGTCCCATTCGCCCTTCGACTCAGCCGGAGTTTTCGTTTGCCACACGCGGTTGGCATGAATGAACTTGCCGTCCGCGCGAACGTAGCCGGTTCCATACAACGGATCGGCGACGGGCAAAGCCTTCATCTGCTCGATCGCCGCTTTGCCGCTCGCTTTCGCTTTGTCCGGACCCATCGCCACGACGGCTTTCAAGTAGTGCCAGACTGCCGAATAGCTACCGGCGTGATAGTAGTTCGGCCGAGCATTGTGATAGCGCGGGGTGAAGCGGGCGGCGAACGCTCGGGAATCGTCGTTCATATCCCAGTAGAACGGCATGGCGCCGATGATGCCCTGCGCCATCTCAAGCCCGACGGAGCGGGAGATATAGTCCTGATACACCAGGGCCGCGATCTTCACGCCGCTTTGCGGCAAGCCGAACTCGTGCGCCTGTTTGATGCAGTTGGCCGTGTCGTCGCCGGCGTTGGCGAGGCACAGGACCTTCGCCTTGCTGGTCTGTGCCTGAAGGATATAGGCCGAGAAATCGGTGGTTCCCGGGAAGGGATAGGCCACCATGCCGGCGACCTTGCCGCCGAGCTGCTCGACGATCGCGGCGGTGTCCTTCACCATGGTGTGGCCGGAGATGTAGTCGGGTTTGAT
>JBEKLE010000453.1:0-5436 GCA_050010355.1 Rhodopila sp. | reverse complement strand
CGGGATGGAAGAGCTGAATGAGATGACAATCGGTCGGACCGACGATCCAGAGAACCCGTTTTTTGCACCGGCTCACGAGGTCGCATACGTGTTTGGGACTGGGTCGCGGATCCCATCTGGGCGAGCGGACATGCGCCGCGTCGAAAAGGCCGGACACATGATCGCAATCGACCTACCTTGTCAGACTTCTCACTTTTCTTCTTGCATCCGAGGGGCCGTCCACACATGCGAAAAAGGTCATGGCTCGTCTCTGCCGATACCGACCCACTCACCGCGCACGACATTTCCGCCGCCGCGACTTGGGCCGACAACGCCGCACTCGCGATCTTCGAATTCATCGACGAAAATGAGCGACATCATCCTCGCCGTCTACGGCACCCCATCCAGCAGGCGTCGCGAAAGCGATGCCAATCCACGCCAGCCAAGCGGGTGATCATCCCGACGACGAGCTGCCGTTCTGATCGGCAACATCGCCAATACCGACTGACGACGGAGCCATCGGCCCCGTTCTCCTCTTCAGTTCCCACGAACCCGCCGGAACGATTGCTCCGGCTTCGCCGCTCACGCGCCACGCCAGCACATCAGCAAAAAACTACGGATTCGCATCGGTACCAACATATGCCGTAATGCCGCTGCTGGATGAACTCGAACACTCGAACCGCAGAAGCAGCTGAAGCAGCCGCTTGAATTTATCCTCCCGCGCGAAGGTCCGCTCCACGCGGAGCCGTAACGAATGGATGGCCGAATTGGCAGTGGCATCAGCCCACCGCTACAACCACCGTCGCCTGACTCACGCCGCCCGGGCCGCGGAGCAGCCACGACGTTTACAATGAGCCCGTGCGAGGCGAGTGCCCTTATTTCGATGCCCATGTCCCGTCACGGGACAAGCCCTTGGGCCAGTTCGTCGGAGGGCATGGCATGAAGCGTTCCGTCGGAGCGATGATGACGTAGTTCGGCCTGAAGCGCTCCAGATCACTGAAATCGAAGCTGCACAGCGCGAAATGCATCCAGCCGATTCGGGCCGCCCCGCTGCGCAGCAGAAGGGGTCGCCAAAAGTCCGAAGTGAAGCTGTCACCCAATACGATAATACCCACGCCGTCCGGCGCCCGCTCCAAGGCGTAGGGAACAAACCTGCCCTGGAACGGCGGCGAACGAAATGCATCGACCGGCTTCCAGGCGCTTGCCAGCTGTGGAAGATTCAATGCGTAGTCGGAATCGGAGAAGAGGTCGGACATCGCAAGCATATGGGCTAGATCACCAGGGGGCACAGGTGCGAGCGGTCCCAGCGTTGTGGCGGGATCGAGGGACCATTCAGCATGACCGATTGCCTGCATTGCCATGTTGTAGGCGAGCAGCGACGCTCTCTGGCGCCAATGCGAATCCGTGCGCAGATAGAGGTTATCGACATCCGGCATGGCGGCGAAGGCTGCCTTCAGGTCGATCGTGGTGACGCCGCGCCGCTGCAGTTCGCGCATGGCGAAGTCGTACTCGAGCGGGCCGCTGATCCGCCACCAGGCCGGCAGGTCCTTGCTCGGCATGGACTGCGAGTTGGGCGGTACCATCACCACGAGTTCCCCACCACTCGCGGCCAGTGTACGGCGCATTGCGTCCGCCACGTCCGCGAAGTGCTCGACCGCGACCTGGCGATAGACGGACCCGGACGACTGGCCGACATTGTTATCGCCATTAAAGTAAAGTCGCTTGTTGCGTCCGTAATAGACGTTCGGATGGTTAGACGAATTGAACACATTCCCGATGAACCCGCGAAGGTAGGGCATGCTGCGGCTATAGCCGAAATTGCCCGACGCATAGTCGCTGATCGCCCGGGACAGCGCATTGGCCCGGTCGATGAAAGCAGTTTTGCCGCGAGCCCATGTGAATGGACGCGGCGGCCCCAGCGGATCGGGCACCAGCGATCCGAACATGACCAGCACCAGCAGGGCCAGGATAATGGCGCCGAGATAGCGGCGATGCGTTTGCAGGAGTGGCATCGCTCAGAACCTGTAATAGAGGAAGGGACTGTAGGCGTTTGCGCCGACCTCGAGGATGCACAGGATCAGCACCGCCAGTACCCAGGCATTGTCGCCCAGGGCGAGGCCGGCATCGCCAACCAGCCGTCGTGCGGCTTGGCGCAGGCGCGGCAGCCGCCACTTCCACAAGCCAAGCAGCATGCCAACGACCAGCGCGGCGCTCGCGAAGGGCGAGAGGGCGACCCGCATTTGCGCCGACATCGTCCCGAGTCCGTTGAGGCCGAGGAGGCTTTGGAACACTGCGGCCGCCTCGGCGAAGCTGTTGGCCCGGAACCAGACCCAGCCGAACAACGCGACGATCAGCGTATAGAGGTGCGCGGCAGACCTTGGCAGTCGTGCAAGGATGCGGCTGAGGCCGGAGCGCTCAAGCACCAGGAACAGGCCGTGGTGCGCGCCCCAGATCACGAATGTCCAGCTTGCGCCGTGCCACAGCCCGCAGAGCAGGAACACCGTCCACAGATTGGCATAGGTCCGCAGCTTCGAGCCGCGGTTGCCGCCAAGTGGGATGTAGATGTAGTCGCGCAGCCAGGCGGACAGGCTCATGTGCCAGCGCCGCCAGAACGCGGTGATACTCAACGCGGCATAAGGGATCCGGAAGTTGCGCGGCAGGGTGAAGCCCGTCATTACGCCGAGACCGACGGCCATCGCCGAATAGCCGCCGAAATCGAAATAGATCTGAAGAGCATAGGCGAACACGCCAAGCCACGCGTCTTGCAGACTGGGCAGTGGGAGCTGATCGAACGTGCTGTTCGCGATCGGCGCGATCTGGTCGGCGAGCAGCACCTTCCAGGCAAGGCCGATGACGAAGATGCGCATGCCGGCGGAGAACCGGCCGAGCGTATGGCGCCGCTGGCGCAGCTGCCGGGCGACCGTTGCGTAGCGTACAATCGGGCCGGATACGAGCTGTGGGAACATTGACATGTAAAGCATGAACTCGTCGAAGCGGCGGTTCGCCTCGACGCGTCGCTTGGCGACGTCCGCGATGTAGGAAATCGCATGGAAGGTGTAGAACGAAATGCCAAGGGGGAGCGATATCGTGGGCACCGGCAAGGCGATGTCGGCAAAGCCGAGCACTGCGTTGATGTTCTCGAAGGCGAAGCTTGTGTACTTGAAGATCCCAAGCACGAGCAGGTTACCCGCTGCGCCGTAGCCGAGTAGTCGATAGCGGCGATGTCCATCGGCCTCGTCGATGGCGATCGCGAGACGGAAGTTGGCGCCGATGGACGCCAGCAAAATCAACAAGAAGACGGGTTTCGACGCAGAATAGAAAACCAGCGAAAAGGCGATGAAGACGATGTTCCGGGCTCTTATCCCTTTCAATCCGAAATAGCAGATCAGGAAAACCGGCAGAAAGCAGAATAGGAAAATCTTCGAGGCAAAAGTCATCCGGCGGATTTGCCTTGATTGTTGCGGCAGGTGCGGTGTCGGGTGGTCGATCACCGGTAGCCCGAAGCGACGATTCTCTGCAAGTTGCCTGCCCCTACTGCCCCTACTGTGGTTGATGGGCCGCGGTCGCCGCCGAACCCGCTGCTAGGGTCTGCGGAATGCAGGCCGCTGAGGCCGCAGGCCCTTCATTCTACGTGGATTTTATGCGGCGAAAGGTAGAGCTTTTGCGATCGGGCTAAAGCCTCTACTACCGGGAAGCGCGGGTGGACGTGATCGAGACCGGCATGCCGCTGGCCCCTCGCTGCCACCAGTACGGACGCTGCTGAAATAGGGCTAACGTGGACAAGTCGGCAGAGACCACACCTCAGGGACTGCCCGGTCACCCTCAATGAGCTGCTGAGCGAGCGCGAGGGGATCAAACTCGCACTGTTCGACCACATGGGCCGGACAATCGCGGTCAACCCGGCCCGGGTGGCGTTCGTCGAAACGGGGGTGGCGGGTCGCGGGTCAGGCGTTGATGTGCGCCCAGCCATGCCTCGGTCGTGGCATTGGCATCGCTGTTCTAGCTTCCTCGTCGCAGCCGAGAGCGCAAACGTTGAGCCATCGTGTCCAGCTTGACATCCGGATACTCATTGGCTTCCACACGGCTTGATAATTCCTCAATCAACCGGCTTGCAATCAACCCCCTATGTCCGCGCCGCCAGTGATCGGCCGCATCCTGCCGCGCGATCCACGTCGGCAACGGCAACAACAGCGCCGATGCCAAACCGTCGAGCAACGGCTCATACGTCGCCCGCAATGCGGCCAGCGTTTCCTCCACGTGCACGCTCTCATTCCACTTGATGCCGGCCTGCAGAAGGATCGCCACCAACCGGCTGTACTCCTCATGCGGCAGGCGGTCGCCGCCGGTGTAGCGTGATGGGCTAATGCGAAAGGATCGCGCTATCTCGACTACGACCTGACGCGCCATTGCAAAGGTCATTCGCGCCTGCAAAGGATGCAGGTCATCCACGCCCACCAGGGTCAGGGCGCAGGTGTCCATGACCGCCGTCAGCGCGGCCAACCATGACTGGTTGTCATGCTGGGAGCGATAGTAGACCAGCATCGGATACGACAGATGGCTTTCCAGCAGTTCCGATCCCCAGATTTCCCATTCGCGCAGCAGGTCATCCAGCTTGCCAAGGCCCTCGGCGTGCCGGCTCAGCATGGTGGTCGCGGTCGGGGGTGAGCCGGCGCGTGTATCAAGCTGAATGACATGCGCTTCTCGCGGGGAGAACAGTTGATAAAGCACCGGCAGATAGCCGATGACGACGGCGATCAGACCAATCCCGGTGCCGGCTTCGATGACGGACAGCGCACGCGCCGCGCCCGAGTGCGGCACGACGTCGCCGTAGCCGAGGGTGAAGAATGTGACCCCGCTCAATCCGGCCGTTCCAGGTTGCCGTTCCGGACAAGAATATAACAGGAACATAGCCGCGCGTCGCGCAACCGCATATTGGCGATGATTATGTCGCCGTCCGCGCCGCGCCTTAACCGCATGACCGGCCCCTAACAGCGCTACTAAACATGTTCTGGTCAGCGCCGAACTTGTCTTCTGAGTCTAAGCTGACACGGCGATCAAAACCCTGACCAAAATTAATGTTGCCTGACATCCGCCCGGCGCCAGGCGGCCGACTTCGTTATCATTGTGGTCACTATTTCAGGACACCTACGAACTCCTCTTGTCGTGACCCCATTCGGTCAGGAACCTTTACGGCATCAGCCCGTTTACGCCTGCAAATATTGGTTCGGTGTGGATGGATAATTCGATCGAAAGCCGTTGTTCAGACCGACCGATATAACCCCGCCCAGCTTGCAGCCGTGAACGGCTGGGGTGCCCTCGCAGCAGCAAATCTCGCCGGAGACGATAATGGCCGCCGATATACCCTGCTCAAGCCAGAATCCGAAAATCCTCGGGCGAGATGATACGAAAGTTGTCTGATACGGTGTCGCAATAGGCATCCCAGTTTCTCGGCACCTC
>JBEKLE010000452.1:0-5447 GCA_050010355.1 Rhodopila sp. | reverse complement strand
GGCTGGGGCGGGATGGCGCTGACGCTGGCGCGCGAGTTCGGTGCCAGCGTGACGGGCATCACCCTGTCGCAGGAACAACTGACGGCGGCGCGTGTCCGGGCGGCGGCTGAGGGCCTGAGCGACCGCGTCCGGTTCGAGCTGACGGACTACAGATCGGTCACGGACACGTATGACAGGGTCGTCTCGGTCGGTGCGGTCGAGCATGTGGGGATCGGCCAGTACCGCACTTTCTTCCAATCGGTCGCCCGCTGCCTGAAACCGGACGGTGTCGCGTTGATCGAGGCGATCGGCCGCAGCAACGGCACGGGCAGCACGAACCCCTGGCTGCGGAAATACATCTTCCCCGACGCTTACTCGCCCGTGCTGTCGGAGGTGCTGCCCTGGGTGGAGCGCTCCGGCCTGGTGGCCACCGATATCGAGATTCTGCGGTTGCACTATGCCGAGACCCTGCGTCACTGGCGCCGGCGCTTCGCCGCGAACCGCGATGCCATCGCGGCTCTGTATGACGAGCCGTTCTGCCGCATGTTCGAGTTTTATCTGGCGGCATCGGAGATCAGTTTCCGCCGGCGTGGCCAAATGGTCTGGCAGTTACAGCTTACCCACGGCGACGGCGCCGCGCCACTGACCCGCGACTACATCGCAGCGCTCGAGGCGGGAGAGACGGTGCGCCCCATGGCCGAGGCAACGAGCCCGCTTCGGCGATAGAAGCCAAGCCTCGCCATAGGCGGCGGCGCTCCCGGCAGTCTGGCCGCGACAACGCGTGACGACGCGCTTGGGAGTTTGGAAAGAAATGCCAATCCGCACCGGAGCATGCCGCCTCGTCATGCCGACGTCGGTCGGCATCCACGCCTTTGGCCTGCGATTTCGCTACTCTGCGTAGCGTACCTGTGCCCGTAATGACGTGCTTATCGGTCAACCTCTTTGCCGGTTGATATGACGCACTTGAACGTCAGCGGTGGCCGCGCCTGACGTTTCATGCCAAGGTGTCCGTAAAGCAAACGGGGGACAAACCATGCATTTCGGCGTTGGGATATTCTTCACCGACTATTCGATGACCCCAGCGGCGCTCGGCAAAGCGCTGGAGGAGCGCGGGTTCGAATCGGTCTGGGCCGCCGAACATTCCCACATCCCGCTGTCGCGGCGGTCGCCCTGGCCGGGCGGCGCGGAACTGCCGAAGCAATATTACGACGTGATGGACCCGTTCGTGACGCTGACGGCCGCGGCGGCGGCCACCACGAAGCTGAAGGTTGGCACCGGCGTCTGCCTGGTGAACCAGCGCGACCCGATCCAGACGGCGAAACTGGTGGCGTCAATCGATCAGGTCTCCGGCGGACGCTTCCTGTTCGGCATCGGGATCGGTTGGAACGCGGAAGAAATGGAAGACCACGGCACTGTGTTCACGACCCGCGCCAAACTGGTGCGTGAACGGGTGGAGGCGATGAAGGCCATCTGGACGCAACCGAAGCCGGAATATTCCGGAGAATTCGTCAATTTCGGTCCGATGATGGCATGGCCGAAGCCGGTCCAGCAGCCGCACCCGCCGGTCATTGTCGGTGGCGCATTTCCACATGCCGCCCGCCGCGCGGTGCGATACGGCCAGGGCTGGGTTCCGCTCGCCGGAAGACCCGGGCAATATGGCGATGCTTTCGACACCGTGCCGAAGTTCCACGCGATGCTGAAGGAGGCCGGCCGCGATCCGGCGTCCTGCCCGGTCTCGATTTTTGGGGCGTCAGAGGACGCCGACACGCTGAAGCGTTATCGTGATCTTGGCATCGCACGGGTCACAACCGGCCTGCCGGCAGCCAGGGAAGACGTCGTCCTGCCCATCCTGGACCGCTGGGCGGCGCTGATCCGTCAGACGGCCTGAGAGATTGGAAAAGAATGCCCTCCCGCACCGGAATCGACGAACTGATATCAAAGGATAACAGAGGGCATCCTTTTTCAGGTTCGATTGACTTTCGCGCTCTGAGGGTACGTTTCGCAAGGGGCAGGGCCGCCGATCAGATCGGCCCTGATGAGCACTCGGGAATTTTGCCTATTGGCAACATTCCCGCAATGGCCGTTCCGTTGTCTTGCCTTTCGCCTAGGGATTAACGGAAGAAACGTTTCCCGCTGACCCGACTCGGACATACCAGCGGCAGCCGCTTGAACGAGGCATCTCGCGCGAATGTTTTCCACCGTCCCCAATGACCCGGAGCGGCGTCGCGGCGGTGATATGCGTTTTGAACGTTCGCGGACCAGCGTCCCCGTTTGCACCCGCTATCCACAGGGTAACATCATTGTAATCCGATGCGCCACAGATCCGCCTGCGCTAACATGCCTGCGTGAACACCATCGATTCGCCGTTATTCGGCCTCTCCCAGCGCCTCCCCCCCTCCAACGTCCAGGCGGAGCAAGCCTTGCTCGGTGCCCTTCTGGCCAACAACAAGGCCTATGAGCGGGTATCCGAATTCCTGGCTCCCGAACACTTCGCCGACCCGATCCACGGCCGCATCTACCAGGCGATTTCCCGCCGTGTGGAAGCCGGCCAGCTTGCGGACGCGGTCACCCTCAAGGCGGAGTTCGAGCACGCCGGCATTCTGGAGGAAGTCGGCGGCACCGCCTACCTGACGCAGTTGCTGACCGCGATGGTCGGCATCATCAATGCAGGCGAGTATGGGCGCACGGTTCTCGACACATGGCTGCGCCGCCAGTTGATCGATATCGGCGAAACCGTCGTCAACAACGCCTTCGGCGCCGACGCCGAGCTAGACGGACCGCAGCAGATCGAGGTTGCCGAACAATCGCTGTTCGACCTCGCCGCGGACGGCGGCACCACGGGCGGCTTCATCACCTTCGAACGCGCGCTGACCGACGCGATCCTCGGCGCCGAACGCGCCTTCCGCCGCGCCGGCAGCGTCTCCGGCCTGTCCACCGGCCTGCGCGACCTGGATGGCAAGATGGGCGGCATGCATCCGTCCGACCTGCTGATCCTCGCCGGCCGCCCCGGCATGGGCAAAACCGCCCTTGCCACCAAGATCGCTTTCGGCGCTGCCAAGGCCTTGCAGGCCGAGGCCCGGTTGAAGGACCCGAACGGCATCCCCAAGCAAACCGTCGCCATCTTCTCGCTGGAAATGAGCGCCGAACAACTCGCCACCCGCCTGCTCAGCGAGGAGGCGCGGATTTCCGGCGACCGCATCCGCCGCGGCGATATCGGCCAGAAGGACTTTGACAAGTTCGTCCAGGTCTCGCGGGAAATCGCTTCGTTGCCGATACAGATCGACGACACGCCGGCGATCACCATGTCGGCGCTGCGCACCCGCTGCCGCCGCCTGAAGCGGACCAAGGGGCTGGCTCTGATCATCGTCGACTACCTGCAACTGATGCGCCCGGCGGCCGGCACGAAGCCCGAAAGCCGCGTGCTGGAAATCAGCATGATCACCCAGGGACTGAAAGCGCTGGCCAAGGAACTGGCGGTTCCGGTCATGGCGCTGTCGCAGCTTTCCCGGCAGGTGGAGAACCGCGAGGACAAGCGGCCGCAGTTGTCCGATCTGCGCGAGTCCGGCTCGATCGAGCAGGATGCCGACGCCGTCATGTTCGTCTATCGCGACGAATACTACCTGGAGCAGAAAATCCCGAAGGAGATCGCCTTCGACGGCGGCGGGGACAAATTCCATGCCGCGATGGATGAATGGCAGCAGCGCATGGACAAGGCGCACAATCGGGCCGACCTGATCATCGCCAAACAGCGCCACGGTCCAACGGGTTCCATCCCACTGCATTTCGAGGCTGAGTTCACCCGCTTCTGCGATCTGGATCTCGTTCACACAGAATATGCCGGGTGACACCGCCCCGATTGACGCCCAGACGGCGGTTCTGGAAGTCGATCTGGGGGCGGTCGTCGCCAACTGGCGGTTGCTGCGCCTTCGTCATCCGTCCGGCTCCGTCGCCGGGGTGATCAAGGGCGACGGCTACGGGCTGGGGGCACGGCCGATCGCCGCCGCCCTCCACCAAGCCGGCTGCCGGCACTTCTTCGTGGCGTATCTCAACGAAGCACTGGCCGTCCGGGACGTGGTGCCCGGCGCGATGCTGGCGGTTCTGAGCGGCCTCGTTCCTGGCACCGAGGACGCCTATGTCGCCCACGACCTCACCCCGGTGCTGGGCTCGCTGGATGAAATCGACCGGTGGCAAGGCCGCGAGGCCATCCTGCACATCGATACAGGGATGTCCCGCCTCGGTCTCGACGCACGCGAACTCGCCGTGCTGGCGCAGGACCACGCCCGACTGGGCCGGCTGAAGATGCGCTACGTGATGTCGCATCTGGTCGCCGCGGAACAACCGGACGACAGGCTGAACCAGCTTCAGCGGGAGCGCTTCGCCGCGGCCCGCGCCATGCTCCCGCCGGCACCTTGCAGCCTGGCAAATTCGTCCGGACTCTTCCTGGGGCCGGCGTTTGCGTCGGACCTGGCGCGTCCGGGCGCGGCCCTATACGGCATCAATCCCACACCGGGGCAGCCAAACCCGATGCACGGCGTGGTGCGGTTATCCGTGCGCGTTCTGGCGGTGCGAGACGTCCCACCGGGCGAAGGCGTCGGCTACAACGCGACCTGGGTGGCCGCCAGACCCAGCCGGATCGCGACGGCGGCGCTTGGGTATGCGGATGGATTTCACCGCAGTCTGTCCGGCCGGGGATCGGCGTGCTTTGACGGCACCCCCGTCCCGCTGGTAGGCCGCGTCTCCATGGACCTGACCACATTCGACGTGACCGATCATCCGGCCGTGCAACCGGGAAGCTGGCTGGAGGTTCTTGGGCCGCATCTTTCACCCGACGATGTGGCGCTTGCCG
This sequence comes from Rhodopila sp., assembly GCA_050010355.1. Classification (GTDB taxonomy): domain Bacteria; phylum Pseudomonadota; class Alphaproteobacteria; order Acetobacterales; family Acetobacteraceae; genus Rhodopila. The sequence continues at coordinate 622 of JBEKLE010000452.1, read as the reverse complement.
CCGGCACGAACGGGTATGAGGTGCTGACGTCCCTCGGCCGCCGGTTTTATCGGGTGTATAAGACAGCGTGACCATATTTCTGGACTTTCTGGCCGCGATCGGCCGAGCGGTGATTGTGGCTTGCCATGGCGCGGGCGCGCTGGCGGCGTTCGCGCTGGAGGGACTGTCACACCTGTTCCGCCCACCCTTCTACGGCCGTCTGTTCGGGCGGGCATTGCTGGAGATCGGCTATTTCAGCCTGCCCGTGGTGGCGCTGACGGCGGTGTTCACCGGCATGGTGCTGGCGCTGCAGTCCTACACCGGATTTGCCCGCTTCTCCGCCCAGGGCGCTGTCGCGAACCTGGTGGTGCTTTCCGTGACGAGGGAACTCGGGCCGGTGCTGGCCGGCCTGATGGTCGCCGGGCGGGTCGGCGCGGCGATGGCGGCCGAGTTGGGCACCATGCGCGTGACCGACCAGATCGACGCGCTTTCGACCCTGTCCACCAACCCGATGAAGTATCTGGTGGCGCCGCGGCTGCTGGCCGGGATCATCGCGCTGCCGCTGCTGGTGCTGATCGCCGACCTGCTGGGGGTGATGGGCGGGTTCATCGTGTCCACGCTGAAGCTGGGGTTCAACGTCGAT
>JBEKLE010000451.1:0-5448 GCA_050010355.1 Rhodopila sp. | reverse complement strand
ATGCCGGAGGTAGAGTCCTTCGGGTCCGAATCGGGCAAGCGCCGATTCGCGTGTCAAGAAAATTCCAAGTGCGATTCCCCTGGGGTATCCTCGGTCAATGCCAGACCCCGGGGCGTGTACAAGCGCCATGTCGTTGTCACCAGGATCAGCGTTCCGGTACTGCCCTCGCGCAACTGCACATCGGTGAACTCGGTTTCCCGGCGGAGCGGATCGCCGACGAGAATCGGCGCACGGAACGTCAGCGACGCACCCGCATGCATTCGCCAGGGCAGCGGCATCCGGGGCACCACACCTCGTTGAAGCGGCAAGCCGTCCGCGCCCAGCCCGGACAGCGGCGTTGCATCCGGAAAATAAGCCAAATGCCACCCCGGCGGCACTTCCTTGCCGGCCGCGGGGGCTTTTTCCCGCCGGCCGAACGTGGCAGCCATCCCGCGCAACGGCGCCGCGGTAGCTTCGTCCGAGTCCTCCTCCATGGCACCAAGCTGCGCCCGCGCGCTTTCGATACTGATCATCGTGTTCCCTGCGAACAAGGCCGTTCGGCCGGAGCCGAACGGCATACTGGTCAAGCCGCGGGCGACAGCACGTGGATCACGCGGCTGGCGATCAGGTCCTTGGTCTTCGCAGCGTAAGCGGCCATGTGAGGGGACGCGCCATGGGCACTCAGGTGGTCAAGGCTTTCCCATTTTTCGATCACCACCAAGGTGTCCGAGCCGAACGGTGTCTGTATCCGCCCTGCACCCTCGGCGTCGACCGCCGGACCATATTCGATGCAGCCTGCCTCGGCATGGACGGCCGGCATGTTGGCGCGGAACGCCTCCAGTATCGCATCGCGATTGCCGGGTTTGGCGGTGATAATGGCGACGACGTGGATCATTGTGTCACTGCTCCTTGGGTTCAGGTCGCGCGGAGGCGCGCCGGATGGGGTCGCGTCTGCACGCGCCGATGACATGATGCGTCAACTCCGCCCCTGCGCGAAGACCCGTGGCGTCCGGGTTGATGAACGCAAGCCCGGCGTCTCCTGGGTATTTGTTTAACAAATGCGCGCTGATTATTGGGCAACCACACCGGAATGCAGCCGACCCGTCCCGGATGAAAGCGAGTGAAGTTCGGGGCCTCCGGGTTTTCGGCACGGCCTTTTTCCTTCTGGGAGCGAAGCGGCAAAGCAATGTCGCAAACGGCAGGGAAATCGCATATCACGCGTGCGATTCGATCCGACGTTGCGTATTATCGCTCATGACGAACACCTCCACCTTCCTTCTGGCGCCGTTTATCCTGGCCTTTCTTGTATTCGTTCTGCGCTTCTACAGCCGCGAAGGCGCATCCTCGATGACCCGCCCCAGCTTCCTGCTGGCGATCCTTACGGTGGCGATCGCGGGCGCCTATCTGATCCTTGGGATTGCCCGCGCGTTGCCGCCCTACAGCACGATCGGCTTCGCGGCGGTCGGGCTAACCCTGCTCGGCACCGCGATCCTGCGTATGTTCATGATCTGAGCATACCAGGCGGCCGAAAGAGCACGCTGGCGCGACAGAAATGTTGGAAATCATAAAAGAGGCCCTTGACCAAGAACCGTCCGATCGATCGACTCTTCAATCGACGGTCGGCCGGCGGCTATCTCATTGATTCTGCGCGCGGCCGCATCTTGCTCCCCCTGGCAACCGAGCGCGCGCACCAGCCCTTCGGGAGCGTAACCGCCGGCTGGTGTCACTTCCGCAGAAGGCGCGACCAGAACCCGGTGGTGGCGCGTTTACCGTGCGAAACATGCGGCGCATACGACGGCGGCGGCAGCGCGCTGCTGATGAGATGCCGCCCGATATCGCGCGACGCGATCTTCGCTCGCTGAAACCCGATGATTGCCCGAGCGAGTTCATCCGGTCCGCGTTCGGACATCACCGCCGCCCAGGCCTCCGCCGCCTCGAAATGCCCGGCCCGGCGGAGCACGTCCAGCCGGCGCAGCCCCAGTTCCACGTCGTCCGTGCCGTCCCACAGCGCCGCGACCTCGACCCGCAGTTTGGCGGGTTCGGTCATTGCCGCGGCATCGTCGGCTGCCCAGGCCGCCTGCAACAGGGCTTCGGCCTGCTCCCGCCGGTCGCCCGTCCGCTCACAGATCAGCGCCCACCGGCGGAACGGCAACGTCTCCTCCAGCACCGACGTGCTCAGCTTGCGGTATTCGTCCGATTCGACCGCCGCGCGCGCGGTGGAGGGCAGGGCGGACAGGTCCGGCGCGGCGGCACCGCATTTCGAACAAACCTGGATCCAGTCGCGCAGGGTGGACCGCGCCGGTTCCCCCGGCCGCATGTCCAGATCCGGTGCGATCTCGGGTTGTGGCGCCCGGAACGGAGCCCGGACAGCGCCGCCGCATACGCCACAGACTGATTCGCTCATGATCCCATCTCCGCCCTGATACCGTCGCGCAGGCGCTGCATCGCCCGCTCCATCAACCCCGCTGACTGGGCGAAACAGACCCGCAGCCAGCCTTCCCCGGCCGCTCCGAACGCCACACCCGGGGCAACGGCAACGCCATGTCGCGTCACCAGTTTCTTCGCCAGGTCGAGGCTGTCGTGCAACCCCTCCACGGCCAGGAATGCATAGAACGCACCGTCAGGCGGCTGGTAGCGCACGCCGTTCAATCCCGCCAGAGCCTGGCTCGCCAGTTCCCGCCCTGCCGCACAGTGGTCGCGGAACTGCTCCATCGCTGCGGTGTCGCCGACAGCCGCGATGCCGCCATGCTGGATGAAGGGCGCGACCCCGGAATGCACGACCTCGACGAGGTCGGCGATCAGCTCCGCCGTACCCTCGGGCACCACCATCCAGCCAAGCCGCCAGCCGGTCATCACCCAGGTCTTCGAAAAGCTGTTGCAGACAATGATCCGGTCATCCGGCTCCGCGATATCCAGCATCGACGGTGCCGCGGCACGCCCATCGTAAACTAGCCGTGAGTAGACTTCGTCCGCGATCAGCCACGCGCCGTGACGCTGAACGATCGCGCGGATCGCCCGCAGTTCCGCCTCGGTCGCGGTCCAGCCGGTGGGATTGCCGGGCGAGTTCAGGACAAAGGCGCGCGCGCCGGCCATCATCGTGTCCAGCCGGTCGAGGTCCAGCCGGAAGCCGCCTTCGGGCTGCGCATCCAGGTCGATCTCGTCGACCACCGCGCCGCGCGCCCGGGCGGCGCTGGCGATGTTGGGCCACGTCGGGCTGTGCACCACCACGCGATGGTTGGCCCGTACAACCGCGGCCATCGCGATCGAGAGTGCCGCCATGCCCGACGCCGTCACCTGGATGCGGCTTTCGGCGACGGGTTTCGCGTGCAGGCGGCTCAGGTAGCCGGACAGAGCCTCGCGCAATGCGGGTATGCCGCGCACGTCCGGATACAGGGTCTGACCGTCCATCAGCGCCTGCATCGCGGCCTCCCGCGCGGCCGCCGGGCTCGGCTGGTCCGATTCGCCGAAACACAGGTAGTCCACGTCGGGCGTGGCGAAGGCGAGGCGGGCGACCTCGACGATGCGGGAGCCCGGAATGACGATCAGGTCCATAGCGTTCATATAAGGCATTTCCAAACGAGGTCGGGTTTAAACCCGCGCGCTGCAAGGCGCGGGCGCGGGCGGCTGTAGATGAGCAGAGAAAGCCCCGGTCCGCTGGTGCGACTCGGACAGACCGAAGCTGGCAAGAAACTAATGTTTTTGCGGCGGCGGGGCAGGGGGCTGGCTGCGATCGGAGCCTGTCCCTGTATTACGCACGCAGTCGCTGACCATGCGGTCATGCACGAACAGGTCGGACAGGCCCCGGTCCGACACCGACGGCAGGTAGTTGGCCGAATACGGTGTGTTGACTGTCGGCGGGGGACTGTAGATCTCCGCACGGTTCTGTTGGTCGTAGGCCTGTTCCGCACGCGCCTGGCAGGCCGCCCGTGTCTCGGCGTCGGCCTGAGCCTGGGCGGTTTGCGGTGGCCCCTGGCACGCGGACAGCAGGACGGTGATGGTCGGGACAGCGAGGCCCGCCAGGGCCACGTGGCGAAGTCTGGTCATGAGGAAGCTCCTGAAAGGCGGCGGGCCGCTTGCGGGGCTTCTATCTGCAAGCCACTCACGAAACGGGACAGCCGCGCCTGGAAGCCTGCTTCGTCGAATCGGGCTTCCCAGGTGAGTGGCTGGCTCGCGGCGGTCCTCAGCAGAGCCGGATGGAATTCGGCACCGTCGCGTGCGAGGTGGAACAGCGACCGTGCCCAGGGCGCGTGGGCCATCAGGTCGATCAGCGCGAGCAAACGGAGGCACAGCGACAGGCCGGTGGCGTTGGCGATTCCGACGGTGCGGTCGACGGCGCCGACCCAGCAGCGGGCATCCCGGTCGGCGAGGGCGAGGTCGGTGTGGCTGCCGTCCGGGCGGTTGAAGCGGAAGCCGCGGACCGCGCCCTGACGCTCGGCGATGGCGGCTTCCCGGGCGGCGTACCACGCACGTTCGAGGTCGCGCTTGCAGACGCTGGGCAGGGCTTCCGGCGGCAGGTCGACGAGATAAGTGACGAGCCCATCAGGACTGCCGCCGACGCGGATGGTTCCGCCGGACGCTTCGCGGTCTGAAGACTGCTGCTGAGCGCTCATCTTTCTCAGGATGGACCCGCTGACGACGCGGCGCCAGTGTTGCATGGTTTCAACGGGGAGAATTTGGGTGTGGGGTGGTGTGTGAAGTGGGTGGTTGGGGGGTGCTGGTGGGCGGTGAGCGACCACCCGTGAGCCTGGGGCGACAGCCCCGCTGTCTGGCTTTGGGAGGGGCTTGACCCCTCGCGAAGCCAGACCAGCATGGCCGTGGTTTCCCTACCGATTTCCCTGTGGTAGGTTGCATAAAAATGGCTCCATCAAAGGGAATGGGCCGTGGTTTCCCTACCGATTTCCCTGTGGTAGGTTACGTCTGCACCGCCAGACCGTCGGCGCCAAGCCGTGGTTTCCCTACCGATTTCCCTGTGGTAGGTTAGAGGCCCAGCGGTCCCCGTCAGCATCAGGGCCGTGGTTTCCCTACCGATTTCCCTGTGGTAGGTTACGCGGCAACGCAGGCACCCGTTCCTTTATGCCGTGGTTTCCCTACCGATTTCCCTGTGGTAGGTTATCGCCGCCGCCTGGCCGCCGAGTCCGCGGGCCGTGGTTTCCCTACCGATTTCCCTGTGGTAGGTTGTGAGGTCATAATGATAGGCGAAAGCCTACGCCGTGGTTTCCCTACCGATTTCCCTGTGGTAGGTTGCGTTCAGCTCCGGTGCGAGCCGCACGAGAGCCGTGGTTTCCCTACCGATTTCCCTGTGGTAGGTTTCGATGTCGACGCACCGTAACTCGCGTCCGGCCGTGGTTTCCCTACCGATTTCCCTGTGGTAGGTTCTCGACCCGTTCCATGCCGCGTTTGTGGTGGCCGTGGTTTCCCTACCGATTTCCCTGTGGTAGGTTCGGATTTCATAGATGTCGCCACCGAAAC
>JBEKLE010000450.1:0-5468 GCA_050010355.1 Rhodopila sp. | reverse complement strand
ACCCCCCGGCATCGCGACGCTGATACAGAACCTGGCCATTGTCCTGTGCGCCGCTGTGGTCTGGTGGTGCTTCCGGGCGTCCCGGATGCCGCGTGATAAGCAACTGGCCTCGCTGCTTACGGCTGCCATTCTGGCCGCCCCGCATGTCTCAAACTACGATGCGGTGATGGTGGCGGTTGCCGTCCTGCTGTTCCTTTGCCGCGCGCTGGAGGAAGGGTTTCGCTTCGGCGACACGATCGTGATCGTGATCGTCTGGAATATCGAATTGCTCGATCCGCCGCAGCTCATCCGCTGGGGATTGGTCACACCGTTGGTCTTATGCCTGTTCCTCGCCGTGGTGATTGCCCGCGGTATCCGCCCGCCTTGGCCAGCTGGCTGGATGTGTACTCCGGATGAGCTCAGAGCGTGAGAACTTGAGAAAGAATGCCCGCTGTTATGATTGATTTCGTCGATTCCGGTGCGGGAGGGCATTGTCTTTCAAACTCTCAGCGCACCGCCGGACGGCTGCCCTCCGGGCTGGCCAGCCAGCGCGCGAAGGCGGCGAACTCGTCGGCCAGCGCGGCCGCGTCCACCGCCGGCATGTTTGCCCGAAGTATGCCGATCGCCTGCTCGCGGCGGCCCGCCGCCACCAGCGCCAACGCCAGGTCGTGACGGGCACGGCGCGGCGCGGCCGGGTCGCGGTCCGCCGAGGCCACGGCGTCGGCCGCCTGTTCGGCATGTCCGGACATCAGGAGCGACATGGCAAGGTTGCTGCGCACCCGCCAGTCTCCGGGCGCCAGGCTCAGAGCCTGGTTATACCGCTCTCGCGCCAGCTCGTGGTGGCGCTCCAGGTCCTCGGCCACGCCCACGCCGTTGAGAGCCTCGACATTTACGGGATCAGCCTCCAGCACACGACTGTAGGCTCGGGCTGCGGCCGGCACGTCGCCCGATTCGAGCCCAATGCGCCCTTGCGCCAGCAAACGTTCCGGGGTTGCCCCGCCTATGGCCACCGCCCGGTCGAGGGCTGCCAGCGCCTCCGGGTACAGTCCTGACCGCTCGGCGGCGAAGCCATAGCGCTGCTGGGCGGCAGCGTCGTCCGGGGCAAGGCGCGCGGCGTCGCGCAGGGTGTCGAGCCCCCCGGCGGCGTCGTTGTCGTCTCCCCTGATCGCCGCGGCCAAGCTGCGCCGGGCGGCCGGAGACAGTTCAGCCGGCCGGTCGTGGGGCACGCAGGCGGCCAGCGCAAGCGTGACGGCAAGCGTCAGCCACCGGGAAACCGCAGGCAGCATCGTCATCCGTCAGCCATTGCGCAGACAAATCCGTGACCGTTCCGGATCCGGTGATACCAACGGCAGCACCCCGCGTCACGACAATTGCACACAAATGTACCCTCGCATCACAGGACAAGCGGGCAGCCGGATTTCACGATTGGCCGCGGTCTGCACGAAATTCACCGCAATACACTGGGATTTATCCCCTGGCGCAGACCCGGCGCCTCGCGCCCCTAGCGCCAGATCATTTTTTAACGGATCGTTAATAGTCGGGGTCCAATATCGTTCCTGTCGTTTCTCGTCCGCAGCCAAGCGAGGTTTACGCAATTGAGTCGAGTCGATTCGCACGGCTCGGGAACATCGGTCCGATGAACGATCATCGGCACGGTTGTCCTGACGGCAGCCGGGTCGCCGCACCGCACCGTGCGGCGGGGAGCGGCGTGGGCAACCGCCTGGCGGTCCGGAGACTTGGCGTCCGGCGGCTGGGGCCGGACCGAAGCGGCTCGATCGTGATCCTCGTGGCGGTCGGTCTGATGCTGATAGCCGCAACGGCGCTGGCGCTGGACCTTGCCAACCTCTTTCTCGTCAAGTCGCGCAACCAGCGGATCGCCGATCAGGCCGCACTGGCCGCCGCGTTCGCCTACAGCCAGAGCAGCAGCGACCTGACCACCGCGAAGGCCGCGGCGTCCAGGACGGCGGTGGCGAACGGCGCCGGCAGTGCTACCGTCGACACGAGCATCGTCACTTCACCCTCCGGGGACGGCACCAACGCTGCGATGGTCGTTGTGACGTCAATGGTGCCGCTGAGCCCCTTCGGCAAAGCAATCTCGGCAGCATTCACGCAGGGCCAGACCGAGTCCGGATCGACCCTGACCACCGATGTCAAAACCTCCGTGAACGTGATAACGCCCATCAGCCTGACGACGGTGACGGCCAACCACAGCAACGGCCTCAGTTCCAGAAGTTGTTACTGCATCGACGGTTTACCCCCCGCCCGTAGCGCTGCCATGACCTGCGGAGCCACCTGCACGGACGGGTCGGGATCGACGGCCGGCAAATTCGTCTCGATCGCCGGCAGCTTCACCTACATGGCGTTATTCCCTGGAGATCAGGTCTTTTTCAGCAATCCGTATACCCAGACCGTCACGGTTCGGGTGCAATGACCATTTGCTTCTCCGCCAGATCGCGCCGCCACAGCGCCGGGGGCGCCACCATCGAATTCGCGATGACGATACTGGCGATGCTGATGATCATATTCGGCGTTCTGCAGACTGGGATCATGTGCTGGCGCTGGCAGGCGCTGGAATCGGCCGCGATCGACGCCGCTCGCTGCTCCGGGCTCGGTGCCACGTCGTGCCCGGATTCGGCCAGCACCGCCATCTATGCCGCGAGTGTCGCGCAGTTGCGCGGATTGAGCAGCCTTACGGCCAGCAATGTTACCGTCACGACCGGAACATCGCTGGCCGCGTGCGGCAGCACAACGGTGAGCGTCGTATCCGTGGCACTGTCCTACACCAATCCGCTTATCCTGTGGTGGGGATCGTCGGTGACGATGACCGCATCCGCCTGTTACCCGCTCAGCTCTGGCTGACCGATGCTGGGCGAGGACGCCTTCCAACTGCCTGAACGTGGCCGGCCTGTTGCCCCGCGAACCTTCGCCGGCGCGCGAACGTCCACGCTGCTGGCCATGGCCGTGGTGGTGTTCGCGCTGGCATCGTCCGGCGCGGCGCGCGCCGCGGAAGGCTGCTCCTCGGCAATCTCAACAGCGGAGCAGACCAACAATGACCTCCCCGCCCACATCCTGCGCGCCATCGGCGTCGTCGAGACCGGCCGGCGCGACCCGCTCACCGGGGCGTTCGACGCCTGGCCTTGGAGCGTCAACGCCGCCGGCGACAGCCGCGTCTTCGAGACCAGGGACCAAGCCATCGCGTTCGTGCAGGACGCCCAGGCGCGCGGTATCCGCTCGATCGATGTTGGCTGCATGCAGATCAATCTCAAGTATCACCCGAACGCGTTTGCCTCACTGGAGCAGGCGTTTACACCCGAGGCCAATGTCGGCTATGCGGCCGCCCTGCTGCTTGACCTGCACGAGCGCACTGGCGACTGGGCGACCGCCACCGGCGATTATCACTCAGCCACGCCGGGCCTGTCCGAAGGCTACGCGCGGCGGGTGCAGGCCATACTGAACGGCGAATGGCTTGCGCCGGCTCTCCCCGCACTCTGGACCGTGCCGGCGTTGCCCACTTCTCCGGTGGTCATGATGAGTGCGGCGGCGCGGCGCGTGCAGGTCATCGAACCCGGGAGCGCGCCATTGCGCCTGAGTCTGCTTCGCGGTTCCGCCAATTTGCCGCATGTCTATCATCCATAACGGTGGCGGCCGCCGGATGGTGGCTTCGAAGCAACGATCGGCGGCCCGTCGCTTTGGACCAGCGCCGCTCGGCCGCGCCGGGCAAATTAGCCACGCTGGCGAATCCTGGGCCATTGGCAAGTCGAATCCGGCGTCCGCCGTGATCACCTTCGGGTTGGCGAACAACCGCCCGGCTTGCTTCGCCGCCGCGGTCGCCACCGAGTTGGTGCAGGCAGACGGTTTGACGCAGCACCATTGCTTCCACGATCGCAGCCCCCTTTATCGAGGCGCGCATCGCCGAAATGCCCAAGTGACCAGTTCATCGCGGCAGGTTCCCTTGCCGCGCGGCAACGAATCGCAGAGCCGCCGAGCCGGGCAAGCGAATTTTGGCGCCGATCCGCAGACGCGCTGAGATGTGAGCATCCCACAGGCGTTTACGCTGACTGGTATGAGCAGGGTTGCGAAGGGGAGGCGACATGCGGCTGCACGCAAAATCGGAGAGATACCAGCCGGCCGGCCGTCGAGTGAAGGGTCGGTCTTTCGGCCGGCTGGGGTACAGGGTACCGGCAGGCAGACCATGGCTCAGGCGACCCGGCGTGCCGCGCTCTCCCGCAGCGCCCCTGCCACCCGCTCGAACACATCCCCCCACACCCGCGGCACCGTCTGCCGGAACAGCCGCACCGTCGGATACCAGGGGCTGTCTTCCCGCTCCAGCAGCCACCGCCAGTCCGGCGAGGTCGCGAGCAGGATCCACGCCGGCCTGCCCATCGCCGCCGCCAGATGCCCGACCGATGTGTCAACCGTCACCACCACATCGAGGCACGCCAGCAGCGCCATCGTATCGTCGTAGTCACGAACTTCCGCGCCGATATTGATCAGCGGCGCCCGGCCGAAATAACGTCCCGCCTGATCAGCGGATGGTCCTTTCTGTAACGACACGAGCGCCACGCCGGGCAGTGCCGCCAACGGCGAAAAGTCCGCCAGTTTCGCTGACCGCCGCCGGTCGTTGCTATGCGTCGGCCGCCCCGCCCAGACGATGCCGACGCGCCTGTGCGACCCCGGCGCCAGCCGCCCAAGGCGCTCCGCCCAGGCCGCAACACGGGACGGATCGGCGCGCAAATAGGGGATCACCGCCGGCACGTTATCCAGCCGCGTGCGGTGCAGCCGCGGCAGGCCGGACAGCGCACAGAACGCCTTGTACGGCGGGCAGTCTTCCCAGCGGCAGAAGATCCGGTCAGCGCGCAGCATTTGCCGCAGCACCGGAATCATTTCGGACGAACACGCGATGACCAGGTCGGGGCACCGTTCCAGCACCCACGGGATGTAGCGGCAAAACTGGATCACGTCGCCAAAACCTTGGTCGGCGACAAGCACCAGTGTCCCATCGGCAAATCCGGTGCCGTCCCACTGCGGCTTGTCGGTCGCCGGCATCATCCGCCCGGCAGCACCGGTCCGGAACCGCCATTCGTATTCTTCCCAGCCCTGCTCAAGATCGCCTTTGATCAGCAACCCCTCGGCCCGGGCAAAATGGGCGCCCGCCAGATCGGGCTTCATCAGCAGCGCCCGTTCCGCGCAATCGATGCTCTCGTCGATCTCCACCCGTTCGTAATGAATGACCGCCAGATTATGCAGGCACAACGGATCGCCCGGTGCCAGTGCAACAGCCCGTCTGGCGGCTGCCACCGCCTCGTCCAACCGGTTCAGAGTGCGATACACCTCACAGATGTTGCGCAGGTACAGGCCGATATCGACCCCGAACGCGATCGCCTGCTCCATCTTCGCCAGCGCTTCATCCGGCCGGCCCAGCCGAAACGCGACGATGCCGGCCAGATGCAGCGCATCGGGCTGCTCCGGCGCAACGGCCAGGATATAGC
>JBEKLE010000449.1:0-12415 GCA_050010355.1 Rhodopila sp. | reverse complement strand
TCGGGGTCTGGTCGTCGTTTTGGCGAAAGTCGCGGACCATGGTCAGGACGTGGGCGACTTTCACGCCTGCGGCGAGGCCGCGTTTGCCGGCGGCCTGGATGATCGGGCCGTCGGCCATGGGGTCGGTGAACGGCATGCCGATCTCGATCAGGTCGGCGCCGGCCTCGGGCATGCCGCGAAGCAGCGCCATGGAGGTGGCATGGTCGGGGTCCCAGGCTTCGAGGAACGGGATCAGGGCGCCGCGTTTCTGCTGTTTGAGCTCGGCGAACCTTGCGGCGATACGTCCCACTGGCCGGCTCACAGCTTGACGCCCAGGTGTTCGGCAACCGCAAAAATATCTTTGTCGCCTCGGCCGCAGAGGTTCATCAGGATGATTTGTTCCGCATCCATTGTCGGTGCGAGTTTCATCACATGGGCCAGGGCGTGGGCAGGTTCGAGTGCGGGGATGATGCCTTCCGTGCGGGTGCAGATCTGGAATGCGGTCAGGGCTTCCTGGTCTGTCGCAGAAACATATTCGACACGGCCGATGTCGTGCAGCCAGGCATGTTCGGGGCCGATGCCGGGGTAGTCCAGGCCGGCACTGATGCTGTGCGCCTCGATGATCTGGCCGTCGTCGTCCTGTAGCAGGTAGGTTCGGTTGCCGTGGAGGACTCCGGGGCGGCCGCCGGTCAGGCTGGCGGCGTGCTGGCCAGTCTCGATGCCGTGGCCGCCGGCTTCGACGCCGATCAGGCGCACGCTCGGGTCGTCGAGGAAGGGGTGGAAGAGGCCCATGGCGTTGGAACCGCCGCCGATGCAGGCGACGGCGGCGTCGGGCAGGCGGCCCTCGGCTTCCAGGAGCTGGGCTTTGGCTTCCTCGCCGATGACGGACTGGAAGTCGCGGACCATCATGGGATAGGGGTGGGGGCCGGCGACGGTGCCGATCAGGTAATAGGTGTCGGTGACGTTGGCGACCCAGTCGCGCATCGCCTCGTTCATCGCATCCTTCAGCGTTCCGGCGCCGGAGGTCACGGTTTTGACCTCGGCACCGAGCAGCTTCATGCGGAAAACGTTGGGGGATTGGCGGGCGACATCGGTGGCGCCCATGTAGACGGTGCAGGGCAGGCCAAACAGCGCGCACATCGTGGCGGTGGCGACGCCGTGCTGGCCGGCGCCGGTCTCGGCGATGATGCGGGTCTTGCCCATGCGGCGGGCCAGGAGGATCTGGCCCATGCAGTTGTTGGCTTTGTGGCTGCCGGTGTGGTTCAGCTCGTCGCGCTTGAAGTAGATCCTGGCGCCGCCGAGGTGATTGGTGAGACGTTCGGCGAACCAGAGCGGGCTGGGGCGGCCGACGTAGTGCTTCAGGTGGTGTTGCAGGTCTTTGCCGAAGGCCGGGTCGGCCTTGGCGGCGGCGTAGGCTTTTTCGACCTCGAGGATCAGGGGCATCAGGGTTTCGGCGACGAACCGGCCGCCGTAGTCGCCGAAGCGACCGCGTTCGGACGGTCCGGTGCGCAGGCTGTTCACGCCGGGTGCGATGTTCAAGACGGGCTCTCCTTGCGGGGAGCGGTTCTAGAGGCTGGGCGTGGCTGGTCAAGGCGGAGGTTTTGGATTCGGCACGGTCTCGGTTTGGTTGACGGTCTGGGTCGGGTTGACGGGCGCGGGCGCGTTCGGGGGCGGGTCGCGGTTTTCGTCGCCCTGGGGGCCGAGGAAGGGTTTCGGCAACGTCCCCTCGGGGAGGGCGGCGTTGTTGCCGGGCGGGATCGGGGGTGTCGGGTTTTTGGTCATATGCCGGGAACGGGCGGCGGGGAGGGCGGGTTCCCCGGTGATTTGTCCGGCGTTGGCAAGGAAGCAGGAATGGAACGCGGATGCACGCGGATCAGAGGGGATTCGGGGTGCGCTCGATCGGGTGACGGGCTAGCGGTTTGGGGGGTGCTGCGGGGCTGCGGGTTGGACCGGCATACCCATCTCGGCGAGGATATTCACCATCGCGGCGCCCCATAAACGGTCGTTCCGGGCTTTTTCCGCGGGCGGGAGGGGGCGAGACGGCAAGCGGGGGGACTGGGGTGCTGCGAGACGGCTGCGGTGGGACGCGATGCTGGCCTCGGCTTGCTGGATCGCGGCGTGAAATTCCGTGTCCGGGACGTCGTCGAGCGGCTCCTGGCCCGGTTGGGGGGCCTCCGGCGCGGGGCGGGCGAGGCGGTCTGCCAACATGCGCTCGTTCTGCTGGCAGGAGCGGTTGAGGTTGTTGGCACAGCCTTTGTGGCGCAGGCGCAGGGAGGGGGAGAGGCCGGGCTCCTTGGCCTCCGCCAGGGTGTCGAGGGCGGCGAAGCTGAAGGCGATGACGCGGGCGGCGTTGATGACTTCCGATCTCGAGGTTGCGCCGTATGACGCGAGGGTTTCGATGATTTCGGCGCGGGCGACGGCGTGGTCCGGGCAGACCGGGAGGAAGTAGGGGAGCAGGAAGAGGATCAGGCGTTCGAGGAAGGGGTTGGCGTGTGGGGTTGGTGTCTGGTTGGATGGGGTTGGTGGGGTCGGTGGTGCTTTTGGAGACATGGGGCGGGTCCGGGCGCGTGTTTCTGGTTTGTTCCTACCGGAGTAGGCGGAATAAAGCAAGAATAGATTTCGGGGTGGTGTCGGATTCGGGGGGTGGTGTCGGATTTGGGGGCGGTGTCGGATTTGGGGCGGTGTTGACGACGGCGACTAAACGACGCGAACGAGAGGCGGCCGCGATGTGCTGTCTGCGGGTTCTGTGACCGGACGGCGTCGTGGGCTTGGCGCGTGGCTATGGCGGCGCCTCGGTTTGCGGCTGGATCATAGCGCAACTCTGGTGACGTCTGGAGCGATTCCGCTCACGCCTGATAAGGGTTGTACCCCGGTTTTTTGGATAGCTTGTCAGATTTTGCGATGATCTCCGGCTTGAAGACCTGTTCGACCCAATCCTCGGGCTCGATATCTTCGATGCTTACCGAGACCGAATCTGCCGCACAGTTGGCTCCGGCCATCACGGCCTTCGTAATCTCCTCGGCCAACCTGGATTTCTGCTGTTCCGATCTTCCGGCGTAGAGCCTTATCGTCACGTGGGGCATTTTGTGTCCTTCCTGGTCAGTATTCCTGCCGCGTGGGCCGAAACAGGATTTCGTTGATGTCGACATCATCCGGCTGGCTGATGGCGAAGACGACCGCGCGGGCGAACGAATCGGCAGGAATCGCGCCCTCGTAGACCTTGCGGACCCGCTCTGCGACATCGGGTTCAGTTGTGCTACTGGGCAGTTCCGTGGCGACTGCGCCCGGCGAGATGACCGTCGTGCGGATGTTGTAAGGCTTCACCTCCTGGCGCAGTCCTTCAGAGAGCGCTCGCACGGCGTGTTTGGTGGCGGCATAGACCGCGAAGCCGGGTCCCACCTTGTGGCCGGCGACAGAAGAGACGTTGATGAAATGCCCGGCTTTCTGCTGCTTCATGTACGGCAGCGCCGCGGCGATACCGTACAGGACGCCCTTGATGTTGACGTCGATCATCCGGTCCCACTCGTCGATCTTGAGGCGTTCGAGCGGTGCCTGTGGCATCACACCGGCGTTGTTGATCATCACGTCAACCCGCCGTACGCCTGCGCGGCAACGTCGACCAGGTTCTTGACCTGCTCACGGTCGCTGACGTCGGTTGTCACGGCGATTGGCTTGCCGCCGCGGCCGGTGAGTTCGTGAGCCAGCGACTGAATGCGATCCTGACGACGTGCGCCCAGCACAAGGCTTGCGCCCTGTGCGGAGAGAGCGCGGGCGGTCGCCTCGCCGAGGCCGCTGCTGGCACCGGTGATGACGACAATTTTTCCTTCGATGTTACTGGTCATGGCTTTCACTGTTTCTTGCATGATGGCCGTTCAGCGGCCGGACAACTTCAGAATGTCTTCGGGATACCGGGCCCCCTGCACCGTGATCTTCGCGGCGGCGTCCCGGATTTCGCCGAGATCGTCCGGGTCAAGGATCACTGACGCGGCCCCGATGTTCTCTTCGAGACGCGTGGTTTTGGTAGTGCCCGGGATGGGCACGATCCAGGGTCTCTGGGCGAGCAGCCAGGCGAGCGCGACCTGGGCGGGCGTGGCAAAATCGACCAGACAACAACGTTTGCTCTGCCAGGGTTGGGAGAATTTCGGCCTCGGGTTCCCGGGTCCACAGGGAGTATTCGCTCTGGAGCGCGGTGACCGGCTGAACGGCGTGGGCGCGACGGATCGATTGCGCGCCGGCTTCGGAGAGGCCGAAGTGTCTGACCTTGCCTTTCTGGATCAAGTCTTTGACGGCTCCGGCGACATCCTCCATCGGCACGTCGGGATCGACGCGGTGCTGGTAGAGGAGGTCGATGTCGTCCGTTCTCAGGCGTTTCAGCATTCCTTCGGTTGCGATTCTGATGTCATCAGGACGGCTGTTGAGGCCGCCAAGGCGCTCTCCGGTCGCCGGGTCGATGTTGTGGCCGAATTTGGTGGCGATCACGACATCCCCGCGGAACGGAGCCAATGCTTCGCCGACGAGTTCTTCGTTCTTGAAGGGGCCGTAGCTTTCGGCGGTATCGAAGAATGTCACGCCGCGTTCGACGGCGGCACGGATGACGGGGATCATTTTCGCCCGGTCGGGGGACTCTCCGTAGCCACCGGTCATGGTCATGCAGCCGAGTCCGACCGACGAGACCTCGAGGCCAGTGTTTCCGAGTTTGCGTTTCTGCATTTTGATGCCTGTGTTCACGTTACGGATTGGCGCATTCGCGACGCTTCATTTGCGGTATTGCGCGTCGCTGACATGTTCCATCCAGTCGACAACCTTTCCGTCCAGCGCTTCCTGAAGGGCGATGTGGGTCATGCCCGTGGTTGGCGCGGCGCCGTGCCAGTGCTTCTCGCCGGGCGAGAACCATACCACGTCACCTGGCCGGATTTTTTCCACCGGTCCGCCCTCGCGCTGTGCCCAGCCGCAGCCGGCCGTGACGATCAGCGTCTGCCCCAGTGGATGGGTGTGCCAGGCGGTGCGGGCGCCGGGCTCGAACGTGACGCTTGCGCCACGGACCCGTGCCGGATCGGGCGGCTGGAAGAGGGGGTCGATCCGCACTGAGCCGGTGAAATAGTCTGCTGGTCCCTTGCCGGATGGCTGTGAGCCTGCTCGTTTGATTTCCATTGTTTCTTTTCTCCGTTTCGTCAGTGTTGCGGGCTTTTGCGGCAGGCCACGTTGCCGCCGGTGCGGCGGTCAGCGCGGTTCGAGCCGCAGCGTGGTCGGCAAGGTTTCCGGGCGGACCATCTCCTGCGCATGGCTGCTTCGCTGATACTTGCTCAGGAATTCGCGGCTGGTCCGGGCGACCGATGCCTGGTCGCTCGCCGGGATCGGCGGCCGGCAAATTCCAGTGTCGCGGGGCCGCCTGTCGCGACGTCCTTGTACCAACGCCCCTTGGGGCCGCGCCATGAACGCACGAACACCTCGTCGCCGGCAACCACAACCCAGATCACCACTGCGGTCCTGGGGTGCTTGTCGGTCCGGATAAAGACTTCATGCAAGTCGCGCAATTCGCGCAGCGTTTCCGCATTGAAATTCGTCATGGCTTGATCCTTCCGTAGTGTCACCGGCTCGTCGCGCCGCCGCTGCTTGACTGGACTGGCAGCGGCACGCCGGACGGAGCGCGTACCGGGATGGTTGCCTGGGTTTGCACCGCGACGGCTGATGCGGCGTAACCGACGCCCAAAAGCCCGGTGATCGTCAAAATCAGATCTCGCATCTTCCTTCCTCCGTGTTCCGGTGCTGTCGAAGCTGGGGCATTTCCGATATGCAGTTGGATGGCTAATTAGCGTTTCCACCGCTGTGCGATTAGAGGCTAAGATGTGCATGGACTGATGAGCCAGGCTCCTAAATGCCCGGGGGACACTTCAACGATCTCCTTGCTTTCCTTACGGTTGCGAAGGAGCGCAGCTTCACGAGGGCCGCAGCGCAGCTCGGTGTTTCACCGTCGGCGCTTAGTCACACCATTCGTGGACTTGAGGAACGGCTTGGTCTCCGGCTGCTGACCCGCACCACGCGCAGCGTCTCGCCAACCGAGGCGGGGGAACGCCTGCTGCACACGCTGGGTCCCCGGTTCGAGGAGATCGACGCCGAACTTGCGGCGTTAAGCGAGCTTCGGACGAAGCCCGCCGGCACCGTGCGGATCACCACCACAGACTATGCGGCGGATACGATCCTTTGGCCAAAGCTCAGGACGTTCCTGCAGCAGTACCCGGACATCAAGGTCGAGATCATCATCGACTATGGGCTGACCGATATCGTCGCGCAACGGTTTGACGCCGGCGTGCGAAACGGTGAGCAAGTGGCGAAGGACATGATCACGGTGCCGATCGGGCCCGACATGCGCATGGCCGTCGTGGGAGCGCCGTCGTATTTCGCGACGCGGTCGGCGCCGAACAGGCCGCAGGACCTGATTGGGCACAACTGCATCAATCTGCGACTGCCCACCTATGGGGGGCTTTATGCGTGGGAGTTCGAGAAAGGCAATCGGGAGCAGAAGGTTCATGTCGAAGGCCAGCTTGCTTTCAATGGCACGTTTCAGATGCTCAATGCGGCGCTGGCCGGATTTGGCCTGGCCTATGTGCCGGAGGACCTGGCGCAGCCTCATCTCGCCGCAGGTCGTCTCATCCGGGTGCTGGAAGACTGGTGCCCTACGTTTTCGGGATACCATTTGTATTACCCGAGCCGGCGCCAGCCGTCGCAGGCCTGTGCTCTTGTGGTCGATGCGCTTCGCTACCGAGACGGCCGAAAGGTGCTTTGAAATGCTTGATATATGCGCGAATGGCCACTTGGGGCGGAAAGCGGACATAGAGGGCTGGTCGCGTTGGGGTCCGCTCTGCGCCCATCATGGTCGTTCAGACATGCGACACCGCTTCTCTGCAGCAGTCGTTCAAGGGGGCAACGGCGAATGGCGGGGATGGGTGGAAAGCCGCCTTACTGCTTTTCCAGCAGAGGATTTAGCAAGCGGACATTCTCCGCCCAGCATGGTGTGGCCGTAAGTGGAAGATCTGGTTCCAGGCGAGGGACGATGATGGGCGCTGTTTAGCCGCGGGACCTTCCCAGAGTGGTTTCGATGAGTAGCGTCGTGTCGCTCATCTCTTCTACAAAGCCAAAGCAATGCCGGTCCGGACTCCTCAGCCATCGGACGGCGATATTCGGCTCCTTGGGCCACGCGACGCCGTTTAGTACGGCAGCGTTCATGAGCTGACGATAGAGATGCTCCGGGTATTCGGTAGCTTGGTGCAGGCAGCGCAAAAGCTGGCCTGTTTCCCTGGAAACTCTATTGGAAACCAGCGCTGTCGACATTCCAGAGGTCACACCGGATATCCAGCATTGGTCGTTAACAACAGCGGCTGTCGAGCTTCCAACCTTGCGCAGCCCCTTGTGTTCGTCTTCGGAGCAGCCTCGTCCTGGAAGCATATTGAGAGCTACGAACAATCCCTGGTTTGGCCATGACTGCACGGTGACCTCAATGAGCCGCCTGCTGGTCCATGCACGGTGTGGCGCAACAGCCAGGACGAATGCCACACCTCGGCCGAGGATGGCGTAAAGCAGCTCCTTGGTCCTTGCCCGGAAGCCGCCCTTTCCCGGTGCTTGGTCTAGATGCAGGTGGTGGATGCCCCACTCGTTCAGGAGCAGGTCGAAATCCCGTCCGTCTTTCCGGCCCGGCGGGTGCAAGTAGTAACCCTGCATTACATCCTGGCTGAGGTGCGCGTTCACGTCGTCACCTCGGGCGAGGCTCGCCAGCAATGCCTCGACGCCCGGCCTGTTGGCCTGCACGGCGGGTAGGTCGTCGAAGCCGTTGGCCTTATTTATCTGGCGGGGATGCGGATGTACGAGCCGCGACTGCCGGTTCATGAAGCGCCAAGCCTGCTCTTGCGCATCCAGCAGCCTGAACGCATTCTTTTCCTGCTCGCTAAGCGTTGGAAGCACCCGCACCATCTCGTCCTGAAACTGCGCGATGTAGTCGGCCCGGACAGGCACGGCACGTCTCACAAACTGCTCACTATGGGGCATCAAACTTTCCTCCTCCACCCGAGATTCCCTCTACCCTCCTTCTACCCGCTTCCCATTTGATTGGGCTGCGCCGTATCAAGAGCCTGGACCAGCTGCGCGACTTTAGCAGGCTTGCTTCGGAGTCGACGAGGCGGAGGGCCGCGGCGAAAATCTGTTCACGGGATCAGCCGTGTCGCAGCTCTATGGCCGACTCGGGTCGGGAGCGGCCAGTCACTGAACGCCGAAGGAACAGCAGGTTTCTGGCCTCGCACGCTCCGGACCTGCCATTCCGCTTCCGGCCAATTTCGGTCGGTTGGGCACCGGGCTGGCAACTCCGCCCTATATCGCTCTGCTACGCAAGTGGCGTGCAGTTTTGGGAACACCCCGGCGTCACGGCAGCAGCGGGTTGGCGATTTTGATCGTCGCGGGCAGGTCCGCAGCGGCCCATCCGCCGCCCAGTGCCTCGATCAACGCGACGCTCGCCACCAACCGGCTTTGCTGTATCGACAGTGCCGTCTGCTGGTCTGACAGCAGCAGCGTCTGTTCGGTGATGACGCTCGTGTACGGCACGGTGCCCGCGCGATACTGGTTCAGCGTCGCGTCTACCGCTCGGCGAGTCGAGACGACGGCGGTCGCCTCTGCCTTCGCCTGAAGCTCGAGGATGCGCAGGTCCGACAGTTCATCTTCCACCCCCTGGAAGGCGGTCAGGACGGTCTGCCGGTAAGTCGCCACGGACGCGTCATAGGTCGCTCGCGCTGCCTGCACCGAGGCACTGCGCAGCCCGCCCTCGAACAGGGTCTCGGAGCCGGAGGCGCCCAGCGACCAGATCTGGTTGCTCGCATTGAACAACTTTCCCAGCGGGTTGCCGGCATATTCGCCCAGCGCGGACAGCGAGATATCGGGGTAATAGGCGGCGATCTGGACACCGATCAGCGCATTCTGCTCCTGCATCGTCCGTTCGGCCGCGGCGATGTCGGGCCGTCGTTCCAGCAGCGCCGACGGCAGGCCAGGCGGGGCCACCGGCACGGCGGCGGCCAGCGGTGCCGGTGCAATGGTCACTTCGGCTGGTGCGTGCCCAGTCAGCACGGCGATTGCATGTTCATACTGCTGCCGCTGGATGCCGACCGCGATCAACTGCGCCTCGGTCGACTGCAGTTGCGCCAGAGCGGTCACGTAGTCAGTGCTTGCCGTGGTGCCGGCGCGATACTGGTTCTCGGTGATCTGCAACGCGCGCCGATAGGCGGCGACGGTGTCGCGCAGCAGTTGGGTCAGGGCGTCTTCGGCGCGCAGGTCGAAATAGTCGGTCGCCAGTGTCGCCTGCGCCGACAGCATCGCATTCGCCAGATCGGCGGCGCTGAGCTGGGCTGCCGCGGTGTTGCTTTCCACCTGGCGCCGGACCCGGCCCCAGATGTCGAGATCCCAGGTCACGGTGCCGCTGAGGCTGTATTCAGTCGTGCTGCGGGAGCTGCTGCCGAAGGAGGACCCTGTCGCGCCCGCGCCGGATGAACCCGAGCTTCCGCCGCCGCTGCCGCTTCGTGTGACGCCGGGCGATAGCCCAACGGTGGGGAACAGGCCCGCACGCGCCTCGGCAACCAGGGCGACGGCGTTGCGATAGTCCGCCTCGAACTGTTTCACCGTCTCGTTCGATGTCTCGACCATGCGTTCCAGCCGGTCGAGTTCGGGGTCGTGATACACCGACCACCATGCGCCCTTGTCAACGGCGTCCGCCGGCTGGGTGATCTTCCAGCCGGCGAGTTCCTTGAATGCGGGGGGCGCGGGGGCGTCGGCGCGTTTGTAGTCGGGTCCGACCATGCAGCCCCGACCATGCAGCCGGCCAGCAGCAGGCACGCCCAGAGTTGGCGCATTACTCGGCAGCCTCCGGCGCAGCCAGACCGGGAAAGGCCCGATTCCATTGTCGTTTCGAGAACAGCCGGAAGCGATCCAGGTAAAGATATACGACCGGCGTGGTGTAGAGCGTCAGGACCTGGCTCACCATCAGGCCGCCGACGATGGAAATACCGAGCGGGCGGCGGATCTCGCCGCCGTCGCCGAAGCTCAGGGCGAGGGGCAGCGCGCCCAGCATTGCGGCGCTGGTGGTCATCAGGATTGGGCGGAAGCGCATGAGGCAGGCCTGGAAGATCGCATCGTGCGGGCTCAGGTTGCGGGTGCGTTCGGCATCCAGGGCGAAGTCGATCATCATGATGGCATTTTTCTTGACGATGCCGATCAGCAGGATGACCCCGATCAGCGCGATGATGCTGAACTCGGTGTTGAACAGCATCAGCGCCAGCCATGCACCAACGCCGGCCGAGGGCAGGGTGGAGATGATGGTGATCGGGTGGATGTAGCTCTCATACAGGACGCCGAGGACGATATAGACGGCGACCAGAGCCGCGGCGATCAGCAGCGGTTCGCTGTCAACCGACTCCTGGAATGTCCGCGCGGTCCCCTGGAAGCTGCCATGGATGCTGGCCGGCATGTGAATACTGGCTTCCGCCTGCGCCACCTGGGTGACGGCGTCGCTCAGTGACTTGCCCGGCGCCAGGTTGAACGAAATCGTCGCGGCGACGAACGGGCCCTGATGGTTGACCGCAAGCGGTGTGCTGCCGGGACCGTATTTCGTGATTGCCGAGAGCGGCACCATCGTCTCCTGGCTGGTGCTGACCGCCGCGGCCGAGGAGGCGCTGCTTTTGCCGGTGGCGGCCAGCGCGTTGGTCGCCGCGTTGCGGGCCGAACTCGAGGCGATGGAGGCCGCGGTTGTTGTGCTGCTGGTGCTGCTGGACGAAGTGCTGGTCTTTGACGTGGCGCTGCTGCTGGACGAACTGCCGGTTGTGCTGCTGCTCGACGACTTGGCCGTCGTCGCGGCTGTGACGGTGCCAACGACCGCATTTGTCGCCTCGGTACCGGAAGCATTGCCGCCGGATGTGCTGACATAGATGTCCCGGAGCGTCTGCGGGCTCTGCCAGTAACGCGGCGCCACTTCCATAACGACATGATACTGGTTCTGCGCGCTGTAGATGGTGGAAACCTGACGTTGCCCGAAAGCATCGTACAGGGTGTTGTCGATCTGGCTGGGATTGATGCCGAGCCGGCTGGCGGTCGCACGATCGATCACAAGGTCGGTTTCGAGGCCCTTTTGCTGCTGATCGGAATTGACGTCGCGCAGCACCGGATCGTGCTCCAGCGCCGCGGTGAGTTTTGGCGCCCACTCGTAGAGATCGGCCGTACTGTCAGCCTGGAGTGTGTACTGATAAGCGGCATTGGTCTGCCGGCCGCCGACACTGATGTCCTGGATCGGGATCAGGAAAAGCTGGGCGCCGGGCACGACGGCGAGCGCGCGGCGAAGCCTGGTCATGACGACGTCGACGCCGGCACGCTGCGCCAGCGGTTTCAGGGCGACGAAGACGCGGCCGGTGTTGGTCTGTCCGCCGGCGCCGCCGCTGCCCTGGCCGGTGAAGCCGACCACGCTCTGCACCGCCGGATCGTGCTGCACGATATCCGAAAGCTGGGTCAGCTTCTGCTCCATGGCCTGGAAGGAGATGCTTTGGTCGGCCTGGAGGCCGCCCATCATCCGGCCGGTGTCCTGCTGGGGGAAAAATCCTTTCGGGATGGCGATGAAAAGCGCGACGTTCAGCGCGACGGTGATCAGCAGCACCAGCATCACCAGGGCGGAATGCCGCAGCGACCATGCCAGTGTCCGGCCATAGACCGCCTGTGCCCGTTCCAGCAGCGTCTTCTTCTTCGGAGCGGTCAACACCGCCGGACGCAGGAAAATCGCGCACATCATCGGCGTCGTGGTCAGCGAAATCGCCAGCGAGACCATGATGGCCATCGACAGGGTGATGGCGAATTCGCGGAACAGCCGGCCGACGATGCCGCCCATCAGCAGGATCGGCAGAAACACGGCGATCAGCGACAGGCTGATCGACACCACGGTGAAACCGACCTCCTTCGCACCCTGAAGTGCTGCCTGGACGCGCGACATGCCTGCTTCCAGATGGCGGGAGATGTTCTCCAGCACGACGATTGCGTCATCGACCACGAAGCCTGTGGCCACCGTCAGCGCCATGAGCGAGAGATTGTCGAGGCTGTAGCCCATCAGATACATCGCGCCGAACGTGCCGATGATGGAAACCGGCACCGCGATCGCCGGGATGAGGGTCGCGCGGGCGCTGCGCAGGAAGAGAAACACCACTAGGGTCACCAGACCGACCGCGATCAGCAGCGTCCTTTCCGTATCATGCAGACTGGCTCGGATGGTGGTGGTGCGGTCGTTGGCGATGAGCAGGTTCATGTCGGCGGGCATCGCTGCCATCAGTTGCGGAATCGCGGCCTTCACCGCGTCGACCGTTTCGATGATGTTCGCCCCGGGCTGACGGAACAAGATGACCAGAACCGCCGGCTGGCCCTGCGACAG
>JBEKLE010000448.1:0-5472 GCA_050010355.1 Rhodopila sp. | reverse complement strand
CGAGCGCAAGTCCATTGCGCCCTCGAGAAAGTTGTGGACCGCCTTGCACGCGCTGGATGGCTTCTCACCGGCCAGAGCGACTGGTTGGTCAATTATGCCGAGCGCCACCGTGCCGGTTTGAGGGGCGGCACCGCGATCACCGAAGGGACGGCCAATTTTCTGGTGAACCGCCGGATGAACAAATCACAGCAGATGCGCTGGTCGCGACGAGGGGCCGACTCCTGCTCCAGGTTCGCTGCGCGGTCTACAATGGTACACTCGGTTCCGGCTACGGACAGAAATTTCACCCAGCCAACGATACACACCCGCAAAGCGCGATTGCCGCCTGACCCCCAAACTTGAGACGGTCCCCGAACCGATTGGCTCCTGGCTTGCGCGGCAACGATTTCCTGTTGGAGGCCTGCCAGCACCTGCTTCCCGTCGGCCACGGTCAGACCCAGGTTGGCGATATCGTCAAGATCATCTGGCCGGCTAATCTTCATGATGTCGGCGAACCGCCCTTCACCGTCAGCCCCGATTTTCACCAGCCTCACAATCCAAGCCACGCATCCACCCCCTGGTCAGATAACAGACGCGAAGATAGCGCTCTGGACCTCCCACCCCCAAACTTGCGGCGGTCCCGCCACGATCAGCACCAGCGGGGATATCCGCAGGACGTCGTCCAGCCTAGCCACCGGAAGCGCAAGATGTGGCAGGGTTGCCGGCAGCGCGCCCAGTACGTCGACGCCATGCCGGTCCAGGTGCAGCAAGGCGGTCGCGCCAGCCACCGTGATCAGCGCCAGCAACGCCCCCGGCAGGTGCTTCGCCCAGCGCTCGGTTGCCTGCGTGGCGACCAGCACGAAGAGGCCGATCGCCAGGGCGTAGGGGTTGGTGTCGGGCAGGCGGTGCATGATCTGGATGGCCTGTGCCGCCATCGTGCCATGCGCGTCGTGCAAACCGAGCACCGAGGGCAGTTGACCGACGATAATGTGGATGGCGATGCCGGCCATCAAGCCGGTGGTGACCGGGATGGAGAGCAGGTCGGCGACCCAACCCGCGCGCAGCAGGGCGGCGCCGATCAGCACGATCCCGACCATGATCGAGAACAATGCCACAAGCGCCGCGTAATCTGAGGACCCGACGATGGCGAGCAGGGCTAGCGAACCGGCGAAGATCGGCGCGATGGTGGAACCGGCGCCAGCCGACAGGAAGCGATTGGTGCCGAACACGGCGAAGCCGACCGCGCCGGCGGCAAAGGTGAACAGTCCGGACGCGGGCGGCATTCCGGCAAGCCGAGCGGTGGCGAGTTGTTCAGGAATGGCGATCGCGGCGAGGAGCAGGCCGGCCAGGGTGTCCCCCGGCACGCCGCTCAAGAGGGTTCGCGCCTGTTTCAGCACTTAATTGTTCCCGCTTTATCGTTGCTGAAGAGCAGGATACGCTGTATCGCGTGGCGTGGCGTGGCGTGGCGTGCGGTATTGTAACGGACTCGCTGCACCGGTCAAGTTGTACTTGCTGGCGCGAGCGCTGACAGCACCCGTTATTTTCTTTCGGTATCGTCTCGTGGCGTCCAGAGTGCCGTCGCCGCGCTATCGGGATCGGCAAAAAGGGCAGCGCGTTTTTCGAGATTGGATTTGACCGCTTCGATTTGATTTGGCGAGCCGATCAGTTTCGCCTGTTCGACCGCTTCGGCGAGCAGCGACGTCGCCGAATCAATGGAAGCAGGGATGTTCAACAATCGTTTTGTCCCCTGGATCGCATCGGGGCTTTTCGTCGCAATCTCGCGCGCCAATGCCAAGGCCTCGGTGTGGGGATCCTCACTGATGCGCGTCGCAAAGCCATATGCGAGCGCTTCCTGCGCCGAAAAGATGCGCCCCGTATAAGTCAGTTCGCGTATGACATCGTCGCGCGCGAGGGTGCGCATGAGCGCTGTACCGGCCATATCCGGCACGAGACCCCATTTGACTTCCATGATCGACATGCGCGTATCGGGCGCGACGAGACGAATATCCGCGCCGAGCATCAGCTGAAATCCGCCGCCGAAGGCGACGCCATGCACGGCCGCGACTACGGGCACGCAGAGCTCCCGCCAGCCATAGACGACGTATTGAAAGGTATTCGAAATGCCATGCGTGCGCTTTTCGATGTCCTTGAAGTCGCCGCCCTGCTTCGTAGTGGCGAAACGTCCCATATCAAGGCCGGCGCAAAAGGCGCGTTCCTCGCCCGAGAGAACGACGGCGCGCAGGCTGGGCTCTTTGGCAAGTCTCTCGCAAGCCAATAGCAGGCCTTCGAACATCGGCGGGTCGAGGGCGTTGAGCTTGTCGGCCCGCACCAGGCGCACGTCGGCCCGCGGCAATCTCGATCGCAATGCGCTCGCTCATTTTCCCTTTCCTTTCCCTTCGCCTTCGGCGATTTAGTACTGGCGGATTTGCCGCGGACCTGTGGTTCGTGTGAATTCCACTTAAAATAGGTTCTGCCTCACATTTGGTGATCGTCCTGTTCATTCCCATCTCTGCGGAATGACATGGAACGAAATACCACTCTGGATGGACTAGAACTCACGTCGGTCGCCAAGTTGCCCGGAAGCTGACCATTGCAAACGCATCGGGATATGGAACCAGTCCAAAATTGGCGGTTTCGTTACTCCCACGTTGGCCAAAACAACGCGCAAACCCGGACAGCCGTCGGTGAAAGCAGTCACCTCGGTGGCGTCGGTCTCGACCCAGGCGACGGCGCCAAAGACGTGGCGGCCACCGTCAACCGTCTCGACGTTGCCGACGCGGACTTCCAAGCGGCGTTCGCCGTCTTCGCGGCTGCGTATGGGCGAGGTTTGCCGCTGGCTGGGCAAGCAGGCGGAGGAACTCGGCGTCGACAGCTACGTCGGTTTCACCGGCGCCGAAGTGCCGAAGTGCCGAAGTACTGTACGACGAGAGCGGCGCGGTGAAGGGTGGTGGCGACCGGCGATATGGGTATCCGCCGCGACGGCACGCCCGGGGAGGCCTATCAGCCCGGCATGGAACTGTTGGCCAAGTACACGCTGTTTGCCGAAGGCTGCCGCGTCGCCTATCGCCCACGGCGTTATCGCGAGCGAGCTAGCTAGCCGGTCAGCAGATCAAAAACCAGACAGGTCGACGGCCGTGCCCAGCGGCGAACCGGGCGCGCCGACCCAGCGTGACCGCCATCTGGCGATGATCACCGAACGGGGCGACGACGGGTCTGGCAGGTTGCCACCGATCACAGCCAACGCTCGCTGATCGAAACGACGATGGGTCGCTACAAGGCGCTGATCGGACCTCGGCTTCGAGCCCGCGGCTTTGCTGCCCAGCGGACCTGCCATCGGCGTGGCGGTCCTAAACCGGATGCTCGCCACCGGACGCCCGAAATCCGTCGGTTGCCGGCGCATCATCGCATAGCGGCTCGGGTTGGGGTCATCTCGCCTCCCATCCGCAAAGTGCACGCCATCACCATCAGACCGCGGTTTTACCTACCGGACAGGTTTTCAGTCGCGTCAGTCGCGTAACCGGCCAACGCCGCATCCTTCCCGTTGGCACACGTTTCGACCAAATGAATGATCGACCGATACGGAAACCCCGCCTGCTCCGACAATCCGATCTCGCACGTCCGACTTGACGAATAGCCGCGCGAGCAACCGGCCGGAAGCGCTTCCTTCAAGTGCCGCAGCGCGTGTTCGTTGAGTTCCGGACGGTTGAAACCCTTGTCGCCGGCAAATCCGCAGCACAGCACATCGTGGACAGCGACGACCTCGGCGCAGCAACTTCTGGCGATCGCAGAAAGCTTATCAGTCGTGCCCATCATGCGCACACTGCAGACCGGATGAATGGCGATCGGCTCGCAGATCGGCGCAAGCACCACGCGTGGCAGTACGGCATCGTAAATGAACTCGATGCTGTCGTGCACCGTCAGTCGCGTGCCGCAGAACCGCCGCATCCGGTACGCGCACGGGCTCGTATCGAATACGATCGGCCAACGTCCGTTTTCGCTGGCCTCGAAGAGAACCTCTTCCAGTTCCGCCGACTTGCGGTCGGCCGCGGCCGGCAGGCCCGGGCTTTCGAACGGCTGCCCACAGCACAATCCGACCAGTTGCGCCGGATAGACGACATCGAATCCTGCCTTGCGGAACAGCCGCTCGGCCACGACCGGCAACGCTTCCGTGTCGTCGCCACGCTGTGCGCCCATCGTGCGCGCGGCGCAGCTTGGAAAATAGACGACCCGCTCCGCTCCGGGGATCGCCCCCGGCTCCGACGGTTTGAACCGCGCAGCGCGAGGGAAGGCCGGCGACCATTGGGGTAGCCGCCCCCCCGACATGCGGCGCGCGCTATCAAGCGCACCCTGCATGGTCCGCGTGCCCAATGCCCCGTGCATCAGGTCGGCCATGGTGAAGCCGGCGCGCATTCCGGCGGAGACCGCGCCGTAATGATCGGCGAACGTCATTGCCAAACGCTGCGCAACCGGTCCCTGGCGACGCTCGCGCAATGACTTGATCAGCACGCCCGTTTCGATATCGACGGGGCACGCCGTCGCACAGAGCCCGCATGCAGCACATGTGTCGATGCCGTAGTAGTCGTACAGCTTGCGCAACACGCCACACTCCGCGCGGTCCGGCGCTTCCCGCTCGAGGCGCGCGATCTCCCGCCACCCGACGATGCGCTGGCGTGGCGAAAGCGTGAGCCCGCGAGAGGGACATTTTGGTTCGCAGAACCCGCACTCGATGCACTTATCAACAAGCGCATCGCATTGTAGCAACGGCTTAAGGTTCTTGAGATGCGCGCCGGGATCGTCGTTCATGATGACGCCGGGATTGAGCAATCCGTGCGGATCGAACAGCGCCTTGATCTGGCGCATCAGCGCGTAGGCGTCGGCACCCCACTCGAGTTCGACGAACGGCGCGACATTGCGGCCGGTGCCATGCTCGGCCTTGAGCGAGCCGTCGTATTTCTCGACGACCATCCGGCACAGCGCATCCATGAAGCGGCGATACCGCTCGACTTCCGCCGACGCGTTGAAGTCCTGGGTGAATACGAAGTGCAGGTTGCCTTCCAGCGCGTGTCCGAAGATGATCGCTTCCGGATAGCCATGCGCGGCAAGAAGCCGTTGCAGCTCCAGTGTTGCCTCGGCGAGCCGTTCGACCGGGAAGGCGACGTCCTCGATGATCTCACGGTCGTGCCTGCCGTGCGTACTGCCCCTACCGATGGAAACATCCCTTTGCGCACGTTCCAAAGCCGCGCGCATTCGGTGCGGTCGGTCGAAAAGCCGATCGGTCCGAACGTATGCAGGCCCGACAATGCGGTCTCGATGGCGCCGATCTGCGCTGTAAGGCGACACCCAAAAATTACCGCTTCATGGTGGCACCCTTGCAACTGGTTGCGGGTTTCGAGGGGCGCTGTCAGGGGTCCATATAATGACTTAGAAACGATGCGGGACTGGAGCGTGCAATTTGCCGTATATCGCAACGATTTATGCCTCTCCGGGCGGTTT
>JBEKLE010000447.1:0-5477 GCA_050010355.1 Rhodopila sp. | reverse complement strand
CAATCCAGCTCTTGCCGATCCCGGCCGCCCCACTGATTAAAACGTTGCGGTGTTGGCGGATCCAGAGCCCGCTCGCCAGCGCCTGCATGGTCGAGCGGTCCAGTCCGCGCGGCGTGCGCAGGGGCGTTGGTGCACTTGGCCGGTCCGGGGATGGTAGGATGCTCATCCCTTCTGGTTCTGATCGCCCCAATGCCCCATAAACACAATGCCGGCGGCCGCCACCACATTCCGAAGATGTCGTTCAAGGTGCGGAACTGGCCGACCTACGAGGCGGGTCTGCGCCGACGGGGCAGCCTGACCCTGTGGATCGAGGACGCAGCGCTGGAATGCTGGCAGACCATTGGACCCAGCGGGCAGGCTCGGTATACGAACGCGGCCATTCAGACCTGCCTGATGTTGCGTGCGGCGTTCAAGCTGGCGTTGCGGCAGATTGAGGGCCTGATGACGTCGGTGCTGTCGTTGATGGGCCTGACGATTTCAGCGCCGGATCACACCACGGTCAGCCGTCGCGCGGTGACGTTGCCGGTCGTCCAGGCGGCGTCAGTGCCGCATGGTCCGTTGCACGTATTGATCGACAGCACGGGTCTACAAGTTTACGGAGCGGGTCAGTGGCTGGAGGCGAAGCATGGTGCGAAGTCGCGCAGGAAATGGCGGAAACTGCATCTGGCGGTTGATGCCACCAGCGGCATGATTGTGGCGCAGACGCTGACGGATCAGGATGCGGACGATCCGTCTCAGGTAGCGCCGCTGCTGGATCAGATTGACGATCCGATTGGCCAGGTGACGGCTGATGGTGCCTATGATGGTGCGCCCACCTATCAGACAATCGCGCAGCACGGCGATGGCATCGAGGTGGTGATCCCGCCGCGCTCGACGTCCATCCCCAGCGGGGAACCGGGTCCACCGACGCAGCGCGAGCGCCATTTGGTGATGATTGCAGAACAAGGCCGCCTGGCCTGGCAAACCGCAACTAACTACGGCCGACGCTCCTTAGTAGAAACGACAATGGGTCGCTACAAAGGGTTGATCGGACCGCGGCTGCGAGCCCGCGGCTTTGCCGGCCAGCAGACCGAGGCTGCCATCGGCGTGGCTGTGCTGAACCGGATGCTAGAGGCCGGACGCCCGGATTCCACCCGTCGCCAACCGGTCATCTCATAGCAGCTTGAGATTGGGGGTCATCTCGCCCTGAACCGTCCAAGTGCACCAACGCCATGGCCGATACACCCAAGCTCTATCACGCGCCGGCTTCGCTCAATTCGCGGCGTGTGCGCATCTTCGCTGCCGAGAAGGGCACCGCGGTTCCTTGGATGCCGGTTGATCTCGGACAGGGCAAGCAACACAGCGAGGCGTATCGCGCGATCAAACCACGCCGCGTCGTGCCGACGCTTGTGCTGGCGGACGGGACGGCCATCGGCGAGGTCGCGGCCATCTTCCGTTATCTGGAGGAGACCTATCCAAACCCGAAGTTACTGGGCACCACCGCGAAGGAGAAGGCGCTGGTGACGATGTGGGAGCGGCGGGCCGAGCTGGAGGGCTTTGCCGCCGTGATGGAAGGTGTGCGCAATACTGTGCCGCGGCTGAAGGGCCGTGCGATCGCCGGGGCGCATGACTATGAGCAGATCCCCGCGTTGGCCGAGCGCAGCAAAGCGGCGTGTCGCGAATTTCCATGCTGACTTTGATGCGCGGCTGTCGGAGTTTCCATTCGTTGCCGGCGAAACATTCTCGGCCGCGGACATAACCACGCTGGTGACGGTCGATTTCGCGACACGGGCGTTCGACATGCCCGTTCCCGCCGAACGGGGTGCGCTTCTGCGCTGGTACGAAACGGTCTCGGCGCGTCCGGGCATGGCAGCGTGACGACCATGGCGGGGCGTCTGCAGGGCAAGCGCGCGGTCGTGACCGATTGCGGCGAATATAACGGCGCCGACATCGCTGCACTGTTTCAGGAGAAAGGCGCTGAGGTTGTGGCAAGCTCCGACGATCTGACCGCACCGGATGCCGCGGAGGCGTTGGATACGAAGTGTCGGCCGTGTGGACATCCTAATCGCCAATCTAGCACGCCCCTTCGCGTTTCGCCCCGCGGTGGAGCAGGACGATGGTGAGATGCAGCGGCTGACGGAGGCGATCTTCTACCCGCTGCATCGGTTGGTTCGCGCAGTCGTGCCGCAGATGCTGGAGCGCAAGCGGGGCAAGATTGTCGTTGTCGGCAGCACCGCCGGCATCAAGGGCCGCAGCGGCGGGGTTGCGCTTTATGGCGCCGCGCGTGGCGCACATCGACTGTCCACGTGGCAGCAACGCGTTGTAACAGGGGAGGGAGTTCCGCGATCCCAGCTCCTGGCCTATGTTGCCCAATGATCAGGCGACTACGGGAGGTCGCGCAATGCCGGAACCGGTGGAGCGAACCGGCGGAAAAATCGAATTTGGCCCCTTCACTCTGGCGCCAGCCGAGCAGCTTCTCACCAGGGGAGGGGTTGCCGTGTCGATCGGGACGCGCGCTCTGGACATCCTGATCGCGCTCGTGTCGTGCGCGAATGAAGCAGTGAGCAAGAGAGATTTGATCGCGCGTGTCTGGCCTGACGTGACGGTCAGCGAAAATAGCCTGCGGTTCCATGTCGTCAGCCTACGCAAGGCTCTGGGCGACGGCGTGGGCGGCGCGCGCTACATCACGACCGTGACCGGACGAGGCTACTGCTTCGTCGCGCCGGTCACGGCTTTTAACCAAGCACAAAACGACACGCCGGCGCCGGACGTGCCGGGCAACGTCCCCCGCGCCAACGTGCCAAGCCCACTCGCGCGCATGGTTGGACGAGCCGACGGTGTTCGCACGCTGTCGGGGCAACTGGTCGCCACGCGCTTCGTCACCATCGTCGGTGCCGGCGGCGTCGGCAAGACCACGGTTGCCGTCGCGGTCGCGCATTATCTGACCAATTGCTTCGCGGGCGTTGTGGCGTTCATCGATTTCGGCTCATTAAGCGAACCTGGTCTCGCGGCCTTCTCGCTGGCCTCGTTGCTCGGGTTGTCGGTGCAGTCGGAGGATCCGACGCTCGGGCTGATCGCGTATTTGCGCGACAAGCGCATTCTGCTGATCCTGGATAACTGCGAACATCTGATCGATGCCACCGCGCCACTCGCGGCGCGCATCTTCGCGGGCGCGCCGGGGGTGCACATCCTCGCGACCAGCCGCGAAGCGCTGAGGGTCGAGGGCGAACACGTCCATCGGCTGGCGCCTCTTTCATTTCCGCCTGACGATTCGGGCCTGACCGCGGACGCCGCCCTCACTTTTCCCGCCGTGCAATTGTTCGTCGAAAGGGCCGAGGCAAGCGGCGCGCGGTTGGCGCTGACCGGCGCGGACGCGAAGATCGTGGGCGGCATTTGCCGCCGGCTCGACGGCGTGGCGCTCGCGATCGAGCTCGCGGCGGCGCGGGTCGGCACTTACGGGCTGGAACAAACCGCGGCGCTGCTAAACGAGCGGTTTGCGCTGGTATGGTCAGGCCAGCGGACCGCACCGCCCAGGCAGCAGACGTTGAAGGCGATGCTCGACTGGAGCTATGAGCTTCTTTCCGACCTGGAACAAAAGACGCTATGCCGACTGGCGGTGTTCGTGGGCGACTTCCCGCTTGACGCGGCGCTGGCGGTGTCGACCAGCGCGGACCTTGATCAGAACCACGTCCTCGGTGCGCTCGACAATCTGGTCGCCAAGTCGATGGTCGCGACCAATCGCGATGGCACGATAATGCGCTATCGCCTGTTGGACACAACGCGCGCTTACGCGAACGAAATCGGTCTTGATGCCGCCGATCGCGCCGGCCTTGCGGCGCGTCACGCGGCGTATTACCGGCGTTGGCTTGCGCAGCCCGAATCCGGGCGGCCGGGTTCACCGGAGAGCGTGGAACGAACGATCAGCCTCGCCGACATCGGCAACGTGCGCGCGGCCCTGGAATGGTGTTTCGGCCTAAGCGGCGATGCTGAAATTGGTATCGGACTCGCCGTTGCCGCCGCTCCCGCTTTTTTTTCGATGTCTCTACCGATTGAGTGTCAGCGCTGGTCGGAGCGAGCGCTTCTCGCACTTGATGATGCCACGCGCGCGGGACGCGAGGAGATGCAGCTTCAAGCAACCCTCGGAATGTCATTGCTATTCACGCATGGCCCATGCGAAGAGGCACGTGTCGCCTTGACCAGAAGCCTCGCGATTGCCGAGGAACGCGAAGACGCCCTGACCCAAATGCGCCTTCTCAGCCCACTTTACATATTGCATACGCGTTCCGGAAATTTCTATGAGGCGAAACGATATTCAGAGCGCGCCTCCGCCATTTCAAGGACCATTTTGGACCCGGCTGCTGTCGCGTTCGGCGATTGCTGTGTTGGAGTCGCACTGTTCTACGTCGGCGAGCTTGCCGGCTCCCGCGTGGCACTTGAAGAGGCACTGCGGGCCGGGCCGGGTTCTCAGCGAAGCAGCATCAAAAATTTTGGCTTCGATTATTACAATTTATCCAGTGTGGGCCTGGGTCTAACATTGTGGTTGTTAGGCCATCCGGCCCAAGCAGTGGAACGCGCGCGCCAAGCCGTCAGGGACGCCGCGGGCATGGACCGTCAGGTCGCGCTGTCGATCGTTTTGATGTGGGCAATATGCGTGTTCCTATGGGCCGGCGATCTCCAGAGCGCCGAAGAGCATACGGATTGGTTCATCTCCCGAGCCGAATCCCATTCCCTCGCTCCCTATATTGCAATCGGACGCGGTTTCAAGGGAGAGCTGGCCATCCACCGAGGCAACGCAAAAACCGGGGTCGAAATCTTACAAGCCTGTCTGGTGGACCTCCACGCGGTACGCTATCAGGCGCTAATCACTCCATTCAGCAGTTCCCTCGCTCAGGGGCTCGCGGCGACCGGTCGGTACGCCGAAGGCATCACCCTAATCGACCAGACGATCCGACAGGTCGAGATAAATGGAAACCTCTACTACATGCCTGAGCTACTGCGTGTGAAGGGCGGACTTCTGCTTTCCATGCCACGACCCGCAGGTGAGGACGCGGAATTTTGCTTCATGCGGTCGATTCAATTAAGCCGTCGTCAGGGTGCGTTGGCATGGGAGTTACGGACCTCGATTGATCTAGCGGCGTCGTTGGCTTCGCGGGGACTGACCGAGAATGCCAGGACGCTTCTGCGGCCGGTGCTCGAGCAGTTCGTAGAGGGCTCGGAAACAGCGGATCTGAAGGCTGCCCAACGCCTGTTGGCGACCTTGGCCTGAGGCAGTTTGCGTTGGGGGCGACTGTTCGCTGAGCACTTCATCACCATAGTTGGCGCCGTGGCGTTGGCAAAACGATAATTGCCGTCACGCACTATCTGATCGAGGCCTTCGGGAGCATGCAAGGTTGTGGGGTTTGTTCCGAGTTCGGTAGGTTATGGGATCACGGAGCGAGGGTGGCTGGTGGCGAAACTGGTATGGCGGGTCAAGCTGGTTGCGGAGTTTGATGCCGGGG
>JBEKLE010000446.1:0-5496 GCA_050010355.1 Rhodopila sp. | reverse complement strand
GTTGTTCACAGCTCCAATTCTGGCACGCGATGCCGTGGGGCCGTCCACCCCAACACTTCCAGACGGAGGGCGAGATTACGCAAAATCCCAGACCTTGTTGCATAGATCAGCTTGATGGACGCAGTAATACCGAGCATTCCTGGTTCCATATGATACGAACATAATTCGGGCGTCCCAGCTCCAGCATGCGGTTCAGGACGTTGACAGCAATCGCCACGTCGGTCGCCTGACGGCCGTCCGTCTGCGAGTGCAGTGCCTCGCCGATGACCCGTTTCCACCGGCCGATGTCGGCTTCCACCAAAGCACGCAAGTTATACCCTGACGCTTTCTGCCAGCCCATTCGACCACGTTCTGCAATCAATTGCATATGCCGGTCACGCTGGGTGGGCGCAGTCTCGGCCGTTTTGCTTGGCACCGCACTCGAACGGGTTCTGTCGCAAATTTCCTGGGCGGACATGCGACACCCAAGAATGCGACTGGTTTTAACCCGCCAACGAATAGAATTGACGCGCCGGGCACACTTCGCCTGTCGTCCACAACTGGCCTTTGCGGATCATGTGCATGAGCTCGATACCAGCAAGCGTCACGGCGGCTGACCTGAAGGATTTGAACCCCAGCATTGGCCGCACTAACCGCTTGATGGCCCGATGGTCCTGTTCGACAATGTTGTTGAGGTATTTGATCTGACGGATCTCGATGCCCGCCTTGTGCCCGGCATTGTGGCTTTCGATCGCTGCCGTGTTGGCGCCGTTCTTGTCGATCGTGATCTTCTCAGGCGTGCCGTTCCACCTGATCGCTTTGCGCAAGAAGCGCAAAGCGGCTTTGCGATCCCGTTTGGCAGTCAGCAGGAAATCCACCGTGTCACCGGCCTTATCGACAGCCCGATACAAGTACTTCCAGGTGCCCCTGACCCTCACGTAGGTCTCGTCCATTCGCCAACTGGGACCTACCGGACGCTTGCGCGCTCGAAACTCCTGCTCCAGCAGCGGGACGTACTTGAGCACCCAGCGGTTGAGTGTGGCGTGGTCAACCTCGACGCCGTGCTCTTCCATCATTTCCTCCAGCTGGCGATAGCTGATCGGATACGCCACGTACCAGCGGACCGCCCACAGGATCACGTCCCGGTCAAAATGACTGCCCTTGAACTCGATCATCGCCACTCGCCAGCTGAAACCGTTGCCGGCAAACGTAAGCCACCTCACCACGCGGGTCGGGCGGCCAAGCTTGCGACAGAACCAAAACCAGTCGCATTCTTGGGTGTCGCATGTCCGCCCAGGAAATTTGCGACAGAACCAATTTGCATGCCTTGAGAAACCCACAATCAATTGACAGCACTCCGATCGCTCGGCATTGTACGGCACCCGCGCCGCTGGTTTCGAGGTCCGCCAGTATCTCGTCGATGAACGTCAACATCGGCAAACGCATCCCAGGGGCCAAGAGATGTCTTTGCAGGCCGGACGGCAGTTTCCAAAATGCGGCTCCGGGGCTAAAGGCAATGGTTGTTGGGTTAGATCGTCGCGTGTCCGGCCACCGCCGACAGTTCGATCGCAAGTTGCAATCGAGACCGCGCAGACCCGACGCGTGCTGCCTACAAACAGATTCTGAGAGCGCTCCCATCCCCATGAATTCGATCCGATCCCGGTTAGAGCTCGGCTCTGGTCTGGTTCGGCAGGCGCGCGTCCCGCGCGGTCCGCGGTGCGCGAACGCCACGGCGGCCTGTTTCGCTGAACCCAAGCCAATCCTGACATCCATTCCTGTACGGCAACCGTGTAAAGCGGGTCGTTTCGGATGACGTCCTGGCGGCCGGCGCCGACCCACTGGCCTGTCAACCGCTTTTCGGGCAGCCCGCGCCAGGCGGTCATTCTGGGCACACTTGGGGTGATCGCAAGCTACGGCATCATCTTTTCGGTGATGTTATATGTTGTTGCCTTCGCCAGCAGTTACTCGGTGATCTTCATTAGAGGCAACTGCGCGGCGAGGGCCGGCGCGGCGGTGGAAAGCCTGCTGTACGAGGCAGGTGTTTCACCGCTGTGCGGCGACGGGTTGGAGGGTCAGTCTCTCGCGCTCCTTCTGCCTTTCCTGGAAATGTGTCTAGCTTTTATCATCATCCGGGGGCCGCCACCGCTCGACGGTGATGCTGTGGAACCGGCGGTTGAATCGGCCGTGCGTACGGTCTTCGCCCCGTTGGCGCCGAAGATTTCCATGCTGCGGCTGCGTCAGTGGGCCGGCACGTCCCGCATCACGCCGGACGGTGTGCTGTTCAGCCACGGCGTGGCAGGGGAGTTCCGTGCATGGGTGTTTGGCGCACCGATCGATCCGCGACGATTGCCGGCCCATCATGCCATCTTCACGACACTCCATGAACTCGGTCATCTCGCGCTGCACGATGTCCTGTACAGTCGCGGTTCAGACCGGGCAGTGCCGGTGGCAAGCCTATTTGTGGCGTTGTTTCTGCTGGTCGCCATGCCCGCCGGAAAGATGGTTGAGGGCTACTGGCTGAGCGTGGTCCTGACCGGGATCGAATGTGTCGCCGGCGTGTTCGCCACGCGCTGCGTGCTGGGGCGCCTTCTGACGAATCTTGAGTTTCTGATGGACAATTTTGCCGCCGCGCAGGCCATTGGGGTGACCGGCCGGCGCCTTTCTTTGCCGCCGGCCGTAGTCGAGAATTCGCGATC
Source organism: Rhodopila sp. (assembly GCA_050010355.1). Classification (GTDB taxonomy): domain Bacteria; phylum Pseudomonadota; class Alphaproteobacteria; order Acetobacterales; family Acetobacteraceae; genus Rhodopila. The sequence goes on along the minus strand of JBEKLE010000446.1, from coordinate 2,821 downwards.
GTGGCTACGGCGTTCACATCCGGCGCTGGCCGCAAGACGAGAATATCTCCGCACCATGCGGTGCAGTGACTTCCTCTGGGCCTATCTGCTTGCGCTGCCGATGATGGTGCTGTTGCAGTGGGCGTCAACGCCGTTGGGCGGCACCATGCCCTCGATCAACCTGCTGATCATTCTAACCGACATCTTCAGTGCCGCATCGCTTTGCATCCTCGGCGTGTTCGGCGGCGCTGCGGTCGGACGAGGCGGATTTCCGGTCGTGTGCCGATGCTACGGTCTGTTGGCGGGCTTTCTGGCGGCCGTGATCCTGAGCAATGGTTTCTTCAATATCCTGCCCTACTTCGCCGATATGGCGCACCGGCTTTCGCTGCACGGCCGCTCCGGCATTTGGCCGCTGGTTCTGGCTGCTCCGCTGGCCGGTATTGCGTTGCGCCGGCGCACCACCTGGTTCGACGTTGATCCCGGCAAGGCGGCCGCCGGTTTGCCGGCCATAAAGTCCGCCACGGAGTGGCTGTGGCAAGGCGCTGGGCGAAGGCTGGCCGCGTGCATCCGATTCACGACCCTGGCAAAACAGTTCTATCATGGCGGCGTTGCTTTTGCGGCGGCCGAGGCCGCCGTGTTCGGCTTCATTGTGCTGATCTACGCATTGGATACTGGCATTTATTCTTGGATTGACGGCATTCTGTTTGGCACCTACTTCGCGGTTCCGTTTGGCCACGCGATCCGGCCGGCCTGGCGCGGACCGCTGGTGCTGGACCTTTTGTTCCAGACGCTGTTTCTGTCGGCCGTGGTTATCGTTATGGTGGCCCTGCAATTTGCCGGCGCTACCGGCACGGTGGCGATGCCCGCGTTCGATACTTTGGAAAACACGCCGGCCGCGGCAGCAACGGGGGTGGCGCTGGCGTTGCGGTCCATCCTCGATGGTTCCTTGTTCCGGCTGCAGGGACACGAGATGTTTCAGGATATCCGATGGCTGTGGCTTCTTATGGCGGTCGTCGGCATTCTACGGCTCGCCGGGCAGCGGATCGAAAAGCGACAGAAAAAGGGGCTGCAACAATGAGCACGCATGACCTGGCCGACGTAGTCGCCACTTTGAGTTTTTCGATCGCCACCGACCTTGGCCTGCCGGACACGCCGGCAACCGAGTCCGAGATGCGTGAACAGGTCTCCGGGTGGCTTGCAGACGAGCGCGATGTCGCTCCGCCCGCTGATACCCGTCAGGCCGCGGGTATGGGCTTCGGGCTCGACATGCTGACGCCAACCGCGTTGTGGCACGAGGTGTTTGAAGCGCTCCTCAAGACTCTGTTGCGGATGGGTCTGGACGGGGTGGTGCAGACACTTCAGCATCGGCCGCGTCGCGGCCCCCTGCCACAATTCGATCAGTTGATCGCTCAGATCTCCCTGCTGGAGACCGAGTTGCAGCAGTGGCTCGTCAAACTTGGGTTTGACGAGGAGCGAGCCCATGAACTGGCGACGACAGCGGTTCTGGACCTTGCCAAAAAGGCAGTGGACCTGCCGAAATCGGGGCGCGCCGGTGCGACCGCGAGACAGCCGGGCTGACGCCTGTTAACCGTGCGACAACGGGCGCCGTTTACGGCTTCATGTTCCTGCACGCATCCGGCCACCCCAGGCGGCCATCCTCGCTTGCGCAACTGGCGGCGCGGAGGCGTTTCTCGACCGCGCCGGTCGGCAGATCACCATCGCGTTGCAGCGCCGCGACATCGGCGTTGATCTGCTCCATCATCGCCGCTTGCTGAGTTTTGCCCTGCTGCATCAGGGTGCTGCGCAGAACCGCGGATTGAGCACTCCGCACCGCGCTCGGGTACTCCGTGTACAGCGTTCGCAAGGTGTCCCGGTAGGTCCCGATGATGCTGTTCAGTTCTTCCTGGCGCGGCACCACGCGTTTCTCAAGCGGCGCACGATCCGCGACCGGCGCGAGCAAAACCACTTCCTCGGCGGCGAGCACGCGCACCGCGTCGAGTTGCATCTTGACGCCGAGCCAACTCGCGAGATCGAGGCTGGTGCGTGCCGCGCGGTCGATTTGCTCGTTCCGCGTCTTGATATTGGCCGCGACGATCAGCGCAAGTCCTTCGATTCTGCGCTTGAGCTGTGGATCATCGACCGCTTTCGCAATGGCGCCGGCTTCCTTGACAGGATCATCCTGCACCGGTTCGGCAAGGGTGCCGCCGGAACTGTCCGGCAGCGCCTCCCACTCCGTCCTGATCTGACGCAGGCGCGCGATGCTGGGCAGGACCGGCGCAACAATCGCGAGACGGAAGCCGACCGTGTCCTGCCGGCGGGGACCGCGCGAATCGTAGGGGACGAACTCATCACGCGCAGCCAACCGGACCTGGTCGGGCGGGGTGAGATAGTCGGTGCCGCGGATCACGTAGCCGCCGGCATCCCCATGCAGGCGCGAAAGGTGATTGAGGCGAAACAGCGCGACGGCAAATTGCCGTACGTTACCAAGCATGTCGAACAGCCCGATCGGATTGGGCAGCAGCAGGCCGATCGGTTGCAGATGCCCGTTCGATGATTCGGTGCCGCTGTACCAAACGTATTTGCTCAGCGGCTGCGGCATCGGAAACAGCGGCGCGGCAAAATCGGCATCGGAGACAGCGGCGCCGCCGCGCGCGGCGTATTCCCACTCCTCCTCGGTCGGCAGGCGAAGGAAGCCGGGCTGGCCTGCCTCGGTCGGCAATCCATGCTTCCCCGAGGCGACCGGATCCTTCAGATGCGCAATCAGCCAGGCGGTATAGGTGTCGGCGAAACCAGCGGCCTGCAGCCACGTGATCGAGGTTTGCGGCAGCCGGCTGCTGTCGTC
>JBEKLE010000445.1:0-5515 GCA_050010355.1 Rhodopila sp. | reverse complement strand
CCCGACCATGCCGGATCAAAGACTATTCCCGCTCATGGCCCGCTTCGCTGAGATCGTATCGAAGTGCGGATCGTTCAGCGGACTTTTCGAGGCGGTTTGAAATGAGGGGATAAGTGAGGGAACAGACATACCGATGTTCTTCGCCATGAAGTCCTCATCGGCGCGATCGGACGCTGTAAGCGGCTGGTCGAGGTCGTGGAGAAAGCCGAAAGGGAGGAGCAGGAACTTGTGGATGACCTGACCGTCGGCCTGGCCGAGATTATCGCGTATAAGGACGGTGGTGCGGTAGAGTTGTCGGAGTGGTGAGACCTGTTCGATAACGGCGCCAATCATGATTCCACCAGTTCCATCTGTCGGAGCTTGGCTACCTGTCCCCGCGACCTGGGGCGCCTCGGACCACTCCAGCCACATCACGGGTACGGGCGGCCGTGCGGTTGCGAACGCCTGTTCCAAAACGTCGGGATGCTGAACGGATAGCTTGGCGGCCGCGGTCGCCACATCATCATCCACGATGTAACGTTTAGCCCGGAGCATCAGGGCACGCGCGTGCCCCGCGGCGGTGGTTACGTCGATACCGCCCATCGGCACGAACATAGCCCGTGGACGCACACAAGCCGCCATGACTTCGTCAGCCATGCATCTCATGAGGGTCTCCGTTAAGATAGCAGTCCTCATCGGCCAGTTTGGATGGTTGATGACGGGAAGCAACCTTCAAATGATCTGCGCGGATGGTCGCGGCGCGGTTGGTCATTTGGTTGGCCGAGCGCTGGGTCCAGGCTGGGCTGCTCAATACCGTGACCTCTTTTAAAGGGACGATGCCAACGAACGCCGGTCCGCTTACTCATCAGGGAATCATGTTGTCCGGCTTGCCGGTCGAAGTCCACGGCGTGCGGACATTCCGGGGCTTATTCTCAAAATCCTACGCCAGTTAATTATCAAAATGACACTGGCAAGATGGAACCTGTACAACCCAATCGGGTCGATACCGGTTTGGTTCGACTCCCACACCACCTGAAATCGATTTCTCATGCCTCTTTCCCGGATCGCCGATCTTTCCGCTCCAGTGAATGCGGCAAAAGCCGACTGGCTGGTAGCATCTCATTGGATCGGGTTCACACCCACATCTGATGCTGCCGATGCGGTTCCTCGCTGCCAGTCGACAATTGCCTCCCAATTCGCGGGCGGCTACGTGATCGAATATATCACCCGCAATTTCGGCACGCCCAATTTGGGCTTTGAGACTGATCCTGGGTATCTTGCCGAGCGGGCGGCCCATGCGACAGTTGCAGGCCGGCTAGTAGCTGTGCATCGGCTTCGTGCTACTGCCCGACCGCTCCGTGCTATCCCGGGAGATAGCGATTTTGACCGAATGCAGGATATGTGGGCGGAAGCGACCGGATGGTCCCATAGCACCCCCACCTTCCGGACGGTCTCTGTTCCGGTAGCGGACCATCTTTGGGCATCCAGCGATTGAGCATGGCATGGTCCAACCCGACGCCGCGCTTCTCCATCATTCCGCGGGCTGCCGGTAGCTGATCGGGTACGCCACCTACCAGCGGACCGCCTAAAGGATCACGTCCCGTTCGACGTGGCTGCCCTTGAACTCGATCATCACGCGTCGCGCCGGCGAAATCGTTGCCGACTAACGTAGACCAGACGGATCGGCGGGCCACATTTGCAACAGAACCACCATTTCTGCCTCCCCCGCGCGGTCGCACGATCCTGGGGACAGATCCGAATCATCCTCGTGAATCTGGAACGCAGCGAATGGCGGTTTGCGGGCATTCGAGTCGCATGATCAAGGGACAGGGGCAGTGCAGGCCGTAGGCGGAATCGACAGAATGTAGCGCCCATATCCTTCACTTGCGCCCTTGCCGACATGTGTTTCCGCGCCGACGATAAGCAGCCGCCAAAGCTCTGGCGTGAGGTTGTCCATCCACAGCGTTCCGATCACGGTCGGGACTACGAAATTCTGCTGACCGCGTCCCGAGCGTCGTGCGGCCTGGCCTGCCCTCAGGAACCGGATGTCGTACGACACGTTATTCCAGTCGACTCCGAGCCGCCGCCAGTCCTCGACGAGCGCGACATCGTGCCAAAGCGCCAAGCCCTCGATTCGTCTCGCAAGACGTGCAAACAGTGTGGCCGGCCGCGTCAAGGGATCATCGCGCGCGCTCGGCGTTCATCGGCGTAAGGAACTGGAGTTCCGCGTCGGCACGCGAAGGGCCGGCCCTTAATCGTTCATCGCTGCGGACAGTGACATCGCCCATCACCACGCGCGGAATGAACACATCGGCTCGTTGGCCGGGCCAATCGATCCGCCGCTGCAAGGTGGCAACCAGGGCATGGGTCGCGACCGCCGCCCAGTCGGCAGCGACGCCGAACAGCGTCATCGTCACGACAAGGTCCTGGCCGCGTCGGTCCGCTGCCAGGACGAAGGGTTTCGGAATGCCATGCGCACCAAAGCGTCCCTGCTCACGGAACAGCACATCCAGGGCGCACGGCGGTTGCCGTCGACAGGGCCTACCGGCAACCGCCTCGGCCGATGCGCTTTCCATCAATTCGGCCCCGATACCGCCACGGATCCGTCGCAGCAGCCGTAAATCATGCGCCAGCACCGAGCACCCCGGCACCCGGACGGCGATCTTCGCAGTGAACCAGCGCTCCATGAACCCCGCCAGCGTCAGCCGGTGCGCAGGTGACGACAGACGGTGCACCAGGTCCGACATCCGCGCTCAGATGATCCAGGAGTCGACGTCGCCCGAGATCGGCGATCCGCCATACGATTGGCAGCGCGGGAGCCCGGCTGCGCCGATTGCATACATCCGCAACATGTCCCCCTCATCCAGCAGGCGCGCGATATCGCGAAACAGCCGGTCCGCGGCAACCTGCGTCAGCCGCATCTCGAATACGCTGTCCTGCACCCGGACGGCGCGATCCTCCAGCAAGTGAGCGACCCGCGCGCGTGCCTTGTTGCTCGCTACATCGTAGCAATAAACCATCAGCATGATCCGTTCACTCACCGGCGCGCCTCCGCTCAGTAGTCGAGAACATACGGCTCGTAGCTGCCGCGGCCTTCGAGGTGCGCCGCCAGCGCGAGCGCCTGGTCGACCATGATACCGCGCCAGGTCCGTCGCCGTCCGTCCCGGCGGCTGACCACGACTCGGCTTGCGGATCGCTCATAGACACGTAGCAACTTCGGATAGCTGGTGGATATCATCCGCGGCTGGCCGACCGACGGGATCTCGAAATCCGCCTCCGTCATCGCGCGGCTGTTGAGTGCCTGCGCTACGACGCTTTCGGCCATTGGCGCGCGGAATTCCTCCATCAGATCGTAAACCGCAGCGTCCGACCGATCCGCCGTCGCGTGCAGCAGGCCAAATCCGGGATGCAGCCCCGCCCGCTCCACCGCCACCGTGATGTCGCGGGTCAACAGGCTCGCGGTGATGTTCAGCAGGATGTTCACGCCATCCGGCGGGTTCTCGCGCTGCCGCACGCGGAAGTCGAAGCCGCCCGCCAGCAACCGCCCGAACGACGGCCAGAACAACGCCGCCGCCGGTCCCTCATGGCCCAGCAGTTCCGCCAGTGTCTTCGGACCCTCGATGTCCCGTACCATCATGTTCAACCCGGCAAGTGCCTTCAGCACCATCGGCTCCTGCCGCTCGCGGTTCAGCCGGCGCAGCAATGCGCGGTGGTTGCGCAGCCGCCCCTCAACGAATTTGCGCGCCAGGGCCAATCGCCGGGCCGGATCAAGCGCCGCGCTCGCCTGAGCCAGATGCCGGGCGGCACGCGGCCCGTAGCGCGGCGCCAGCCAGCCCAGCGTCTCGCCATGCCCGTTGACGAAGGCGATCGCCGTGTCCGTTGCCAGGGCCTGACGCAGCGCCACCATCTCGGCGCCTGTGGACGGGCCGAGCTCGATCCGGTCGACCGCGCCGGGTGGCAGAGCGAGGACCTCGTGCCATTCGGTGCGCTCCCCGGGGCCACCCGAACCGGCCTGAACGCAGAACGCCTGGTTGTGGAGGGTGAGCCGCCGGTCGGCCGAAACGACATAGAGAATGCGCTGGCCCGGATCGAGGCCGTGGCGGCGCTGCACCGCCTCCGTCTCCGCCGCTTCCTGCTGCTTTGCCTCCGCCTGCCGGTCTTCTGCCGCGACCCGGCGCATCAGGCGGGCAGCCTCGTCGAGTTCCTCCTCGCGCTGGCCGGCCATCACCAGGGAATGGACGAACAGGTGGCCGAGGAACTTGAACCCCTGTTCAAACGAGGTAATGCGGCTCTTGTCGCGGTTCAGCTTCAGCCCTTGCTCGGCAAGTAGACGCTCCACCTTGCCGAGCGCGGCCTCGGCGCCGGCGCGATCTTCCGTGAGGACCACGAAGTCATCGGCAAACCGAACGATGCGTGCGCCACGTCCGGCGAACGCCTCGTCCAGCCGGTCGAGGAAGAGGTTGGCCAGCAGCGGAGAGAGCGGACTGCCCTGGGCAATGCCGCGGCCGGTGGAGGACCCGCACTCAAGCCAGAGGCTGATCAGCCGGCTGGTCGGACCGTCGGTCATGGTCTCGGCCAACCGCGCCAGCAGCCAGTCGTGGCTGATCGTGTCGAACGAAGCCACGACAGACTACCCATCACCAACACGATCAGGTTTCGACCATCGTCACACGCAAACGGCATCCCTTTGAAGGGTGCCGACTTCCCGTCATCAAGAGCCTGACACGGCGGGGCGTTCCCGAGTTGCTCGTGATTTTGCCTGACGGCAGCCGCACGCTTATTCCGGCTGCATGGACGGACCGGCACGGCCGCCAGGATGATGCCGGGTTGGTGTCGCCCATAGGCGATGACGCAGACGCCGCCGAGAATCTATGCACGATCAGCGATTTGCTCAAGGCGCGCGCCGTCACAGACGCTCTGCTGAGCCGGCTCGTCGAGTCGGTCCCCGAACAGGAGGGCGACGATGCAGTTGGAATTGGCGTTTCTCGAACAGCCCGTGGTGCCGGACGGAGAAGCAAAGGGTCCCTGGGACCAGATCGATCCGTAGGCTCAGATCGCCGCCCTTGTGCTTCTATCACGGCTGATCGCGCAAAAGCTGGTGGCAAAGTCGGCCCGGGATGGCGGCGATGAGTGAGGCACTCAAGATAACCGCGAGCCATCTCGCCCGTGTGGCGATTGTCTATCTGCGCCAATCCAGCGCGGCTCAGGTCGAGCACAACCGCGAGTCGACCGATCGACAGTACGCTTTGGTAAACAAAGCCGGCGATCTCGGATGGCCAACCGACAAAGTCATCGTTATTGACGAGGATCTTGGCGTGTCAGGGTCAGGCGCGGTGGCGCGATCCGGTTTCGCTCGGTTGACCGCCGAGGTCGCTCTCGGACACGTGGGGCTCGTTCTGGGCCTTGAGGTGTGACGCTTGGCCCGTAACAATGCTGACTGGTATCGCCTCATTGATCTGTGCGGTCTGTCCAATACTTTGATCGGCGATGCGGACGGGATTTATCACCCGGCGCTGTTCAATGATCGCCTCCTGTT
>JBEKLE010000444.1:0-8359 GCA_050010355.1 Rhodopila sp. | reverse complement strand
ACGAGCACCCTATCGCGACGTGACTCAAACACCGCAGCGTCCGGCAAAACCCGTTCAGTGTCCACCGAACCGGGAAAACGATATCCGCACATCCAGTCCGGCGGGGGGGGGGCCTGACCGCCCAAAGCCTAATCGGCTTGATCTTCAGTCGCGGCAATCCGCACGTGTAGCGCGACAATCTGGATGAGCCCGCCGGATCCGCATTCCCGATCCCGGCTGTGTTTATCTCGTACGTCGATCCGCCGCGCGAGACGGTGCGGGAGGGTATCTGCGGATTTTCCGCAGATAGGTGGGCGTTCCGGCGATTGCGGACGGTTCCCTCATCGACTGCGCATTGCCGAGCGATCTCCCGGTTAGACCACTTCGCCCATTCCGGGTCCCTGAGCATGATGTCGATTGTCCGGTGCTTGTCGTCCGTGGTGCGCCGGTGTCCAAGCACTGCGTTGGCGGAGACCGAATAGAGCAGCGCACCGCGCCGCGTGTCCTGTCGCACATCGGCCAGAATGGTGGTCAGGCCAGCGGCGGCCGCGGCATGCGACCGATGAAACCCGTCTGCAAGCGCTCAGCCTTCATGGGGGGCCGATGCCGCCCGGCCTTCGGTTCCAGGTCCGTCTTTGTTGTGGCGGGTGCCAACGGGCCACAGGTCGGGGTGCCTGCGTCAGTCTTCAGCGAGCAGTTCGTCCAGCGTGACCGGGCAGGTGGTGTCCACCGGCAAAGGCGGCTGACCATCGATCGTATCCGGCATGGCACGCAGCGCGTCGGCATAAAGGGCGGCCACATCGATCTTCTGCCACATGGACGGGGTGAAAGCGTCCCGGCGCATCGCGGGGGAGCGGCCATGCCTCGGCTTTCAGCATGTGCCGTAACGCCTGGCGCAAGAGCGATCGGCAGGACCGCAATTCGCTCCGTCCCACGTCCTCCAGCTCCTCGATGATGTTGGCCCAGTCCGGCGGTTCGTTCAGCGGCTCGCCAGCAGCGACGCGGCGCAGCAGCTCGGCCTGGTGCTCGCTCCAGATCAGAATGTCGGCGTCGTATTCGCTCATGCCGCCGACCGTACGCTCAGACCAGCGGACGACGCAATCGGCTTTGCCGAACAGCGAAACTATCACATTACTGAGCAACGGCTCTGCCCAGCTTCCTTCCCGCTATCGCCCCGCCCATGTCCCTGCCCCCCAGCACAGTTACGGCGTCACAAACCCTCCGATCCGCGTGGCGCTGCGCCGAACGCTAAGGAAATTTGGTTCATGTGGATGATCGATACCCCCAATCGGTTTGCCCCGCGGTCCGAAATGCTGGACTTCCTCAAGGAGTGCGAGACGATCAAGGGCCATGACCCATTGGGCCAGGTTCAGCGTGCGATGGCGGAGGTGGAGGAATACCTGAAACAGCCGGACCCGCGCATCGAGGCAGAGTGGCGGGCCAAGAATCCGTGCACCATCGATTGGCCTCCACCGTGGGCGCGGAAGCGCGTGATGCGGGCTTTCCTTCGCAAAATGGCGGCCCACCCGGACCCGGATCATCCGGATGTAAAATGGGTGGTGGGGCGTGTGGAGGGCTATCTGGCCCTCGCGGAGAAAGAGCCACGCCACCGCAGACCGGCGGACAAGGCGCGCATTGAGGAGGCGCTGAAGGTTACGCCTCGGGAAGAGATCATGGACGGATTGCCCAAGCCGCTGGCCATGCCGAAAGGGGGCCTCGACGCAACGACAATCATGTCGCCAGACATCCAATCCACTTTCGGTTGGTTCTCGGGCTGATCCGCGCTGCGCTGCTCAGCGCGATGAGGGATTTTGACGATGAGTTGGTTAACCGAGCCACCGAACCAGTTCTCCCCACGGGAGTCCTTGGTCGCCTACCTCAGGCGCGCCGAGACCCACCCGGGCCGCGACGATTCGGACCTGAAGCGCGAGGTGGCGGACGTTCGGGCGATGTTGGCGGAAAAGGACCGAAGGGAAGTGGCCTCCGCGAAGACGACGTGAATGGCCTCACCGACCACTCAATCGACGCCTGGCGCCCTGCGCTTGCATCCCTGGTGCCGGTTTCGTTGTCCGGGGGTGCTGTGAAGGGCATTCGGTTATCGGCGCCGGTGGGGTCTGTTGAACAGGCGCGTGGCCTGATCTCGGGCCGGATCCATCCGCAAACCGATCGGTAGCGACAATGTTCCAAGCGTCTCATCGCCCGGCGGCCGGTTGCTTCGCGTCCAGCGACATCCGGAATTGACCCAATCGGCGGCCCCAGGATCAGCCGGCGGGATCGACGGCCTGTAACTCCTAATCAACGGCCTCGTCTTCGTCCCATCGATCTACGGCGATATCGCCGTCGTAGGACCGGTCTCGCCTTTCCCGCTTCAGCCGCACCCATGGCGTGGTGATGCGAGCATAGTTGGTGACAACGCTTACAAGAGAACCAAGCAAATTCTCGGCGTCAACCAGACGCAGTTCCTTCGATCCGGCAGGCTTGGCCTCCATCCGCACGAGATTGTCGCCTGCCTCGGCCAGTTCGGCGCCGTGCGGGATCAACGTGCTGTGGAAGCTATAGCCGCCACCGACCCAGACAACGAGTTGCCCGTGGCGGTACGCCGCCGCGAGGTGACCGTCATGTGCGAGCCACGCTATGCCGATGTCCTTCAATCGATAATAGCGGTCCTTCGCTTTCTTGTGCGCGCCGGCAAAGCCGTGAAGGTCTTTTTCGTAGAACGACTCTGCCGCATCACGCCGCCGCTTGGCCGCCCGGTTCACCGACCAGATCGCCAGCAGGATATTGTCCGGGGTCTGTTCCAGATGGACCGCTGCCAACACGCGACTTTTGGTTTCTATGGTCTGATCCAGCCGCCAGAGATACGCCCAAGAATTACCGCTTCATCAGGACCTTTCGATACTCAGGCGCCGGCACGTCGTGGGTGGCCGGGCCAAGGCCGGCCATGACACCCGGGGGGCATGTTGCGGTGGGCGATCTCAGCCGAATCGCTTGTTTTTGGGCGTCGCCTTAGCGGGCGTTTCGCCGGTCTTTGGCCGCAGGCCCCGCTGCTTCAACGCGGCGGTGGAGAAGAGTTCTTCGGACTGTTCCATCAAACGCTCTTCTGATTTTCGATGTGCGGTCGTCACTATGCCCCGTCGAGTTGTGCCATGCCCGCCGCCTGCCGTGCGGATGCCGCGGTCATTCAGGGGGCGATGACGACGGTGCGGTGCGTATATGCTGGCCACGCCACCGCGTCGTGTCCTATTAAACCTTGCCCAAACGGGACATTTGGCAGACTCCAAAAACTCAGGCAAAGCCTGTGCGACATGAATGTGATTTCAGTTATCGGACGCCATGTCCCACAACATCTGAAGGAATAACGGACATGAGGCGACGCAAGATGCTTATCGGTTACGCCCGCACCAGCACCACCGACCAAACCGCTGGTCTTGCCGGGCAGGAACGCGACCTCATTGCCGCCGGCGCCGAGAAGATGTTCAGCGAACAGGTTTCCAGCGTCGCCAAGCGGGACCGCCTGGCCGAGTGCCTGGCATTCCTCCGGGGTGGCGACGTGCTGATGGTGACCAAGCCCGATCGCCTGGCACGATCCACGGCGGAGTTGCTGACGATCGAGGCGGACCTGTCCAAGCGGAAAGTCGGCCTGGTGATCTTGAGCATGGGCGGCGAGCGCCTGGACACTCGCAATCCGACCTCGAAGCTGATGCTGACGATCCTGGCCGGCGTTGCGACTTGGGAACGCGAGATCATGCTTGAGCGTCAGCGGGAGGGCATCGCCAAGGCGAAGGCCGAGGGCAAATACAAAGGCCGCCCCACCTCGATCGATGCCTTCGAGGTAAAGCGCGTGGCCCGGCTGATCGGCCCGGCGGCAGCGGCCAAGCAACTCGGCATTGCTCGCAGTAGCGTCTATCGGATGCTCGAACAGCAGGGGGCCGCTTAACCCTTGATCCTTACCTCGATCTGCGGCGGTTCAGCCCCGGCCTAGCGGCAGTCGCCGGACCTCATGCGGCGGCGGCTCGCCCGGCCGGGAGAACTCGGCTAGGTCTCGGTCTGCGGCCTCGGTACGCGGATCAAGGCGTGCCAGGTGGTGTGATCACCGGAACCCCTGCGGCGCGGCGCGGTCTGCCGCTGGACCTTATGCCAAGCACGACTTGCGTGGTCGCCATGTCGAGACGGCCGATCGCTTGGCCCATGTCGGAGAACCGAACCGTCTGCGGCCGGTCCACCATCACCTGCGGCGCGGCCGCACGAATTCTACAGGAGCGGGAAGCGGCCAAAGAGCAGGTAGGCGATGTAGCACGCGAAGGCGGCCCAGCCCCAGTGGATGCGCGGGTGCGGGGGGACATTGGCCGCTGCGGCGATGGCGAGCAGCAACGCGAGCACGAGGAAGACCAGGCCCAACATTGGCAGGCGCTCCGGATGAATACGGGCGGGATGCTAATCCACAGGCCGGTATGGCGGCCAGCCGCCTTGAGGAAAGGCCGGATGACGCCGCGACGAACGGCGTCAGGCGTCAGCGCCATCCCTCCGTCTGCTCCGCGAGCCGAGCGAAGTCAGCGGCCATGGCGTCTTCCTCGGCCGTCAGGTGGGCAAGCCGGCGGCACTCGTCCGCAAGCCGCGCGCGGTAGGCGGGGTCATTCACGTCCGGCAGCCACAGCACAACCGGACGCAACCCGCGTTGGCGCTGAACAGCGCGGTGACGGGCAATCCGATCGCGGGAGGATGTGCGGGCTGCCATGTGTTACACGTAACGCTTGAGCCGAGCGCCTTCCAGCTTCCTCCCGCAGTGCGATGTCGCGCACTGTCGAAGCGTGCCACGCCCCGGCGCTATCGCCCGGCCGGCCAGCGTAGTAGCGACCAGGCCGCGCGTTCGGTCTCGGCCCGCTCCATCGCCGTGGTCTTGGCATCAGCTGCGGCCAGCAGGGCGCGTCGTTCAGCCTCGGCTGCTTCGGAGCGGATCCGCTACGCCCTCCCTGTCCTGGCCCTCTGCATCCGCCCGGGTCCGTTCGGCATCGGCGCGCGAAGCGGCAATCGACCAGCGCCCACGATGCATGCGGCGCGTATTTCCGGAGCTTTCCCGCCTATTTCTGTGAGGCAATCCGTCGCCGGTCAGAATCGGGCTTACCGATTGACTGCATCCCGACTTAATGTCAATTTCATTGGTAATGGATATCAAAGCAGGTGGTAAGTGATCGTCACTGTTGGCAACACGAAGGGCGGGGTCGGCAAGACCACCCTGGCCGTGCAATTGGCCTTGGCCCGGGCGCTGGCGGGGCGTGACGTGTTAATCGTGGACGGCGACCGCCAGGGATCAGCGCAGATGTGCGTCGCCGTCCGAGCCGAATCAGGTCGCATGCCAGGCTTGGCCTGTGTGCAGTACCCCGACGGCGCGGTGCTGCGTGCCCAGGTGCAGCGGCAGGCCAGTAAATATGATGACGTGGTGATCGATGCGGGCGGTCGTGATTCCACTGCATTGCGCGCCGCTCTATCCCTCTCTGACCTGCTGATAGTCCCGTTCCTGCCGCGGTCGGTTGATGTGTGGGCGCTTGCCGATATCGCCGGCTTGGTGGAGGAGGCCAACGGGGTCCGCGACGATCTGCGGGCCTATGCTGTGCTCAATGCCGCCGATCCCGGCACCTCCAGCGACAACACCGAGGCGGCCGCAGCCTTGGCCGACTTCCCGCAGCTCACGTTGCTTGATGCCTCGATTCGCAGGCGCAAGGCGTTTGCAAATGCCATTGGCCTAGGCCTGTCCGTGGAAGAACTCACCCCGCGCGACCCCAAGGCATGCGAGGAGCTTGCCGCCCTCGTTTCGATGGTATTTAACGATGCATTTAATATCAAAATAACCGAAAGAGCTATGAAATGACGATCAACCGTGGCGCAACGGTGAGAAAGGGCAGCCAGAACGTCGATGCATTCATCGGCAAGGCGCCCGATGCGGTTCGCAAGGGGGTCATTCGTGGTCGAAAGGAGCAGATCACGCTCACGATCGCGCCCGATCTTCTGGCGAAGGTGGACCAGATGGCGAGCAAGATGGGCCAGAGCCGTGCCGCCCTCATCAACCGGGCGATCTATGAGCTGGCCGAACGGACTGTCTTATGAGCGCCGCCGATCCTGATCTCCGCGACGCGATCCAGATGACGGCGGACGCGCTGGCTCGGACATGAGCCGCACCGCAGCCAACGAACCTCCCCTGCTGCCGATGACGCGGGCGGAATATCTCGCCTGGGTGGAGGCGCAGCCACGGGGAAGATTCGAACGGATCCACGGCATCGTGGTCGAGCGCGACGGTGCAACAGCGATGGCGCCGGAACGCTCTGCACATAACCAGCGCAAAATGCTGGCCTGGCTCGCTTTGCGCCGGGCCATCGAGCAGGCCGGGCTGGCGTGCCAGGCGCATGGAGACGGCATGACGGTGCCGATCGACGACAGCGATTATGAACCGGATGCCGTTGTGCACTGCGGCGCTAAACTGCCTGATGACGCAATTGCGGTTCCCAACCCGGTCATCATTGTCGAGGTGCTGTCGCCATCGAGCAATACGAGTGACCGCGGCCTGAAGCTGGCCGAATACTTCAAGCTGCCATCTCTGCACCACTATCTGATCGTCTGGCCGGATAAGCAGCAGGTTCTTCACCATCACCGCGACACCGGCGGGATCGACACCAGCATCATTACCAGCGGTGCAATCCGCCTCGATCCGCCCGGCCTGACCATCACCGTCGAGGACATCTACGCCTGATGTGCCCGCGCTGCACCATACTGGCGAAAGCGGAGTTCGAGAAATTCGTTTGGCGTGACCACCTTGGCCGCGTTCAGTTTGCCAACGATATGAGACCGCACCACAATTCAGACGAGGTTCTGAAGCGGTTCCGCCAGCGCGTTTGGCCGGTGTTCGCGCGCACTCGCCGGGCCGTTGAGCGGAATCGCCTGCGCGATAGGATGGCGACGCCGTGCGCGCAGAAGGTCAACCGCTCCATCATAAAATCCAGCAATGTCAGTGCGGCGCGTCACTGGTTGCCATGCATTCCGCTGTTCGCACACGTGATGCGGGTCGAAGATGCCTGGCGCGAAAGGCGCGGACTACGATGAGCGATGACCCGCTCCTGGCCGCGCTGGCCCGGTCGTTAAGCCGTCGTAAACCCTTGCCGGATATCATCGCGTGGCTGGCTGTGGTTTCGCCCACGAGCGCAATCCCGATCGGGCGCACTTCATTGCCGGGTGCGCCCGTTTGGCGCCGTGTCGCTGCCGATCAGCGCTGCCCAGCCGCCGCCCGCATCGTCCGCGAACTGGAAGCCGCGTGAGAAAAACCGCATGACCCTGATCCACCGTCGCGACCCGACGCGCAACATGGCTCGATTTTACGCCCTGGCCGTGCAGGGTGACTTGTTGGCCGGCTGGAGCCTGGTGCGGGAGTGGGGCCGGATCGGCCGGGCTGGGCGCGTGAAGGTGGATCCGCATGCCGAGCTGGCGATCGCCGAGACCGCCGCGCAGCAGTTCGAGGCTCGAAAACGGCGGCGGGGGTATGGCTAGGATGCCCAAGCTCGGCACAACGACCTGGAACGCGGCCCTTGCCCGCCGGCTCTACGATGAGGGCGCAAGCTACACATCCATCGGCGAGCAGATCGGCGCCGCGCCGTCACTGATCAGTCAGTTCGCCGCGCGGCACTGGCCGCCGCGCGACCAGGCGATGGCCTATCAGCCCGGCCGGCGGAAGCGCGATGTGGCCAGCCGACCACCAAGGGCCGCCGGTCGATCAACGTTGCCGCCATTGCCGTCGCTGGGCTGAGAGAGGGCCGGGCCTATATGACCAGCATGAGGACACCTATGCCCGCCCCCCGCGGCGACAACGGCCCCCGAAGGCGCCGCAACCGACTCTGACGGCGGCGGGCCGACGGCTCAGCCAGGCGCGATTGCGTTAGGCCGCGGTCGTGGAGGACACCGACTTCCGCACACCGCGCGGTCTGGACCGCGCCTTGTTCCACAAACTCGCTGGCTGTGACTGGATCCGTCATAGCCAGCACCTGGTCATCGGCGGTCCGACGGGAACCGGCAAGTCATGGCTGGCTTGCGCGCTGGGGCACAAGGCCTGTCGCGAAGGCTTCTCGGTGCTGTATCGGCGCGCGCCGCGGCTGTTCAGCGAACTCGCGACCGCTCGCGGCGAAGGCAGGCTGCCGCGGATGCTGGCGATGCTGGAGCGCACCCGGCTGCTGATCATCGATGACTGGGGGCCAGAGCCGCTCAACGCTGAGCAGCGGCGCGACCTGCTGGAGATCGTCGAGGACCGCTACGAGAAGGGATCGCTGCTGGTGACCAGCCAGATCCCCGTGAAACGCTGGCATGAACTCATTGCTGATCCAACGATCGGGGATGCGATTCT
>JBEKLE010000443.1:0-9250 GCA_050010355.1 Rhodopila sp. | reverse complement strand
GCCTATGGGGGTCAATCACGCCGCGCCGTTTAGACGCGGGTTCCCACCGCCGCTAACATAAGGCCAGGCGCAATCCAACCAGCGTGTTCGGCACCTATCTGCCACGCCGTGGACGCCCGTTTTACGCATCAGGTCGCGCGAAGCGGCAACGCCGTTCAGTCCCAGAACGACGATCGCGGGCAACCGCGGCTTCATCCGGCTGAGGGCATGCCGCGGCGGCGATACGTTGACGCGGCAGGGTCGGGCTATCGGGAAAATGGGCGCTGCGGGTGCCCTCCCCTGCGCCCTCTCCTCGGCTGACGAAGCGTGAGGCGGTTGCCGCCTTCAGCACCACGAGCGTCCGCGCGCCCCGATGGCGCCGGGGCCACACCATGGCGGGCGGCCTGCTTCCCGCTGGTTCTGCCGCGGCACAGTTTCCTGGTCGTCCCGGATATGCCGGGAGAAGCGGATGAATCGCATCGTCTCGACTTTGCCTGTCGGCAAACAGAGATTACATTCGGCTTGGTTGTGTTGAGGGCAGCGATGGGCATCGTGCAACTGCATAATGAATTGCCGTCGATGATCGGCCCGAATATGGGCCAAGGCGCGCTGTCAGCAACGTTCGGCGATGTCCCGAGTCGCGCTCTGTTTTGACAGAAGAAGAACCTTTTGAATCCTCTGCAAGATGAAATTGTGCGCTACCTGCGAACCGGCGAGAGCGACATGCTCCATCTTGCCTGGCCCGGCGACAGCATCATTGCGCGCGGGCGCAACGGCGATCAGGCCATTCGGAATGCGCTCATTGCGGAGGTCATAAAGCGCACGCCGCACGCGAAAATTCCCGAGCAACTGGTTAATCTGAATGTGGCCGCGTTCGCGGAAGAGAAGATCGCGCCGATGGTGCGCGGTCTCTTTCCGGCTGACGAGGAAGCCGTCCTGATGGAGATGTTCAGCCGCTCGATTGTCTTTCTGACGTCCGACAACATTGCATCCGTGATTACGAAAACGCCTTTTGCCTCGACGGCATGGGATCTGGCCAACCTCTATCTGCTGAGTTGCGGCGCCGAGCCGCTTTAAAGGAAGCCCCCGAACTCGTCGGGCTGAGCGAGGAGACAACATGCTACGTTTCGACGGCATATTTTCGATCCTAAAACCGCCTCGACGATTTCGTGGTGCATGAGGCCGCACATGTTTTTCACAACTGCAAACGCGAGATGATCGGCCTCCCGACAATCCGCGGTCGCGAGTGGCTGCTCGAGATCGATTACCGGAAGCGCGAGTTGTTCGCCTATGCCTGCGAAGCCTATAGCTGCATCGTGGCACTTGGCGGCACGAAGACGTCTCGGAAGGCCCTGCTAGCGGAGATCGAAGCTGACCGGATGCCCCCTGACGACAGGGTCGATATCGATGAATATTTGGCCACGCTTCACGAAGCCGTCGATGCGCGCAATGGATGGAAGCGCATTCTGGAACGGTGCCGGCCGCCTCCCAGGAGGCGTGTCAAACCCGGCGAATGCACCCAGGTCTGAGGCCGTGCATCATTCCTGTCGGCTCATGGCAGATTAACCGCCCCACCTGACGTCAGCCGTGATCATGGAGGAGATCGACGTAGATGTTTTCGATGGCTGACGCCTCGTCATCAGTCAGCGCACCGAATTCCTTTTCCCGCGCTCGCTTCGAGAAATGTCCTCCATTCTGTCGCAGAAATCCCATCATCAGATCGAATTTATGCTCTGGCATCTCAAGGAAATTCTGGATGCGGTCTTTGGCCAAATCGTAGCGGCGGAGGTATTCGATCTCGCGCGGCAAAGTGTTTCGCACGGTTTCCAATACGGCGGCGCTCAGAAATTCGGTCTGGTGCGTCGCGTCGAGGAAACGGAACAGGTCGCGCGTCTCGTTCAGAACCCTGACATTGAGGTCCGGTGTCGTCTCCCATTCTGTCAGTGCAAGCCGAGGACGCGAATAATGTTCAAGGGTCGCGCGGTAGGCCTCGATCCGTTTCAGAAAAATAGCCGAGACCGGGAAGTTGACGCCCGCCGGGTTGAACCCGCGCCGCGCGAGCACATGGTGCAGCAGCCAACGATGGATGCGTCCATTGCCGTCCTCGAACGGGTGGATGAACACGAAGCCGAAGGCGAGGCATGCAGCCGACACGATCGGGTCCAGTCCACCAGCCTCGCTCCGCTCCGCGAATTCCATCAGGCCGTCCATCAGCGCCCGAAGGTCCTCCGGCTTGGCGCTGACATGGTCCGGCAATGGCGCGTTGGTGTCTCGGTCACGATGTCCGACGAAGCCGCCCTGAACGCGCCAGCCAAGGCGCAGAAAGCGGGTGTGGCGGCCGATAACGAGACGTTGCAGGCGGAGGAACTCATCTTCGGTGATCGCTGTCCGGCCCGCCTCGCCAAGCGCCTGACCCCAGCGTTGAATGCGAGCCTGCGGGGGACGCTCGCCCTCGATGACGTAGGACGCCTTGCTGTCCTGCAGCAGCAGGAAGGCCGCGGCGCGCGCCATCAGGTCGGGCGCGGTGCGCCGGACGACGGTCCGCGCTTCTTCGGCAAGGTCGCTCGCCAGCATGGCAGACAAATCCGGCGACACGCGAACCAGGGGACAGAAACGCGGCGTGCCGGGGAGATTGTCGCGGACGCGGTAGCGCGGGACGATCTCGCCGGAGACCACGAACTGGCGTTCCGGGTCGATGGCGTCGGCTGCGGCAACCTTAGGGGCCGGCGGCAAACCCAGGCGCTCGCCGGTGAGCCATTCGAAGAGGAACCAGGCGCGCCGAGGGTGCTTGCCCGTCGGCTGCCGCCGAACCCACTCGGCGATCGAGGTACCAGCCGCCGGCCGGCGGAACAGAGCGGCCAGCAGGCCCAGATCCACCGGTTCGTGGCGGAGCGCGAAGGCGAGATGGGCAACAAAGGTGTCGGCGGGCCTATATCGTGGCGTCAGTATCGACCAGCGACCTTCGGTCCGTAGGGTGTGGCGCTCACCGGTCGCGAACAGGAGGTCCGGGGCTGGGACGTCCAAACCGTAGGCAGCTGCCAGTGCCGCATAACCGAGTGGCCGCGTGCCGGCGGGCACCGGTTGTCCCATCACCGAGGGGACCCGGTCCGGCAGATGAAACTGGTCCCCGACAGCGCCGGGCGGTTCTTCGGCCTGCGGCGTCTCGTTCAATATGGCTGAAAAACCTTCACGCTGTGACCTCAGTGTGAATTACATTATCAACCCGGCGTCTGCAAAGGGTTCACGCTGGCTGAATTTCGATCACTGCTCTGCCCACGAGCTGAAAATTGTGCGGTGCCGGCGAGGCGGACCCTGACCAACATCAGGAGATCATCTTGGCCCCCAAGGCATTGGCCGCGGGATCGGGAGTCCCGCGGCACCGCTTGCGGTGCGCTTTCGAGAGCGCCGTCGCGTGTTGTCGTTCGCCGGCTTGGGGAGCCAGCAGAATGTTTTTATCTGCATTTTCAATATATTAGACTTGCTTTCGGGGGGTTTCGGCGCTATAGATTTGACCTCGGATGGAGGACTGAGCATGCGAATCGAGATGCTGCCGGGAATGACGAACGTGGTCCGTTTTCCTGTCGAGCGCCGGGCGCGGCCAACACTGGAATTGCTGCGGGACATCGCGCCGGATGCGCGCGAGGTGCTGTCGATCGCCGAGGCGTTCGATCTGGACATCCCTGGGCCTGATCTCCGCGCCCGCGTGGACCAGGAGACAGCCGAGCACATCGTCAACACGATTGCGCGAACGCGCCGAGGCCGTGACCCTGCGCACGGCCGAACTTCTTATCGACGCACACATGCGGGTTGAGGAAGCTGAAGGCGTTGTGCGCGCCGTCGGTTTCGCTCGCCGTGGCGAGAAATGGACACCGCGGAGCTATCGGGCCGACGAAGAAGCGTTGTTTGGTCCGGCAATCCGCCAGGCTGGATAGCCTGGCGGCGACAAAGCGCCTGCTCGAGTTGAGACCTCCGCTCAGGGCGTTGCGCCGGAGGTCGGCACGTTGAACTTTAAAGACGTGTTGGCTGTTCATGGAAGGCTTTGACGGTTGGGCGCCAGGCGAAAGGCTCGCCGTGGTCGCCGTCAGCCCCATCCGATATGCGTGGCGCCGACGGCACGGCTGCGCTGCACGAGACATGCAAGATTGCCCAGTCGCCGCTCGACATAGCCCTCGGTCCTGCCGAGATGAATCATCGTCATCTTCCCGGGCTCGGCGTGTTCTGCCGGCGCCACGTCCGGCGAGCGTTGGCCGAGGTGGCGGCGCAGCGCCGCCGTCACCAGGCCAGAGAACGCTTCGAGGGAAAAAATTCCATCAGGCTCGGGAGAAAGCCCGAGCGCCAGCAGCAAAGCAACGGCGTTGCCGTTGGACACTGACACCTCGAACGCATCACCATCGTCGCGAGCTGGCGCCGGAATCACCCATAGGTCGCGTTCGTCATCGCGCACATAAGGCAGAAAGCTGATCGACATGAGCCGCACCGTTGAATTGCGGGAAAGCCGGGGGCCGCGGGCGCCGGGAGGTCCGCGCTCCGGCGCCCGCGCTTTCTTGCAACGTCAGAACGGGATCTGGTCGTCATCCATCCCGCCGCCGGCGCCCGCCGTTGCCGGTTCGTGCGTTCCGCCATTGCCGGCGGCCGCCCGC
Source organism: Rhodopila sp. (assembly GCA_050010355.1). Taxonomy (GTDB): domain Bacteria; phylum Pseudomonadota; class Alphaproteobacteria; order Acetobacterales; family Acetobacteraceae; genus Rhodopila. The sequence goes on along the minus strand of JBEKLE010000443.1, from coordinate 4,631 downwards.
TCGCCGTCCCGCTTCTTCGTATCCAGAAAAGTCAGCGTGCCGTTATAGGGCTGCACCTGCACCTCGGTCGTATAGCGGTCGTTGCCGTCACTGTCCTTCCACTTGTTGGTGGCGAGCTTGCCCTCGATCAGAACCTTCGCACCCTTGGTCAGATACTTCTCGGCAATCTTCGCCAGACCCTCGTTGAAGATGACGACACGGTGCCACTCGGTCCGCTCACGACGCTCTCCGGATTGCGGATCGTTCCAGCTCTCGCTGGTGGCGATGCTGAGGGTGACAATCTTCTTGCCGGCCTGTGTCGAACGCACTTCCGGGTCCTGGCCCAGATTGCCGATCAGCTGCACGCGGTTCAGGTAACCAGACATGATCTCATTCCTTCATTCATTTCCCTCTCAGGAAGGTCGCCGGCTCCGTGCCGGCGTCGTTCCCTCGGGTGCGGTCTGAAGAAACCGCGATCGGGTCCGCCCGCCCCCGAACGCCGCGGCTTGGTGCGGGCGCGCAGCGCCACGGCAGCGGCGTGAGCCGAAGGCGCTTCGCAGAAGCGGGGATGCGGAAAGCGGAACCGGCTCGGTTTAGACCGCGCATCAACCCGAGGGGATGGCGCCGGCCACGGAGCGAGCATGCTTCAACACATCTCGCCCATTCTCCCACTCGAATTCAGCAGAGAACGCGCAATGCCAGTGATCGCTGTTACGCGTTCAGAGCGTGGCCGTCTGCGCGGCTATCGAGGTAGCGCGGAATTCCGCCGAAGCCGTTGTGCGTTCGGCAGTGTCGGGTATTGCGTCGGTTCCCTCCACAAGCCGAGATCGTCGTGAACGATCAGAATGCGGACCGCTACCTGCTGGACACGGGAGCGGTCGCGGAGCGAGCGCACCAGCGCCATATCAGATCGGCCGATCGTGTAGACATCTTCCCATAAGCCGGTGTCGCGATTGCGGCGCGCGGCACCCAAGGTGCCGTTCAGGAACGCCTCCACGATCCAGGGCGTTCGGCAGACCGCCCTTCCGCCGTAGCGGCCACGAAAAAATTCTTGGTCCTGCACATAGTAAATGCTGCCGACGGCGATGACGCCGACGCGCAGAGGGTTGTCTCCGCCCCGGCATCGCTGGGCGTAATATTGGCGCAACATGGTGAATTCCTGATGCTAGCGGCCGCGCTAATCGGTCATGAGTTCGAACGACGTGAGGACGGTCGCCCCGGTCAGCGGATCGAGATGCAGGATGAGTTCTTTGCCGTTGACGACGCTGTGGTGTCCGTGTCGCTTCAGCAACTGAAGCCGGCTCAGTGCGATGCGCGGAATGCGGGTTTTCTCGATGAAATCCGCAATTGCCGCCTGCTCGCTTTCGAAATGCCCACGCCAGTATCGAGCGTTGACCGGAAGAATCTCGGGGCAGCGATACAGCCACCAGCCATCCGTGCGGCGTACGGTTTCAACAACCGTACCGCCGATCTCATGGCGAATGGCAGCCGGCTCTGCCGGCTCCGTGCAGGGCGCGCTCATTCGCGATACCCCTCTTCGTCGAGGGCTTCGTCGGCCTCTTCGGACGGATGAGCTTCATCGTCGTACGCATCCCGCCAGTTCCGGTCGGGCAGGTCCAGCAGACCGACCATGACTTTGCGGCTGATGCGGGCGTCCGCGATCCGCAAGAACCCATAAAATCCGAGATGACCGGCTGCATAGTCCCAGAGGCGTTGATCGAGCGGCTCGCGTTCGATCGGCGGCCTGGTTGCAAGCTGGAACGGCGTGGCGGGCCCACCCCGTTGCACCACAGGGAGAAGTGCCATGGCGGCCCCCTACGCGACTGGGGTCGCGGCAGCAGCATCCGGCGCGGTGCCCGGAGCCCGGCCGATGTCGCGACCCTCCTCGACATGAAGAAAGTCGTCCTGGCCAAAGCCGTTGCGATTGCTCGCCGCATCGTATCCGTTCGGCTTGCGCGCGCCCTTCTGCAAACGAACCGACACGTAGAAAGACTCGTTGGGATGATCGGCACGGACTCTTGCGCCGAAACGGGCGACAGCCTCCTTGATCTGGGCGACGTTCCCAACGGCCTGGACTGTCTCGGTCGCCAGCGACGGGCCGAACAGTTCGATGGTTTTCGTGGTGTAGCCCCGCTCGCGGGTGAGTTTCCCTGGCACGGTCGAGAGGGTGATGGTAACGGGCATGACGTTCTTTCGGATGCGCGCACGGCTGCACACGCACGGGATGTGCGTGTGTTGGCCTCGCGGGTTGGGAGGAGGCGGGCTGCCGGGAGCAGTCGAGCAGCAGGTCGATGTGCGTAAGCGCCGCGAGGCGCCTGGCGATGGCGGCCTAGGCCGCGAGCGGCAGCGCCATCAGCCGGTTGAGTTGGTCGATTTCTTGGTAAAGGCGCCGCAGCCGCGGCCCATAGTCAGGTTCGAGCTGGGCAGCGGCGGCAAGGTAGCGATCCCAGGTCGCACGGTCCCAGGTCTCGCGGTCGTCGATACGGACAGAGGGCGCGGCGCCGCGGGCAGCCGCTTGTTCGCAGGCTGCCACCATCGCCGTCTCGATCTCCGCAAGTCTTTTCTGTCGCGCCACAACGCCGGTGTTGAGGCGCTGGCGGTCGAGGTGGCGTCGTTGCTCGCAGGGGATCGGCGGCGATCCGGATGCTGTGCTGAGCATGGTGGGGGATAGCGGGTCGGACGTTCCCGCCGGTGTTATGCAGGTCATGATCTGCTCCTGGAGAGGAAGGGCGGCCCGGATCGGCGCCACGCCGACCCGGACCGGAACGGTTACTCCGCGGCGTGCGCGATGGCGGAACCAACGCGATCGTTGGCCACCAACGGGGCCGCGTCCGCGCCCTCACCCTCCTCGAAGTCGCCACCCAACCCGTCGAGATCAGCATCCTCTCCGTCGGCCGTGTCGGATCCACCCCAACCGCGACCGGGCACGTACCGGCGCGCCTCAGCCTCTTTCGCCGCCTTGAGTTCGTTGGCCGATAGAGCGAAATGGGCAGCCGGGTAGACGTAGAGGCCGTCCTTGAACCGTTCGATCAGGCGCGCGCGGGTATCCTTGGCGCGAACTTCGGTGCGCACACCCTCGGCCGCGGCTGCCTTTTCGACCGCGGATTTCGACAGGCAGGACAGGAACTCGTCCGTGGCCATGTTCGGCAAGTAGAGCGAGGCGCCGATCGCGTCGCCGGCGATGCGGGCGACGTTGCCGCTGCTGGTCATGTTGTCGCGACACGACAGGGCGGCGGTCAGCATCGAGCGCGCTGCAATGCGCACGGTGTCTTCGGCCGCCGTCAGCACACCGCCCTCGGTGATGGACGCCGCGATGGCCTCCCTGCCCCAATGATCAAGGCTGGCGCCGCTAGAGATGCTCACGTTCTTGCCGGCGAGCGCCAGAACCAGCAGGGCGATCAGCGTGCGGTCGTCGATCTCTGCCTGCTTGAATGCCTGGTGCAGCGCGTCGGTCCGGAGATCGCCGATGATAGCGTTGCCCTTCTGGGTGACGTCGGGGCGGGTGCGCGTCGGCACCTCGTTTGCCTCCGGCAGCGGGGCCGCCTCACCCTTGCCGGCTTTGGCCGGCTTCTTCGGCTCCGGCATGCGGTAGACGATGGTCCGCACCTCGCCCGAGTGGGTGTCGAGGTAGTGTCCGACATGGTCATACTTGCCCGGCTTGCCGTGAACATGCTCGGCCTTCTTGGGCAGTTCGTAGCGGCCATGCTCGTCTGTCGGCAGCAGCGTGCCACGCTCCGGCAGATTGTTCTGCAGCCACTCCTGTTGAGCGCCGAAGAAGCCCTCGACATTGGTGGTGTAGCGGCCGTCCTCGCCGCCCTGCGCGAACAGATCGTCCTCCCAAATCACGCCGTAGGCCTTCGCCAGGGTCTCGTCGAACTTGGCAGCCGCGAACGGAATGCGGCGCTTGCCGAGGGCGCGCGCGATCTCGTGCCAATAGAGGTCTTGTCCCTTCTTCGGTTTGTATTTCTTCCAGACCTGGGCCTGCTCGTCGCGGGAGGCCGCTGCGATGGTGCGCATCTGGTCCTCGTTAGGCATGTTGCCGGTCGCCATCACGTCCAGCATCGCCGGCAGCATGTGCGCCAGCAGTTTCAGCCGGCGCACGGTGCGTGCCGGCAGCGCAAGGGCATCGGCAATCGCCTGTTCAGTCCAGCCCTGCCGTTCCAGCGCCTCTGTAGCCCGCCAGATGTCGACACTGTTCATCGACACGCGCACGAGGTTCTCGGAGACCGTGCGCATGGCGTTCGTGACCTCGTCGGCATCGCCGACCAGCACGTCGATGACGTCCAGTCCGGCGGCGATTGCGCAGTTGCGGCGCCGGTTGCCGGCCACGATTTCCAGGCCTGCCTCGGTCTCCTTCACGAGTGGCGGCTGGATGATGCCAATGGCGCGGATGGAGGCGACGAGTTGGTCGTCCATCGCCTTCGGCGTGGCCGTTCTGCGGGGATTGTTCGGATTGATGATCAGACTGCGCGGATCGACGCTGCGAAGTTCGGCCATGAAGGGCTCCTCTGGGGTTGCTCTCTGCCCTCCCTATTTCTCGGGAAGACCCCATCCGCCGGCTGCATCCCGGGCGGGCCGGGGCAAGGGCGAAGCCGGCAGAGCCGGGCTGCCGCGCGCTTGCGCGGCGGACCCTTGCGGCGGTCGCCGGTGAT
>JBEKLE010000442.1:0-5896 GCA_050010355.1 Rhodopila sp. | reverse complement strand
TGCAGGTCGCCGCCTTTGGGCATCCGGTACAGCAAAGCCCGCAGCAACGGCGGCGAGGTCCGGTATTCCTTCAGCCGAACAGCCGCAGCTTCCTGGGCCCGCGCGGCGCCGGCGGAAAGCGCCAGCACCAGAACGGCCGCGGTCACCCGGGGCAGCGGCACAGTCATGAACGGCACACCTTGTCGTTGCTGGCGAGCATACTGTCCCGACCGGAGAGGCGCCACATCGAAACGCGCGTGGCCTTGCACGGCGAACCGGCCGGGAACGCGGCAGTTACCCCCCAGCCACCACGTTCTTCTCGAACAGTGCCTCGATCTCCCCCGCCGAAAGTCCATGTTCGGCAAGCACATCCCGCGTATGCTCGCCAGCTCCGCCACGCCCGGCTGCTCCAGCCACGACATGATCCCGGTCGCCGCCACCTGTTCTTCCATCAGGAACTCCTGATAGCTGTTCACCCGCCCGTTCATGATCCCCTTCGCCGTCAGCCGCTCCGACAGCCACGCTGTCGTCTGTGCGGCGAACAGCGGTCGGATCACCGTATAAAGCTCATCCAGATTCTCGACGCGTGCGGCGAAGGTCGCGAACCGCGGGTCGTCGTGCAACCAGGGCTGTTCGATGGCATCGCAGAACGGCCGCCAGTCGGCCGGGCGGATCATGGTGACGTTAATCTGCCCGTCCGCCGTGTTCAGCACCCCATTCGGCATGCCGATGCGCTGCAGCGTCCCCCGCTCCAGATACGCCGCGATCATGCGGATCACCGACAGGATTGCCCCGCCCTGCATCAGGCTCAGTTCGATGAACCGCCCCTGCTTCACCGCCTGCTCACGCCGCACATAAAGCGATGTCGCGATCGCCTGGAAACCCAGCAGACCGGAGAACATGTCGATCAACGAGATTGCGATCCGGTGCGGATGCCCGTCATGCTCGCCTTTGTTTTCGGTGACGATCCCGGTGAACGCCCGCAGCACCGGGTCCATCGCCGGCCGCGCCGCCATCGGCCCGGTCTGCCCAAACCCGGAGACGGCGTAGTAGATGATCCCCGGCTCCTTCGCCTTCACCGCGTCGTAGTCGAAGCCGTAGCGTTTGATCGTGCCGGGCCGGAATCCCTCGATGAAAACATCCGCACCGCGAACCAGGCGCCAGAGGACCTCCTTTCCCTCCGCTGTCTTCAGATCCAGCGCCAGGCTGCGTTTACCCAGTGTGCCATACAGGGAAAACGCCGAGTGATCGCCATAGGTGCGACCCAGGATCCGCGACCAGTCGCCGCCGTGGTGCGGTGTTTCCACCTTGATCACGTCGGCACCGTGCTGAGCCAGCATCATGGCGCAGGACGGGCCGGCAATTCCGCCGCTGAGATCGATCACCTTCATCCCGGCGAACGCCGCGTTGTAGTCCATCGTTTCCCCCGTTCGAGCCAGCCGGATGATAGGGGGGGCAATCGCGGGGATGGCCAGACCAAGGCCCAAACGGGCACAGGCTTTCAACGCTCGGCGGCGCCCGCCAGCACGTATCGCGCAAGCGCCTGGCCCAGACAGTCGTTGAGCAAAGCGACCGTTTCGTCCCGCTGATCGCGGCTCACCCGCTCCAGGTCGATCTGCCCGGACGTCACCCAGTCCTGGGTCAAATCATGCCGGCGGAACAGCGTTACCGGGGACGTGCTGGTCATTTGCACCAGCACGGTTTCATAAGGGCTGAGATCGGCGTTGGCGCGCAGGAAACGGCTGAACTGCGGATCGATCAGAACAAGGTCGGCGTGGGCTTCTTCCACGGCGTCGGCCCCATCCTGAAGCACGCCGTGCAGAACGTCGGGCCTCAAGCCCTCGACGGCCTCCACGGTGCCGGTCTGCCATAACACTAAATCGTAATGGCGGCCCGCCAGCGCATTCCGCAGCATCGGCAGCATCGAGTCGGCCGTCATGTTGCGGCCCCCTTCCACCGTCAGGGTTACCCGTAGCCCTGGCTTCATCTCTTGCAGAGCGTCAGCCATCCGGTGAGGGAACGATTGCTCGTGCGCCTGATAGGCCAGGGACGCATTGCCCTGACCGCCGCTCTCCCCCACCGTCGAGCCAGACCCGAGCGCCAGGATATCCAGACCACCTTTGCTCAACGCGGAGGCGACCCGCTTCAACGGCGCCGTGGGCGTGGTCAGGTCAGGTGGCATATCGCACACGGGGGCAGACCCCGCCTGTGACCAGGCGGACGTGACGACGGCCAGGATCAGTAAAAGTGAGACAATCAGGACCCGCTGCATACGCTCAACCGGTATCAGCCTGAGCATCCACCGGCAAGAGCGAGGCGGACGGCGACGCTGCGCTGCGCGCCGCCTTCGCTCGTCCTTTCGTCCGGTACCAGGCCGCCAGCGCGGCCACACTGACCATACCGATGGCACCGAACAGGTTGATCCCCACCTGCATGAAGGCGCGGTCATCGAATTCAAGCCCTAGTCGGGCCATAAACCCGAACACGATGCCCGAGCAGAACACCGGCAGCGAATTCTGACCAAGCAGCACAAGCGGTGCCGCCCACCGCGCACGTAGCCATGGCTGGTCGAAGCGGATCAGCCGAACGCACGACCACGTCAGTGCCAGGATCGAGAGCAGCCGGAACGGGTACAGCCCGGTCTTGTCCTCAACAACGAGGTAGCGAAGCACCTTCGACCCGGAAAACCAGTCCAGCACGTGCGGATGCGGTTCGATGATGACTGTCACGGTCATGCCGACCAGCACCGCCGCTGCGGCGACGATGTCGATCAGCCACGGACGAGACGGCGGCCGCATCGGTGAGCAGGCCAGCAGAACGCCGATGACGAACAGGAACTGCCAGGCGAACGGGTCAAAGAACCAGCCTTCCCCAGTCCACGCGCCCAGGTTCAGGCTGGTAAACCGCACGACCAGATACAACCCGAACGACAGGCCGAACAGCACCCTGGGCCAGCGCAGCAGCCAGATCGTCGCCGCGAAGAACACCATCAGCACCACATAAAGCGGCAGGATATTCAGCAGGCTGGGCTGGAACCGCAGCAGCACGGCTTCCAGGATGCTGCGATAGGGGTCGTCGCCCAGCACATCCAGCCGGCTTTCCTCCAGATAATTGAGCCGATTGAGAGCGGTGGCGGAATAGGTGACCTGCGCCGTGAACAGCACGAAGAGGAAGATATGAGCCACATACAGCGTCCATGCCCGACGCATCACGTCCGCCGCGGTCGAGACGTAGCCGTTGCGCCCGAGTCCCATACCGTAGGATAAGCCAGCCCCGTAGCCGGCAAGCAGCACGAACACTTCGGTCGCGTCGCACATCGCGAAGTTCTGCAGGCTGTAGCCGCCCAGGACGTCGCCGGGGATGTGATCCGTGTAGATCCACCACAGCGCCAGGCCACGGAAAAGATCGACACGCAGGTCTCGCGTCGCGGATTGCCTGATGAGGTCCATGCGGCGGATGTAGGAAAAGGCCTGTCAAATCGACACCGCGGCGATACGATCTGTCACATCACGTTTTTGGGGTTTGGGTTACAGACCGTCCCCGGCGCGGCGAAACGCTTCGGCTGTGCGCAGGTAGGTGTCGATATCCCGGTCCTCCGGTGCCGTCATGACGTGCTGTATCCCGGCGTCACCGTATGCGCTCAGGGCATCCCGGATGCCGCCCACATTTTGCGCATTGCAGCTGACACGCAGCGAAATGATAAAATCTTCACCCGGCCGCTCGGTGCGAAGCCGCTTCACCACGCCCGCTGCCTGTTCGGGACTGACCCGGCTGCCGTGCCAGCCATCCAGTCGCAGCGCCCGCCTGATCGCCGCATCCGACGATCCGCCAATCCAGATCGGAATAGGAACGACTGGCTGAGGTTGCGAGCGCATCGCCTCGATCCTTGCGGGGATCCATTTGCTTTCAAACGTAACCGGGTCGTCGGTCCACACGGCGCGCATCATGGCGATGCCCTCATCCATGCGCCGCCCACGTTCCTTGAACGGCACGCCGAGCGCATCGAATTCGGCTTCCAGCCAGCCGACGCCGGCGCCAAGGATCAGCCGTCCGCCGGACAGGTTCTGCAGGGTCGCGAGTTCCTTCGCCAGCGGCAGCGGATGGCGCAAGGGCAGCACGAGGACCGAGGTGCCCAGCCGGACCCGGGACGTGACCGCAGCGGCCCAGGTCAGTGTCAGCACCGGGTCCCAGAAATTCGGCGACGGCGGGTAGCCGCCATCCTTTGGAACAATGATGTGTTCGCTGACCCAGACGTCATCGAAGCCCAGTTCTTCGGCCTGAATGGCGGCGCGGCGAATGCTGTCAGGGCCGGCCTTGCGGCCGATCTGGGGCAGGTGGATGCCAAGCTTCATGATCGTTTCCTCCTGCGGCTATAGTCCAGAGTCACGTGAGACTGTCCATGGCCGGGCAGCCTATGGCCGGGCAGGGGCGCGCGTTTTCCCGCCGGAGGCACGGCTGTTGCTCAGTTGCCGCGTCGCTCCCAGGGACAATCCGGGGTGAGCCGCGTTCTTCCTCTGCATCGGTCGCCGCGTCCGCACTTGCACCTGCAGCACCGCCTGCGCCACCTTGCGACGACCCCACGCTGACAAGGTCCGTCCGATTCCCACCAACGAACAACCAAAGCGCCCGCGCGCAACCGCCCGCAAGCCCAAGCCGCCCGGTACAGCGGCGTTCGTGCCCCTGAAGACCGAGCGCCTGATCCTGCGTCCACTACGCCCGAAAGATGCCGAGGCGATGCATCGTCTGGTGAATGACTGGGAGGTGACCCGAACCCTGGCGGAGATCCCCTATCCGTACGATCGTGCGCTCGCCGACGACTGGATTGCGTCGACGGTGGCAGAGCTTGCCGACGGGGCAGCCTACCACCTCGCCATCACCGGCAAGGAAGGCCGGAAGGAAACCTTGGTCGGTGTCATCGGCCTGCGCCTCGATGCGGCCCGCCGCACGGGCCGGCTTGGTTACTGGGTCGGCCGCGCCTACTGGAAGCATGGGGTTGCGACCGAGGCGGCAAAACGGGTGACAAGCTGGGCGTTCGCCAACCTGCCGCTCGACCTGATCGCCGCCGAGGTGACCGAGGACAATGTCGCCTCATTCAAGGTCCTCCGCCGCGTCGGCTTCCGCGAGGTCGGGACCGGGATCCGTTCGTCCCTGACGACCCGCGACGAGCACACCGTCATCGTGTTCGAGGCCACACGCGACGACATCTTCGGCCGCCCCGAGGCGCCGGCGGTCAATTTAGAAAATCCGGAGGCCAAGCCGCTGCTGCTGGTCGCCGCCTGCGCTCTGGTCGACGTCGATGGCCGCGTGCTGCTGGCCCGCCGGCCGGAGGGCAAGAAGATGGCCGGACTGTGGGAATTCCCCGGCGGCAAGATGAAACCCGGCGAAACACCTGAGGCCGCGCTGATCCGCGAACTGAAGGAAGAACTCGGTATCGACGTGGCGGCTGCCTGTCTTGCACCTTTCGCGTTTGCCTCGCACGATTACGAGGGGTTTCATCTGCTGATGCCGCTGTTCGTCTGCCGCCGCTGGAAAGGCGTCCCGACGCCACGGGAGAATCAGACTCTCGCGTGGGTGCGGGCATCCAAGTTGACCGAGTATGCCATGCCGCCTGCCGACAAGCCGTTGATCCCGCTGCTTCGCGACTTCCTCTAGGGAACGATCCGATGTCCAAGAAAAACCCCACCGCCTGCCTGCTGGTGATCGGCAACGAGGTCCTGTCCGGCCGGACCCGTGACGCCAACATCCAGTTCCTGGCAACAGGCCTGGGAAACCTTGGGATCCCGATGCGGGAGGTCCGGGTGATCCCCGATGTGCCGGAAACGATCATCGGCACGGTCAACGAGGTGCGGCGGAAATTCGATTATGTCTTTACCACCGGGGGCATTGGCCCGACCCATGACGACATCACCAGCGAGTG
>JBEKLE010000441.1:0-5538 GCA_050010355.1 Rhodopila sp. | reverse complement strand
GATCTCTGCGCCCGGCTTGGGATGATAACGACCGGGGAGGGAGTGGAGACGGCGGCGCAGCTCGATCGCCTGGCGTCACTGAACTGCGTCGAGGCGCAAGGCTATCTGTTCAGCCGGCCGGGCCCCGCCGGCGACGTGCCGGCGATGCTGATGAAGGTGGCCCAGCGGGATTTGGCAGAGACCGCTTTTTGAAGGTCGATCGGACCGGCCGCAACCTGGCGGAACTCTCCTCCCGAAAAACCGCCGGTGGACGTTTCGCGCGGAATGTCCTGCCAAGGCTATCCGCGAGCGTTTCGACCGCGACTTCGTCGTCCGCATGGGCTTGCACAAATCACAAACGTGGCTTCCACCGGATCATTTCTCCGGCCCTTCGGTCAAACCGCCGACGAAGTCCTCGAAGTCCTTCGCCTCGCGGAAGTTTCGATAGACGCTCGCGAACCGGACATAGGCGACTTTGTCCAGCTCCTTAAGCGTATCCATCACCAGTTCCCCGATCTGCTTGCTGGGGATGTCGCTGTCGCCCGATGCCTCCAGTTGCCGGACCACGGAGTTGACGATCCGCTCGATCCGCTCCTCCTGGATCGGCCGTTTTCGCATCGAGATGCGGATCGACCGCGCCAGCTTGTCGCGATCGAACGGCACCCGGCGGCCGTCGGATTTGATCACCGTCAGTTCGCGCAACTGGACCCGTTCGATGGTGGTGAACCGCTGGCCGCAGTTACTGCAAAACCGCCGGCGGCGGATCGCGCCGTTGTCCTCGGTCGGGCGGCTGTCCTTTACCTGGGTGTCGTCGAAACCGCAGAACGGGCAGCGCATCGTCGATTATCGGGCCGTATACAGCGGGAAGCGGGCACAGAGTTCCTTTGCACGGGCGCCGACGGCCTGCTCGACCGTGGTGTTGGTGCCGTCATTGGATCGGCTGATTCCCTCCAGAACCTCGTTGATCATCAGACCGATGTCTCGAAATTCCTCGCTCCCGAAGCCACGCGTGGTGCCCGCCGGTGAACCCAGGCGCACGCCCGAGGTGACCGCCGGCTTTTCCGGATCGAACGGGATGGCGTTCTTGTTTGCCGTCATGTGGGCGCGATCGAGGCCCGCCTCGGCCGCCTTGCCGGTGACCCGCTTAGGGCGCAGGTCGACCAGCATCAGGTGGCTGTCGGTGCCGCCGCTGACGATGTCGAGGCCCTGCTGCTTCAGTGTCTCCGCCAGCACGCGGGCATTGTCCTGCACGGCTTTCTGGTAGGCGCGGAACTCGGGCCGTAGTGCCTCGGCGAATGCTGCTGCCTTTCCGGCGATGACGTGCATTAACGGACCGCCCTGCAGCCCCGGGAAGACGGCGGAGTTGATCTTCTTCCCGAGATCGGGGTCGTTCGTCAGGATCATGCCGCCGCGCGGGCCGCGCAAGGTCTTGTGGGTCGTCGTGGTGACGACATGCGCGTTCAGCAGCGGGCTGGGGAACAGCTCGGCCGCGACCAGGCCCGCGAAGTGCGCCATATCGACCATGAAATACGCGCCAACCTCGTCCGCGACGTTCCGGATGCGGGCGAAATCGATGAAGCGCGCATAGGCGGAACCACCGGCGATGATCAGCTTCGGCTTTTCGGTGCGCGCAAGGTGTTCCAGTTCCTCGTAATTCAGCATGCCGTCTTCTCTCCGGACGCCATACTGCACTGCGCGGAACCATTTTCCCGAAATGTTGGGCGCTGCGCCATGGGTCAGATGGCCGCCCGCGTCGAGGCTCATGCCCAGGATGGTATCGCCGGGCTTCAGCAGGGCCAGAAACACCGCCTGATTCGCCTGCGCGCCCGAGTGCGGCTGGACATTGGCAAATGCGCAGCCGAACAGTTGCTTTGCGCGTTCGATCGCCAGAGTCTCGGCCACGTCGACATAGGCGCAGCCGCCATAATATCGGCGGCCGGGGTAGCCCTCAGCGTATTTGTTGGTCAGCACTGAGCCTTGGGCTTCGAGCACAGCGGCGGAGACGATGTTCTCCGACGCGATCAGTTCGATGCCATCCTGCTGGCGGTGCAATTCGTCCCGGATCGCGGCCGCGAGCTCCGGATCGGTTTCCGCGAGCGGCGCGGAAAAGAAGCGCTGTGTGATCGCAGCGGTGCTGTGCTGGTTCATCGAACGTCCCCAAGGGGTTTGAAGGGTTCCGGTTGCGGGCGACCTGTAGCATGGGGCACATCATCGACAAACACGATCTGTTGCATGCGCATGTTGCGCGCGACTCCGGCGGTGGTTCAAACTGTGTGGATGCCTGTGCCTGTTGTCGTTCGCCTGCCTGATCTTGCCGCGACCGAAGCGCTGGCGCGGCGCCTCGCTTCCGTGGCTCGGGCAGGGGATTGCATCCTGCTCGAAGGGCCGCTTGGGGCGGGAAAAACCGCCCTGGCCCGGGCATTTCTGCGTGCCGCGGCCGGTGAGCCGGCGATGCAGGTCCCCAGCCCGTCCTTCACCCTGGTGCAGATCTACGACACGAAGATTGGTCCGGTGTTTCATTATGATTTGTGGCGGTTGGATGGGTCCGATCGCCTGACCGAACTGGATTGGGAGGACGCGCTGGACGGAGTCGTTCTGGTGGAATGGCCGGATCGGCTGGGCCGGCTGCGGCCGGCCGATGCGTTGACCATCACGCTTCAGTTTGGCGAGGGCGATGCCCGGGAGGCGACAGTGACAGGATGGGGCGACCGTCTAGCCGCAATGTTTGCGAACGGGTTTCCAGCGTCCGCACATACGGAGGCAACGACGATCCCCGGTCATGGTGCGACGCAATCCGGTGAGGCTGAGCAGGCCAATCCTGGCCAGGACGCGGCAGGGGCATGAACCGCGACGATCTCATCGCGATCTTCCTCGCGCGCAACGGCTATGCGCCCAGCGAAGCCGTGCCGTTTGCGCAGGATGCCAGCCTGCGGCGCTACCTGCGTATCCGGGGGGACCGGCCGGCGATCCTCATGGACGCCCCCCCGCCCGAGGATGTCCGCCCGTTCGTTCGCATCGCTGCCCATCTGCGGGGGACCGGTCTGCGCGTGCCCGCGATACTCGAAGCTGACGAAGAGCAGGGCCTGGTGCTGGAGGAAGACCTGGGGGACGATCTGCTGTCGCTGCTACTTGATAGGGGCGATGCGCCTGACCCGCTGTTGGACGCGGCGGTCGATTCGCTGGTTGTGATGCAGCGGGCGGCGGCGCCTGACTGGTTGCCGGCCTGGGATGCGGCAATGATGGCCTCGACCGCGCTAGGCACGTTGTTCGACTGGTGGTGGCCGGCGCGGTTCGGCGACCCCGCTCCTCGGGCGGCGCGGAACGACGTGGCCTCGGCGCTGGGAGCCATGCTGGAACCGGTCGCGTCAGGACCCCGCTGCTTCGTGCACCGCGACTTTCATGCCGGCAACGTCCTGCGTCTGCCGGACCATCGCGTCGGCATCATCGACTTCCAGGGTGCCGCGCTTGGTCACCCGGCCTACGATCTGGCATCGCTGCTCCAGGACAACCGGCGCGACATCCCGCAGGCGTCCCGGAACCGCGCGTTGGAGCGCTACTTGAACGCGCGGCCTGAACTTGATCCGGTCGACTTTACCGAGGCGTTCAACGCCTGCGCGGCGCAGCGGCATCTGCGTGTTGCCTGCCAGTGGGTCCGGCTTGCGCTGCGAGACGGCCGGCCTGAATACCTGGTCTACGGGCCGCGGACGTGGCGACTGCTGGAAGATGCGTTGTCCCAACCGGCCGCCGCGCCTCTCGCACGGGCGTTCAGCCGATGGATACCGGTTGCCGACCGCGGCAATCCGCCAGGACTTTCTGTACCGGCCGGAGTTTTGTGCCAGGACGTGAGCCATGACTGATTCTCCCCGTTCCGCCATGGTTCTGGCGGCCGGTCTCGGCACGCGCATGCGGCCGCTGACCAATACCACCGCCAAGCCGCTGTTGAAGCTGGGCGGCCGGACACTTCTGGACCATGCGCTCGACCATCTGGTGGACGCGGGGGTCAAGACGGTGGCGGTCAACGCCCACTGGCAGGCAGATGCGGTCGCGGCGCATCTCGCCCACCGTTCCTCACCCCCCGCAACGGTCCTGCTGCGGGAGCGGCATCTGCTGGAAACCGGGGGCGGTGTGCGGGCGGCGCTGTGCATCCTCGGCACCAAGCCGTTTTATGTGGTGAACGGCGACGCGTTCTGGCTGAACGGGCCAACCTCGGCGCTGCTGCGGCTGGCGGCGACCTTCGACGACTCGGTCGATGGCGTGTTGCTGGTGCACCGGACGACCCACGTCCATGCCGACGTGGGGTTTGGCGACTTCTCGGTGGACAAGTGGGGCATTCCGCGCCGGCGCAAGGAGCGGGAGGTCGCCCCTTACATCTATGCCGGCGTCCAACTGATCCACCCGCGCCTGCTGGCCGGGATGCCGGAGGGCTCGTTCAGCATGAACCGGGCCTGGGATGATGCACTGGCTGCGGGGCGGTTGCGGGCGGTCGTGCATGACGGCATCTGGTTCCACCTCTCCACCCCGCCGGATCTGGAGGAAGCGGAACAGATCCTTGAGGCCCGCGTGACCGGCGATGCCCGGTGGCCGTGGCGCTGAACCTTTTCGCCGTTCCGCCGCATGTTGCTTTCCTGGACGCCCTCGCTCGGGGCTGGCTGGCGCGCGGTGATGATCCCCTAACCGTCAGCAAGGGCCTGATCCTGCTGCCCACAAGGCGATCCGCGCGGGCCCTGGCCGAGGCGTTCCTCCGCGTGCGGAATGGGCGACCGATGCTGCTGCCCCGCATCACCGCGCTCGGCGCGCTTGACGAGGTGCCTCTGGCTTTGGCTGGCGCGCTGGATTTGCCGCCGGCGGTGGAGCCGATGCAGCGGCTGGCGGCATTGTCCAGGCTTATCCTTGCCCTGGGCGGCGAGGGGGGCGCGCCGCGGACCGCCGACCGGGCCTGGCTGCTGGCCCGCGAACTGGCGTCGCTGATGGACGAGGCCGAGCGGGCCGGGATCGACCTCGGGGAACGGCTGCCGGACGCGGCCGATCCGGAATATGCGGCGCACTGGGCGCAGACGCTGAAGTTCCTGCACATCGTGACCGGCATCTGGCCTGCCTGGCTCGCCGACAACGGGGTGATGAACCCGGCGGCGCGGCAGGTGGCTTTGCTGGAGGCGCAGGCGCGGACATGGGAGGACGATCCTCCCGATCATCCCGTCGTGATCGCTGGAACCACCGCCGGAATTCCAGCCGTCGCCGGTCTGCTGAGGGTGGTTGCGCGGATGCCGCTCGGGCGAGTGGTACTGCCGCAACTCGACCTGGGCATGGACGAGGACGCGTGGGGCGGGCTTGAAGCATCCCACGCACAGGCCGGGTTGGCGCGGCTGCTGGCGGATCTTGGCGCGACGCGAGGGGATGTGCGGATCTGGAACGCCGGCGCGGAGAACGGGGTTCCGGCCGCCCGCTTCGGCCTGCTCTCGCGTGCGCTGCTGCCGGCCAATGCGTTGGACGACTGGATGGATCGGCGGCCGGTCTCGCTGGACGGGTTGTCTCGCCTGAGGGCGGAGGATCAGCAGCAGG
>JBEKLE010000440.1:0-5988 GCA_050010355.1 Rhodopila sp. | reverse complement strand
GGCTGACCAGGCACGATTTCGGGTCCTCGATCGTGAATGACGCGCCCGGGCTGCGCACCCGCCTGGCGCTGGACGACCTGATCCTGTTCGAGACGACGCTGGTCTGCGGTCGCGGACGGACGGGGTTCAGGAGCGCCTGCGAGGCGGGCAAGTCGCATCTCGCCGCCGACAAGGATGATGCGTTCCAGTCTCTGATTGATGTCCAGCGGGCACGCCAGCGCCGGATCCGTCCGCTCAGCTCCAGCGACACCGGATACGCGCTGAAGTCCGACGCTGCCATGGAGGCTGAGGCGTCGGCCGACCTGCCGTTCGAGGAGCCGCCGCCGCTGCGCGACGATCTCGACATCGAGAACGAGCCAGTGCCGACCACGCCCGAGGGCCGACTTGAGCGCTGGCGCAAGCGCCTGCTTGACCTGTCCGGGCGAAACCGCCTGCTCAACCTGCCCTAATATGCTGGCCGAGATGCGCGGCAGCCCCAAGTCGTCCGCGCTGCGGTTCCGGCCGTGGCCGGATCTGATGACGGGCGCGGATCCGCGGAGTGCCAAACTGCATCGCGAACGCCTGAACGTCGATGCCGACCGCGCCTTTGCAATCGAGGCGCTGGCCCGGCGGGAACTCGTCGTGGGCCAGCCCGATGGCCAGCTCCAGGCGAGGTTGACCGAGATCTTCCGCGCGGCGCGCAGTTCCCAGCAGGAGGGCGGCACGAACACGCTGTTCCTGGCCATCGGGATGCTGCTGTGGCGCCAGGAGGGGAAGGACAGACGCTACCGCGCCCCGATCATCCTGGTGCCGGTGACGCTAGTTCGCCCGAGCGTCCGTTCGGGCTTCTCGCTGCGGGCGCACGACGACGAGGTGCGAATAAACCCGACCCTGCTCGAGATGCTCAGGCAGGAATTCGACATCCGCTTCCCGACGCTCCAGGGCGATCGGCCGCCGACCGACGACGCCGGTGTCGACGTCACGGCCATCCTCGACACGTTCCGCGTCAGGATGCGCGACATTCCCGGATGGGAGGTCTCCGATGAGGTGACGCTGACCAATCTGTCTTTCACGAAATATCTGATGTGGAAGGACCTGTCGGATCGGGCTGATGCTTTGCGCGAAAGCATCCTGGCCCGGCGGCTGATGGACGGACGTGTGGACACCGATGCGGAACGGAAGTCGATCGGCGTCACCGATCCTGACAGCCGGGATACGGGCGCGGCGCTGGATCTGGACGAGGCCGCCGCCAGCCTGGTGTGCCCATTCGAAGCGGACAGTTCGCAGTTGCGCGCGGTGGCCCTGGCCCGTCGGGGCGAGACCTTCGTGATGATTGGCCCGCCGGGAACCGGCAAGAGCCAGACCATCGCCAACATCATCGCCGACACCCTCTCGCAGGGCAAAACCGTGCTGTTTGTTGCCGAGAAGCGCGCGGCACTCGAGGTCGTGCTGCGGCATATGGCGCGGATCAAACTGGCCGATTTTTGCCTCGACCTGTTTTCGCCGAAGAGCAACAAGGCACACGTCATCGAGCAGATGAGCCGGGCGCAGCAGGCAAGCGAGGATTTCGATCCGGCTCACTGGCACACGGCATCGGCGGACATTGCCGATCTGAAGGCCGAACTGAACGGCTATGTGCGCGAACTGCACATGCGGGGCCGCAACGGCTGGACGCCGTTCCGCGCGATGGGTCTGGTGCTGCACGCCGAGGGCGGCGGGGTGCCGGACATCAACCTGCCCTGGGCCGATGCCGACGCGCATGATGACGCAGCGTACCAGCGCCTGGTGAACCTGGTCGAGGAAGCCGCCGCGGTGCTTATCCGGGTTGGCGACATCACTGCTGCATCAGCATTGTCCGGCGTCGAGACCAGCGAGTGGTCGCCGCCGTGGCAGAACAGGCTGCTCGAGGCATCCGGCCTGTTGTCGGTCCGCCTGAAAGCGCTGTCGCTGGCCGCCAACGCCGCCCGGCGCGCCCTGGGGATGACGGTCGGGACTGATCTCTCACGTCCGGCGCTGGCCGCGCTGCGGACGCTGGCCGACGTGCTGCTCGATCCGCTGGTGCGCCAGGCCGCCTGGGCGGTCCGCGAGGACACCGATGCCGTGATGACGGCTCTGCGTCCCCATATGGAAAACGCCGAGCGTCACCGCATCGTTGAGGGCACCTTGGCGGCGAAATGGCGGCATGCTGAGGCTATGAGCCTGCCGCTGCCGGAGATCGAGACGCAATGGATGGCCGCCAAGTCGAGGCGGTTCTTCGGCCGGGCTTTCGCTCGCCGCAGGGTTCGCCGCCGATTGGCTTCCGTACTGGACGGCAGGAAGATGCCCAAGGACCTCGGCGCTGAGCTCTCCCGGCTGAGCGAGATGCAGGTTCTCGAGAAGGCCTTCACTGACGCCAATGCCCAGATGGCGGCGATGCTCGGCACACGGTGGGCAGGGATGGCCACCGACTTCATGGCAATCAAGGCGCACTGCGAGTGTGCAGGGCGGTTGCGCGCGGCCACGGCCGCCTGTGCGCGGGATGTCGACGGCTTGCTGGCGCTGCGCGCGCGCCTGAAGAACCTGGTCGGCGAAGGAGCCGATCTGCTGATGCCGGAGGCCGCGATCGGGAGCTCCTTGGTGAAGCCTACGGTCGGCCATGCTCGACATTGGGGAGGCGTCGACCACCCTTGCGGCGCTGTGCGGCTCCGATCCACTGACCATCGTTGACGGTGCGAGTGCTGACTGGGCCGATGCGCTGGCCGCGCACCTGGATGCCTGGCGCGCGCAGGCCCGGCATCTGCGCGACTGGTGCGCCTGGCGCGGGCTTGTCCAGCGCGCGGATGCGGTCGGCGTCGGCGGGCTGCTACGGGCGATGGAGGATGGCCTGGTGCTGCCCGCGGAGGCATCCCGGGTGTTCGAGGTCAATTACGCGCGCTGGTGGATCGGTCTGGCCGTCCATGGCTCGGTCCGCCTGAAGTCATTCGTGGCCGCCCAGCATGAGCTGCAAATTCAACGGTTCTGCGACCTGGACAGCAAGCTGCTCGGGCTTGCGGCCAAGCTGACCAGGGCCACCCTGGCCTCCGCAATCCCCGGCCAGACGCTGCGTGAGCGCGATCCGGAATACGCGGTTCTGGCGCGTGAGCTGGCCAAGCGCCAGCGCCACCTGCCGGTCCGCCAGCTCGCCGAGCGCATGCCGAGGGCGCTGCGGCGGCTGATGCCCTGCCTGATGATGAGTCCGATGTCGGTCGCTCAATACCTGCCCGCCGATGCGCCGCCGTTTGACCTGGTCATTTTTGACGAGGCCTCGCAGATCCCGACCTGGGACGCGATCGGCGTGATCGGGCGCGGCCGCCAGGTCATCATCGTGGGCGACCCCAAGCAGTTGCCACCAACGCGGTTCTTCGAGCGCCAGGTGCCGGGAGGTGACAGCGAGGTTGGGGTCGGTCAGACCGGGGATGGCCAGATGGCGGGTGTCGAGGTGGACATCGAGGACCTCGAGAGCATCCTCGACGAGTGCCTGGGCGCGGGGATCCCGTCCATCGATCTGCAATGGCACTACCGCAGCAGGCACGAATCCCTGATCGCCTTCTCCAACTACCGCTACTACGGCGGGCGGCTCATTACTTTCCCCGCGCCCAGGACGGTGGATCGGGCTGTCTCCTTCCGACATGTGACCGACGGGGTCTATGCGCGTGCGGGAGCGCGGACCAACCCGGCAGAGGCGCGGGCGCTCGTGGCGGAGGTGGTCTCGGTGCTGCGCGGCATCCTGGCGGGTGGCACGCCCCGCTCGATTGGTGTCGTCACCTTCAACAGCGAGCAGCAGGGCCTGGTGGAGAACCTGCTCGACGAGGCGCGCCGCGAGGATCCGCGGCTGGAGCCCTTCTTCTCCGATGAGACACTTGAGCCGGTGATGGTCAAGAACCTTGAGGGCGTGCAGGGCGAGGAGCGCGACCTGATGCTGTTCTCGCTGACCTATGGCCCGGACCAGACGGGCCGCGTGGCGATGAATTTTGGCCCGCTGAATCAGGGTGGTGGCGAGCGACGGCTCAACGTCGCCATCACGCGTGCCCGCGAGCAGCTAATCGTGTTCGGCAGTTTGCGGCCCGAGCACATCGACCTGTCGCGATCCTCCTCCATCGGTGTCAGCCACCTCAAGGAGTTCCTGGACTACGCCATCAACGGCGCCCGCGCGTTCGCCCGCGCTGCCACCGGGCCGCTGGGCGATTTCGAAAGCCCATTCGAGACCGCCGTCGCGCATCGGCTGGCCGCCAAGGGCTGGGTGCTTCATCCGCAGATCGGTGTATCCGGCTTCCGCATTGACCTCGGCGTCGTCGACCCGGATGCGTCCGGGGACTTCCTGGCGGGTTTGGAATGCGACGGTGCCACCTACCACAGCGGTGCCACCGCCCGCGACCGCGACCGCCTGTGCCAGCTCGTGCTGGAGCGGCTGGGCTGGCGGATCCTGCGGATCTGGTCGACCGACTGGTGGACCAACGCGGAGCGCGAATGTGAGCGTCTGCATGCCGCGCTTGAGGCTGCGCTGGCGGAAAGGCGGGCGGCTCGCAACGACGCCGGTCAACCGGGAACACCCGAGGCAGCGGCGCCCGTCATGGACGGACTGTTGCTGCCGGGCGCGGCCGGCGGAGAGGACGCGAGCGATATCCTCGTTCACTCGGATCCGGTGGATCAGGAGTACGCTGCCGTCCCGGATGACGATCTCCCCGGAGCTGGCACCGGAGCGACTGGGGATGACGCCGGGATGCCGACCGTCGACGCTGCGCGGTTCTATGACGACACCTACCGCGATACGCTGCGCGCGATTGTCATCAGCGAACTTGCCCGGTCGGGCCCGCTGCGGATTGACCGACTGGCGCAGCGGGTCGCCCGCCGGCATGGGTTCCTGCGCACCGGCCGCGAGATCCAGGACCGCGTCTCCGCCGCCATTCCCGAGGCCTGCCAGCGGACACCGGACTTGGCGGGCACATTTGTGTGGCCGATCGGCGTGGATCCTGCCGCTGTCCCGACATTCCGCGAACTCGCGCGCGGCCAGCAGATCGATCCGGCCGACCTGCCGATCGAGGAACTGACCGCATTGGCGCGCGATTGCGCGGCCCGGTTTCCGGACCAGGCGGCGGCACTCGTCGCGATGCGGGATGCCTGCGGCCTGGCCAAATTGCGCGAGGCGAGCCGGGAGCGGTTCCTGGAGGCGCTTGGACGCACATGATCTGAATTGGCGCCGCATGGAACGCCTGAAGTGTGACATGGTTGCTGGAATCGTTCCGACGAAATACGAAACCGTCTAGATGAGTATGGCGGAGCAAATTGTCGCACTCGTCCGGCGTGAAGCGGTATGACTGCCCGGCTCATGTCCGCCCGGGAAACGTATGGATGAATCCGCCGTGCGGCCGCGCGATCTTGGCCTGGCTCGAGAGGGCCCGCAGCGAAGTCGCGGCTGGAAATTTCGGTTTCGTAATTGCATTGATAGCTGCGCGTACGGACACCTCGTCGTGGCATGACCAAGTGGTGGGCTTCGCCGACATCGTTTTTCTGCGGGGCAGGATCACATTCATCGACGGTGCCGCGTCGGTGCCGTTCGCTTCCACCGTGCTCGGATACGGACCTTCAGCGGCGCAACGGGACGCGCGGTTCGGAGCTTTCCCGGATCCGATGTGTGTTCCCGCATCAAGGCGGTGAGTTGCCGAAGCAAGGCCTCGCCCGGCATCCCGTCAGGCTATCCCGCAAGATCGTCCGGTCACACAGGCGGGACGGCCCGGAACTCGTTCGTCACCGGGATCACGGGCCACCACGGACTCCTCTCGGCGATTGCCGCAAACGCGCTGAGCAACGGAGCTTCCGACGAGCGGTTCTGGCCACCCGCGACTATCAGCGGAATACCTCAGCGGGCAAGAACGCTTCGCGCGATATCTGCTATCGAGTTAGCGGCCTGACCTGCGACTTCGGGCCAGGACCAGCCGCCACGGGCCAGCCTGAGGCGCTGGAGCTTTCGGCACTTGGCCTCGTCCATGAGTG
>JBEKLE010000439.1:0-5891 GCA_050010355.1 Rhodopila sp. | reverse complement strand
TTCGCCGAAAGGCCCGCCTGCATCGCAACGATCTTGCCCGCCGCAACACCGATATCGAGCGGCGAACCGTCGGACAAACGTGCATTTCGGATGATCAGATCCATGCCGACCCCTGCCTGCCAGACCGCCAAGCCTGCCAGCGCGACGCCACGTCGTAAAGGATCACAGCCGCCCGAGCAGCCAACCGCAGTAAGTGGCGACGATGCACAGCACTACTGAACCGATCGCGTAGCCCAGCGCGGGAACAACCTCACCGCCCTGCAACAGCTCCAGCGTCTGCAGGCTGAATGCCGAGAACGTGGTGAACCCGCCGCAGAAGCCCGTCATCAGGAAGATGCGCACGTCGGGGTGCATGCCGACCCGGGCCGGGCTCAGCGTCATACCGGCCACAAGTCCGATGACGAACGACCCCAGCACGTTGATCAACAGCGTGCCCCACGGGAACCGAGGCCCGGTCAACTCCGCCATCACCCCCGCCAGCCAGAACCGCGCCACGCTGCCGATTGCGCCGCCGACAGCAACCGCGACCCAAGCGCCCATCCATGCCCTCAACAATGTTATACCGGCGTTGCAACGCACGCATGGCAACCGGACTGGTATCCGTATGATAACGTCGCTTATGATAAGTGCAACCAGTGGATGCGTCACTTGGACAAATTTAACCGCGACCTGCTGTTCCTGTTGCACGATGTTGCCCGTTTGCTCCGCGTGGACGCGGACAAGCGCGCCCGGCTGCATGGAATGACGCGGGCGCAGTGGGGCATCCTGATCTGGCTGGACCGCCAGCCAGGCATTACCCAGAAGGAGCTGTCCGAACTGCTCGAAGTCGAACCGATTACGGTCGCCCGTTTGATCGACCGCCTGGAAGCGCGAGGGATGGTCGAACGCCGCCCGGACCCGCGGGACCGGCGGATCTGGCGTTTGCACCTGCTCCGGCCCGCCTGCGACGCCCTGCACGAAATTGCTGAGCAGCGAGCCGATATGACGCGCATGGTGACCGCCTGTATCGACGAAGACTCCATCGAAATCATGACCGAGGCACTGATGCGGATGAAAGCGACGTTGACCCAGGAAGCTCACGCGTCGCGCCGGGGCGCCGATCCCGCAGATGCCGAAACGCGGGAGACCGTTTGATGTCCCATGCCGCGATGTCCGGACCGGCACCCCGGGTGACGGAGGCACCCGCCCGCCGGCGCATCGGGCGCGCCATGGTGCGCCCAATCCTGATGCTCGGTGGCATCGTCCTGGTGATTGCGGGTGTGGGGTTTTACTGGCTGACCGGCGGCCGTGTCGTGTCGATCGACGACGCCTACGTCCGCGCGGCAAAGGAAACGATCTCCACCGACGTGTCCGGGATCGTCGCCGCCGTGCCGGTGCATGAAGGCCAACGCGTGAACAAGGGTGATGTCCTGCTGCGCCTGGACCGGCGCCCGTTCGAGATCGCACTGGCCGGTGCAACTGCGAACCGCGATGGCATGGTCTCGACGCTCAACGCAATGAAGCTCGACTACAAACGTATGCTGCGCGAGGTCGACGTAAAGCAGGCACAGCTTGAATCCAACCAGGCGAGCTTCGATCGGTACGCCAATCTGATCAAGAGCGGCGGCGTCACAAGGGCTGATTATGACAACGCCCGCTTCCTGCTGATGGCCAACAAGGAGGAGGTCGCGGCCTTGAAGGTTGCCGCCGCGATGCAACTCGCGCGCCTAGGTGGCGATGCCGAGGTCGATGTCAGGACCATGAACGACTACCTCCAGGCCCAGGCTCGGGTCGATGAGGCGCAGCGGCAACTGGACCACACAGTGATCTACGCGCCGTTCAGCGGCATCGTCACCCAGGTGGAAACGGTGCAACCCGGCATGTACCTAGCAGCGGCAACGGCGGCATTCGGTCTGGTTTCGACCGACAACGTTTGGATCGAAGCAAATCCGAAAGAGACCGAACTGACATACGTTAAGCCGGGTGATCCGGTCGACGTGACGGTCGACACCTATCCTGGCCGAACCTGGAAGGCCACCGTCGAGACGATCGCACCCAACAGCGGATCGGAGTTCTCCGTTCTCCCGGCGCAGAACACCTCCGGCAACTGGGTTAAGGTGGTGCAGCGTATTCCGGTGCGCATCAAGGTCGAGCACGACGAAGGCGAACCGGAGCTGCGTGCCGGCATGAGCGTGGTGGCTGACATCGACACCGGCCATACGCGAAGCTGGCGCGACCTGTTCTAGTGTCCCGTTTCCGACGAACCGCACCTATGGCTACTCCCGGAAACGGGACACTAGCTTTTTGTTTTCAGTGGCCTGCTGATCTCCTACGCTCACGGCAAGTGCCGCGAAGTTCGGAGGCAGGACACTAGCCGATGGCCTCTGCCCCCCAGATCAAGGGGACGCCCGACCGCGTGCCGCATCGCCTGATCATCACGCTCTGCGTCGTCGGTGCGACGCTGATGCAGGCGCTGGACCAGACGATCGCCAATGTCGCACTGCCCTACATGCAGGGCAGTCTGTCGGCGACCTATGACGAGATCACCTGGGTCCTGACATCCTACATTACTGCTGCGGCTATCATGACCGCGCCCGTCGGCTGGCTCGCCTCCCGCTTCGGCCGTAAATACCTGTTCATTACCTGCCTGATCGGTTTCACTTGTACGTCGATGATGTGCGGTGCCGCGCAGTCGCTACCCCAGATGGTCGCCTTCCGCCTGCTCCAGGGGGTTTTCGGGGCCGCGCTGGTGCCGCTGTCGCAATCCACCATGATGGACATCTACCCGATCGAGCAACGCGGCAAGGCGATGGCGATCTGGGGCGTCGGCGTCATGGTCGGACCGATCCTCGGCCCCACCCTCGGCGGCTATCTGACCGAGATGTACAACTGGCGCTACGTCTTCTACATCAACCTGCCCTTCGGAATCCTGGCCACGCTGGGCCTGACGTTTTTCATGCCGCGCTCGTTCGGCAACTTCAACCTGCGCTTCGACTGGATCGGCTTCGCCGTGCTGTCGCTGGGGATCGGCGGGCTGCAGATGATGCTCGACCGCGGCCAGGACCAGGACTGGTTCACCTCCCCCGAGATCATCGCCGAAGCCGTCATCGGCGGCCTCGGCGTCTACCTGTTCATCATCCACATGCTCACGGCAAAGAAGCCGTTCATTCCCGTCATTCTGTTCAAGGACCGCAATTTCGCGGCCGGCCTCGTGTTGATGGCCGCGGTCGGGACGATCCTGGTCTCCAGTTCGTCATTGATGGCGCCGTGGCTGCAGAATCTGGGGAACTATCCGGTGGAAGCCGCAGGCCTGATCATGGCGCCACGCGGCATCGGGACGATGACGGCGATGCTGACCGGCGGCCGGCTCTCCGCCCGGCTGGATCCGCGCAAGGTTATGGCCGGCGGCATCCTGATGCTGGTCTGGTCGATGTGGGAGATGACGACCTGGACACCGGACATCGGCCAGTGGACGATCATTCTGACGATCATGGTGCAGGGCGCCGGTCTGGGTTTTGTGTTCCTGCCGCTGCAAGTGGTGGCGTTCGCGACGTTGCCGCCGCAATACCGCACCGACGGCGCGTCTCTGTTCAGCCTGTTCCGCAACATCGGCGCCGCGATCGGCGTGTCAGTGACCTCCTCCATGCTGGCGCGCAACATGCAGGTGCTGCACGAGACAATCGGCGCGTCGGTGACGCCGTTCAACCGGGCACTTCAAGGCGGCGGAGTGATAAGCCGGGCGTGGGACCCGATGCACGCTCATGGCGCGGCGGTGATGGACCAGATGGTGAACCAGCAGGCCCAGATCACCGCCTATATCGACGATTACTGGATGATGATCTTCACAACCCTGCCGTCAATGCTGCTGCTGCTTTTGTTGCGCCGCCCCCGCCAAAGCTCGGCCGCTCCGGTGGAAGCTCACGCGGCCATGGATTAACATTGAGGCCTTGTCATCACGGCTGCCATCGCGTGTCATACGCGGTGCAGCGGGCAGCCGCTATGCTGGCCTGGCGGCCTTTTCCGGCAGGCGCATCCATCCCGGAATCGCCGGCACGAGCGTAGCATCGGCGCAGCGCAGCGTCCCGGTGAGCGCATCCAGTCGCACCGAGGCCAGACCGATCCCGTCGCGGCCGGATCGCATCGTGCCCACGTCAACGCCGTCTTTCAGCACCGGACTGCCCGGCGGCGGCAAAGGACCATCGACGGCGACCGGTACCAGACGCCGCTTGACCAGGCCGCGATACTTCGTCCGCGCCGTCAGTTCCTGCCCCATGTAGCAGCCCTTCGACCACGACACCCCGGCGAGTTCGTCGAATCCGGCTTCCAGCAGCACGCTGCGATCCGACTCCATGTCCTTGGAACCGTCCGGCAGCCCCGCGGCCAGACGATACCGATCCCAATCCTCCGGCGTCGCATTGGCCACGAGAGGTTCCGCACTGAGTATGCGCCAGGCGAAGTCCGGTAGCCTCGGGTCGGGTGCGATAATCCCCTGCGCGTTTGGCTGCCCGTTCCATGCGACATGAACATGAAGAGCTGGTTCCGTCCGAAACGTAACCTTCATCCGCAACCGGTATCGCGTCAGGCGCTGGATCACCATCGGTGTCTGTTCCGCCTCGCAGTCCAGCCACAGCGCGTCGTCATGGGCGAAGACAAAGAAATCCGCCAGCCATTTGCCTTGTGCGGTCAACAGCGCGGTCCACACGGCACGGCCGGGCCGAACCGCTTCGATGTCGTTGGAAACCAGGCCTTGCAGAAACGCGACGCGATCCTCGCCCTCAGCCGCGATGACGCCTCTTTCGGGTAACCGGGTCAAATGAACCATGCCGCATAGTGACCGCCGGCGGCGCCCCCCGCAAGCACGTACCACGGTCAATACGCTTGTCGTGCAACAATTGGTTCCAGGCCGTCAGCCGTGTCTCGGCATGGCTCGCCAGGGTCGCCCCGGCAAGGAACGCCTCCCGCGCCTGCATCGCGCTGCGCTCACGAAAAACCTGATTGCGTATCAGCCAGTCCAGCGCGGCGTGCCAGTTGCTGTGATCATTCGCCACGAGTTGACCGGCTGGCCCGTCGGCGATTGATCCGCGATAAACCGGCGTGTCGGAAGCCAGCATCGCCAGGCCCAACGCTGCATAATCCATTGCCTTTACAGGCGATTTGCTGCGATTGAACGGCGTGTCGAGCAGTGGCGCCAAACCGATATGCCAGCGTGGCTGTGCCGACGTCAGCCAGTTGACGAACCCGGGATACGATCGCGAGGCATGGGTGGATGGACCGATCCGGTTCAGTCCGGCGGGAAGCTCACTCCGGCTGGTCATTCCAAGAACATCGATCACAATCCGATCGTCGTATTCGGCCTTCAGCCGCAGCAGAGCCGGCTCGATCATCGCGAAATCGTGCTCGTGCGTGCTGGTCCCCATGCACAGGATGCGAACCGGATCGTCGGGCCCACGGGCCCAAATGCGTTCGTCCAGCCGATTCTCGACAACCGTGGCATCCGATCGGATCGCCACCAGACGTTCCGCCAGCCCGGGCGTCGAGACCCAGACGGCGTCCGCGACCGACACCATGCGCCGGACGACCTTGGCGAAGGGCTGAAGTTCCGCCGCATCCGGGTGGTTGTCCGGTATGTGGAGCAGATCGTCGTCGATGTCGAAAAGCAGCTTCGCCCCGGTACGGCGGGCATGCTCTGCCAACCGGTCCGCTGTCTTCAGGTCGGGGATAGCGTATCGCTGGGTTACGATGATGTCCGCGTCATAGTCAGAAACCGTGTCGGCATCAGCCAGAATAAGATCGAACGTGCCGCCGATCGCCGGATGATCCAGCGGCTGAAGCAACCGGATGTAGGCGCATGGCGTCAAACCGCCGGTACTGTATCGTTCCGGGACGATCGCGATCCTGGGCCTTCGAGGCCG
>JBEKLE010000438.1:0-5561 GCA_050010355.1 Rhodopila sp. | reverse complement strand
GAGCGCTCGAAGGAACACCTCGTCGCGTTCGTTGCGATTGCGTTCATCTCGATCCTCTCTCGGCGTATGAGGCGCCTCGTCACCGAGGAGCTGAGCGCCTGACTTCTACAAACAGACACTTACTCTCACCGAGGCCGGCGTCGGTTTCGTGATCGGCAGCGCCGCGGGTGGTTTCGTCGGTTTCGTACTCGGTTGGATCAAAAGCCTCGGCAACCTGCTCGAGCCGTTTGTCCTGTCCCTCTATACCCTGCCAAAAATCGCCCTTGCCCCGTTGTTTGTCCTTTGGTTCGGCATCGGCGCCACCAACAAGATCATGTTCAGCGCCATGTTGGTCTTCTTCATGGTGTTCTTCACCACCTACCAGGGGACCCGCCAAGTCGACCGCGACCTCGTCGAGAACGCCCGCCTGCTTGGCGCCAGGCCGTGGCATATTTGGACCAAGATCGCCATTCCCTACGCCGCCGTCTGGCTTTTCACCGGCCTGCGCATCGGCCTTCCCTACGCCCTGATCGGCGCCATCGTCGGCGAGTTCGTCGCCGCCGAGGCCGGCGTCGGCTTTCGGATCAAGGAAGCCACATCCTTCTTCAATACCGCCGAGGTTTTCGCCGGCCTTCTCGTCCTCATGGCCGTCAGCCTCGTCCTGCTCGGCGCGCTGAAGCTTCTCGAACTGCGCGTTCTGCGCTGGCAAACCGCGAGCGGCATCATAACGACAGAGGCAACGACGTGATGCGACGCAGAACCTTTCTGTCCCTGGCCGCTTTCGTGCTGACCACGCAAGCCCGCGCCGCGACCACGCCGCTGACCATCGCGGTCAGTTCTTCATCGCTCGCCTATGGCAGCCTGAAGATCGCCCAGCAGGCCGGACTGTTCCAGAAGAACGGCATCGATCCGAAGGTCATGGTGATGGAGAGCGGAAACGCCGCCATCACCGCCGTCGTCGCCGGTTCTGCTGGCTTCTCCGGCGCCGGCGCGGGCGAGGTCCTTGCCGCCCGGGTTCGTGGGCAGGACATCGTCATCGTCTCCAACATCTACCGCGGTCTTTCAGGATCGCTTGTCCTGTCGAAATCGGTTGCCGAAAAACTTGGCGTTGCCCCGAACGCCCCCGTCGAGGAGCGCCTGAAAGCGCTCAACGGCCTGGTTATCGCCGCACCGAGCGCCACCTCTGCCTACCTCACGCCGTATAAGAGTGCCGCCGAAGCTGTCGGCAGTGCCATCAGGTTTGTCTACATGACCCAGCCCGCGATGGTCGCCGCGCTCCAGGTCGGCGCCATCCAGGGCCTGTCCGCCGGCGCGCCGTTTTCCATCACTCCCGTCCTTAACGGCACCGGCACGCTCTGGATCAGCGGTCCGAAAGCCGAACTTCCGGCCGAGCACGGGCTGCGCAGTTCGGCGTGCGTGCAAACCACGGCCGACTATGCCCGTGTCCATCCGGAGCTGATCCTCGCCCTGCAAGCCACCTTCCGGGACGTTTCCTCCTTGATCAAAACCAATCCTGATCAGGCCAAGATGCTTCTGGCGAAAGCCTACCCGCAACTCGACCCCGCCACGCTCGACGCCGCATTCGCGGAGAGCGCCGACAACTGGGCTAACCCCGTGATGACCGCCGATGATATTGCCCAGGAGATCCGCGTCCAGGTGGGCGCGGGATCGCTTCCCGGCGTCGACAAACTCGACCCGGCCGCCATTGTCTGGCCCTGGAGATGACTCGACTTCCCAACCCCGAGTTTTACTTTGCTGACGGGCTTGCGGTCTTCGCTGAAAAGCGCCTGCCCATATTCCAAGACTGAGGTAGCACAACCATGGAATTCAGACTCACTCCGGAACAACGCGACATCGTCAATACCGTCCGCGCGATGGCGCAGGAGCGGTTCAAGTCGCGTGCCCTGAAATACATGGACGGCACGTTCCCGTGGGAGAACATTCGCGACCTCGCCGAAATCGGCATTCTGGGAATGGCGGTGCCGGAGGAATACGGCGGCCTCGGCCTTCCGGTGTTCGAAACGGCTCTGGTGCTGGAGGAAATCGCCAAAGTCTGTTACGTGACCGCGATGGCTGTGTTGGGCGAGGTCGGCGTGCAGACCAAGATCATCGCCACCTATGCGCCGGAAACCATCAAGCGGCGGCTGCTGCCGGCGGTCTGTTCCGGCGACATGATCCTGGCGGTTTGCATGACCGAACCGCACGCGGGAACGGATGTGGCGAACTATCGCACCAACGTCGACGTCAAAGGCGACCGCCTGATCTTGAAAGGCACCAAGACCCTGATCAGCCGCGTCGACGAAGCCGGCACCTTCGTCGTGTTCACCCGCGTCAACAAGCAAGCCGGGCGCGATGGCATCGGCTGCGTCCTGATCGAAAAAGGCACTCCGGGCTTCGAAGTCACTGCCCGCTACCACACCATGGGCGGCGAAAATCTGGCCGAGATCGGGTTCGACAACTGCGAGCTGCCGCTGGAAAACCTGATCCTGGAAAACGGCTTTAAGAAACTGCTGAGCGCTTTCAACACCCAGCGCTGTCTCAATCCCAGCATCTCGCTGGGGCTGGCGGAAGGCGCATTCGAGGAAGCCGTTCGTTACGCCCGCGACCGTACCGCCTTCAACCGACCAATCGGGCAGTTCCAGGGCATGCGCTGGAAGTTGGCGGAGATGTACCGCGACATCGAGGTCGGCCGTTCCATCCTTTACAGGGCGTGCGCGAGCGCCAATCCGTTCCCCGATCCGCACCTGGCGGCGTTGGCCAAGATGTACTGTAACGAAATGGCCATCCGCGTCACCAATGAGGCGATCCAGGTTCACGGCGGCTACGGCTTTACGGACGAATTCCCCGTCTCCCGCTTCTACCGCGGCGCGCGCTACGGCACGTTAGGCGGCGGCACCACGGAAACGTTGAAGGAACTGGTAGGGAAGAAAATCTTCTCCGACTTCTCCGACAGCGACGGCTTCCTCGGCACCGGATCATTCTGATGCGACGCCCCGTTTCATCGACCCTGTTATGGTCGCCGACAACCGGCCAGCCTCGTCTTACATCCCGCATGCGGCTCTCTCGCCGCGCCCTTCTCGCCGCCCCTTTCCTCCTCCCGGCACGCGCCAAAGGCGCCGATACCGAAGTCGCAATCGCCGTCAGTTCGACCAGTTTCGTCCTTGGCGGCATCAGGATCGGTGAACAAGCCGGCATCTTCCAGAAAAACGGCCTGAGTTCCCGCATCATTGTCATGGACAGCGGCAATGCCGCTCTCTCCGCCCTGCTTGGCGGATCGGTCCACTTCTCTGTCTCCGGCCCCTCCGAAATTCTCGCCGCCCGTGCCCGCGGCCAGGACGTCGTCATCGCGACCAACCTCTACCGAGGCCTTGCCGGCTCGCTCGTGCTGTCAAAAGCCACCATTTCGAGCCTGAAGACGACGCAGGACATCCCGATTGCTGACCGCCTCCGAGCGCTCGATAACGTCGTGGTCTCCGAACCCAGCGCCACCTCGGCCCTGCTCGGCCCGTACAAAGCGGCGACGGAAGCGCTCGGCGCCCACATCCGCTTTACCTACATGGCCCAGGGCGCCATGCCTGCCGCGCTGGAGAACAACGCCATCCAGGGCATGGTGGCCAGCTTCCCCTTCGTCGGCACACCCATCATCCGCGGCACCGGGGTCCTGTGGATCGACGGACCCGGCGGCGAGCTTCCCGCCGAAGTCCTGCCGGCGAGTTCCTCGTGCGCACAGACGACGACAGCGTATGCCAAGGAGAACCCGGACATGATCCGCCGCTTGCGGCAAACCGTTGCTGATATCGCGGCCTTCATCCAGGCGGACCCACATGCCGCTCAACGCGCGCTCGCCGCCGGTTATCCGCAGCTCAGCCCGCAGGACATCGATCTTGCGTTCAGGCAGCAATGGCGCAACTGGACCAAGCCCGATCTGACCGCCGACGACATGCGGCAGGAGCTCAAACTCTTGAACGCATCCGTCAAGCTTCCCGGTCTGGACAAGCTCGACCCGGCCTTGGCGCTGCTGCCGGCGTAGTGATCGCGCGGGATGCCGGTTCGCGGGTTCTGTCTGAAGCTTGTGGCAGGTCCGGGCGACATCGCGACCTAGAGCGCTTCCAGGCTGACTGGAAACAGTCAGCGCGCTCTATCTCTTTGTTCGAGCGAGCAACTTTATCACCCAAACTGTTCCAGTCAGGGTAATGTTGCTCTAGCAAGCCCTGAACGCCGGCTTGCGCTTTTCCTTGAAGGCTCGGGCTCCCTCCGCGTGGTCCTCGGTCATCAGGGCGAGGCCCTGTGCCCATGCTTCCGCGTCCAATGCGGCTTCCAGCGTGGGCGTGCGCATCGACTTGAACATCTTCTTGGCAATCCCGAAGGCAAAGGTGGGACCGTCCGCGATCTCCCGCGCCAGTTCCAGGGTGGCCTCGTCCAGCTTGTCGTCGGCAACCAGGCGCGTCACCAAGCCAAGCTGATTGGCTTCCTCTGCCGGCATGCGGCGGGCCGTGTAGACCAGTTCCTTCGCCTTCAGGACACCCAGTACCTGACTCAGGAAGTAAATCGCGCCGCCATCTGGGACAAGGCCCACATTTCGGAACACCTGGGAGAAGACCGCGGTTTCGGATGCAACGATCATGTCGCACGCCAGCGCCATGCTCCAGCCGATGCCGGCGACCGGACCGCGCACGGCGGCGATGACCGGTTTTTCGATATTGGCGATGGCGAGGATCATCCGGTGCGCGCTCTTGAGACGGCGGCGGCCCGAAACGGCGGTGAAGTTGCCCATGTTGGTGACGTCGCCGCTGGCGCAGAACCCTCGGCCGGTGGCGTTCAGGATGATGGCGCGGATGCCGTCGTCCTGCGCCATATCCGCAAACAATTCACTGATGCGGTCGCGCATCGCATCGGTCAACGCATTCAGGCGGTCCGGACGGTCCAGCGTCACCGTGGCGATCGTGCCATCCCGAGCGAAAGCAATGTGCTCCGTCATGCGGCACCGTCCAGGATCACGCCGGACGCGGTCAGGCGGTCGATCTCGCCGTCGGGGTATGCCAGTTCACGCAGAACCTCGCGCGTGTGCTGTCCGAGCATCGGTGGTGGCGAACCAGCGGTGTGCGGCTCGTTGTTGAACAGGATGGGTTGCGCGATGGTCTTCATCCGGCCGAGCACGGGGTGATCGTAGTGCATGACCATGCCGCGCGCCGCCGTCTGTGGCTGGTCGAGCACCTCTTGCAGCGAATTGATGGGGGCACAGGGCACACCGATCGCGTTCATCAGTGCCAGCCACTCGTCGCGGGTGCGGGTGCGAAGGATGTCCTGGACGATGCCGACGCAGGCAGCGCGATTGGCGGAGCGATCGGCGCTGGTCAGGAACCGAATGTCCTGCGCCAGTTCGTCGCGCCCGACAGCGCCGCAGAACCGGCGCCATAGATTGTCGTTAGCGACGCCGATCAAGACGGGCTTGTCGGCGGCTTCGAAGGCCTGATACGGCACCAGGGATTCGTGACCGGATCCGGGTTTCTTCGGCTCAACGCCATTCTCCCAGTAGACATGGAAATTGTAACTCAGGAAGGACAAGGCGGTTTCGAACAACG
>JBEKLE010000437.1:0-9172 GCA_050010355.1 Rhodopila sp. | reverse complement strand
AATGCGCGTGCCAACGACTAACCAGGCGCCGGACACCTTGCCTGGGATACGCTCAACGTCGGGACAGTGCGACCAATCCATGACATGCCTCGATCGGGTCAGGGGGGTCTGTATCATAGCCTCGATCCACCGTTGGAAGCCTCACTTTTGATCTGGCCCCCGTGGGCGGCCTGGCTTGCCACGGCTGGTTGCTGCTTGGGTTCCTCCGGGCGACGCTGCCCGGGTATGTGTCACGCTTGGGGTATGCCCTGGCAGGCTACTCCCCTTGCCGAGCCGCTTGCTTGCGGACCGTGGGGCAAGCACCGGCTGTGGGCCTGCTTCCGTGCCTCCTCGATCCGCCTGCGATTTGTCCACAGGAACCGGCTCGCAGCTACCGGTAAGGCTAAAGGATTCTTATTAGCGGGATGTGCCGCAAAGTGACCGTGGATAAGTCCGAGTCGGTGCCGCAAAGTGACCGTGGTTGGTGCCGCAAAGTGACCGTGGATAAGTCCTGTTATCCCAAGGGAGTTGCGCATAGAGGCATGGCGGCCAGCCCGTCCTGATGCGGGTCGGTGCGACCAGGCGATCGTGGTCTAAGTGGGTGATTTGGGGGGGAGCATGACCAGCCGCTTCGTTACCGGCGGCGGGCTGTTGAGCAACCGCAACCCGTGGCCGTCCACCTCGATGCGGGCGGTCTGATAACGGGCCAGGACTTGCTGGAGGGCCGTGCAGAACGGGCCTTTGAAATGACTCATGCGTCCATAGCCCGGCCCGAACTGCTGCATGAGCGCGGGCCACTGGATGAAGGCGGGGCGGCGGGGATCGATGCGATGCAGCCGCTGCGCCAGCCAGGCGTAGAGGTCGAGCGCCATGGCGGAGTGGGCCAGCGCCGCCAGGTCGGCCTCGTGCAGCGGCACTGCGTGCTCTTGCAGGCTGGCGAAGTAGTCGAGCGAGAGCTGGATCGTCGCGGGCCATAGCACCCGCTGCCGCGCGTCCTTTTGGAGCCAAAGCTCGAAGGCGGTGATGACCTTGGATTCGATCTGGTGGGTGCGATGCTCCCCGCGCGGAACCGCCATCCGGATGAGAGCGGCGGACAGCCGGGTCAGCTGGTCCTTGAACGCGTGGATCTCCCGCCCGCCGTTGAAGCCGCGGATCCGCTTCACGAAGGCGGACAGGCTGCTCTCGATCTCGATCACCGGCGAGCCTTGCCGCAAGGCTTCGGCGTTCAGATGTGAGAGGATCAGGCGCGGCTTGGTGCCCCAGGGCAACCCCACCTTGACCCATTGCTGGGTCTTGGGATGCCTGACTTGTCCAGCTTCAACCAGAAGGGGATGTAAGCCCAAACCCCAACCAAAGCCCTGCTTCGGCGTGGGTTGCGACCGCTAACTTTCCCGAAATGGCCTTTTGTAGGGAAAATTCTCGCCCTGTCGACCCTCGGCGGAATTTTCTGGGGTTCGGGCTTACATCCCCATCCTGGTCACCGGGAGTCAGGGCCACCTCCCCGCCCTGTATGGCGTGCTGCCGGCAGATTGGCAGATCGGC
Source organism: Rhodopila sp. (assembly GCA_050010355.1). Classification (GTDB taxonomy): domain Bacteria; phylum Pseudomonadota; class Alphaproteobacteria; order Acetobacterales; family Acetobacteraceae; genus Rhodopila. The sequence continues at coordinate 7,651 of JBEKLE010000437.1, read as the reverse complement.
CAGCCGACGCACTGGCAGCGCGATCCCAACTTCGTCAGGCACGCGGCCAAGCCCAAGCCGGCGCGTGCGCCGGTCCCGGCCGTTGCCAAACCGGCGGCGACGTCGGGTTCTGTTGCAAAAGACGCCGGTCAACAGCCGCCAAAAGATGACTTCCCTGGCGATCGGCCGCTTGCGCCTGTGTTGGTTGCTGTCCCGGCAGCGGCGCCACCAGTCCCCGAGGCCAAGCCGCCACGCAAGCCGACAACTCTCTCGCTCGGCAGCAGACACTCCGAGGTCGCGGCGGCACTGCTCGAATACCGCAAGCGGCGGTGGGGATAATTTGCCATGAGCCTCACCGCAGCCAACGAACCTCCCCTGCTGCCGATGACGCGGGCGGAATATCTCGCCTGGGTGGAGGCGCAGCCCCGCGGCCGTTACGAGCGCATCCACGGCATCGTGGTTGAGCGCGACGGTGCAACCGCGATGGCGCCCGAACGCTCTGCACACAACCAACGGAAAATGCTGGCCTGGCTCGCTTTGCGCCGGGCCATCGAGCAGGCCGGGCTGGCGTGCCAGGCGCATGGTGATGGCATGACGGTGCCGATCGACGACAGCGATTATGAACCGGATGCCGTTGTGCACTGCGGCGCCAGCCTGCCGGGGGACGCCATCGCGGTGCCCGATCCGGTCATCATCGTCGAGGTGCTGTCGCCATCGAGCAGAAAGAGTGACCGCGGCCTAAAGCTGGCCGAATACTTCAAGCTGTCCTCGCTGCACCACTATCTGATCGTCTGGCCGGACAAGCCGCAGGTCGTTCACCATCGCCGCGACGTGATGACTGCCGGCGGCGGGATCGACACCAGCATCGTTACCAGCGGTGCAATCCGCCTCGATCCGCCCGGCCTGACCATCACCGTCGAGGACATCTACGCCTGATGTGCCCGCGCTGCACCCAGCTCGCCAAGGCCGAGTTCGAGGAATTCGTTCGGCGTGACCACCTTGGCCGCGTTCAGTTTGCCAACGATATGAGGCCGCACCGCAATTCCGACGAGGTTCTGAAGCGGTTCCGCCAGCGCGTTTGGCCGGTGTTCGCGCCTACCCGTCGCACTGTTCTTCCGGCTACGCAGAAAGAGATCGAAGGTTCTCCGTGCTTTCAGAAGGTCAACCGCTCGATCATCAAATCCAGCAATGTCAGTGCGGCGCGTCGCTGGCTGCCATGCAATCCGCTGTTCGCACACGTGATGCGGGCGATGACCCGATCCTGGTCGCGCTGGTCCGGTCGTTAAGCCGTTGTAAACCCTTGCCGGATATCATCGCGTGGCTGGCTGTGGTTTCGCCCACGAGCGCAATCCCGATCGGGCGCACTTCATACCCGGGTGCGCCCGTTTGGCGCCGTGTCGCTGCCGATCAGCGCTGCCCAGCCCGCCATCGCTCCCGCTCCGGCTGTTCCGCCGTCGGCTTCGGTGCTGGAGTGCGGCCCGCATCGTCCGCAAGCTTGGCCCAGAAGACGCCATGAGAAAATCCGCATGACCCTGATCCACCGTCGCGACCCGGCGCGCAACATGGCGCGATTTTACGCGCTGGCCCTGCGAGGACGCCAGACCATGCCGATCAACGTCAACCTGGAGGACCGTCCGCAATGAGCGGAACACCAAGTGTGCCGATAAGCGAAGCCAATTTACGCCAGATCCATGCAGACCTCTATCGGGTGCAGATGCGATGGGAGCCGTGGAAGGCTCTCGCCGCGATCATCGCAGCATCAGCGGTGTTCTGCGGAAGCGTTCTCGGGGTGTCGAGCTACATCACCCACTCGCCGCAAACCATCGTGGTTCATTTCGATCAGCCAATTCCGGTGCGGTGAATGACGCATGCCGAGCTGTCGATCGTCGAGACGGCCGCGCTGAAGCTCGAGGCTCGCAAGCGGCGGCGGGGGTATGGCTAGGATGCCCAAGCTCGGCGCAACGATCTGGGATGCGGCCCTCGCCCGCCGGCTCTACGATGAGGGCGTAAGCTACACATCCATCGGCGAGCAGATCGGCGCCGCACCGTCGCTGATCGGTCAGTTCGCCGCGCGGCACTGGCCACCGCGCGACAAGACGATGGCCTATCAACCCGGCGGCCGAAAGCGCGATGCGACCCGCCGACGACCAAGGCCCGCCGGCCGATCGACGTTGCCGCCGTTGCCGTCGCTGGGCTGAGAGAGCCGGGCCTTGTGATCAGCACAAAAATCACCTCCGCGACGATGCAGGCCCGGTCGTTAAGCCGTTGTAAACCCTTGCCGGATATCATCGCGTCGCCGGGTGGGGATGCACGCCCGCTTCGGCAGCCAGTCGTCCAGCCTGATCGGAGGCTACTAGCCGAACCGTCTAACTTCTCCGACTACGAAATTCCGATGGAACCCAATGAAAACCCGCGTTTTAATCGTTTCTTTTGTCTGTCTCGCTGCCATCGTTGGTGCGGGAGGCATGGGATATCGAAGCTACCAAATCCGTCACGGGATTAGCGAATATAACGATGGCAACTACTCGGAAGCCCTTCGCTGCCTGTCTCCTTTCTCAGGATGGGGCAGCCCGGAGGCAGAATTGGCTCTGGGAGAAATGTATATTTTCGGTCTCGGTGCAATTGAGGATGACGAGAAAGCCATACGGTTGCTCGACATGTCGGCCAATTCAGGCAACCCAGTAGCCCAATATTCCTTGGGGGATCTCTATCAGGCCGGAAAGAAAGTCAAATTAGATTTGGCTCATGCGGCGGAACTGCTCAAGAAATCAGCGTTGCAAGGCTATGCGGATGCCGAGAATGACCTGGGGAGTTTGTATAGCAATGGTAGAGGTGTCGATCAGGACAATAATGAAGCGATCATCTGGTTTCGAAAGGCGGCTGCTCACGATAGTCTAGCAAGCCAATATAATCTGGGGCTGTCGTATAAGGATGGGACAGGGGTTCCAATGGACGATCAGAAAGCTCGCGGGTGGTTCCAGGGTGCTGCTGAAAAAGGGTACGCGGATGCGCAATATGAGTTGGGCAGGGGATACATCACGGGACTTGCCGGGCAAAAGGACGCAAAGGTAGCTGCCTCGTGGCTCGATAAGGCGGCGAACCAGGGGCAGGCCGACGCACTGGCTGTATTAGCCAAGCTCTATGTCGATGGCGATGGGGTAGAGCGAAACCTTGTCTATGGGTATGCCTTGTCTAACATCGCAGCCAGTCTTGGTACAAAGATTGCCGCCGCCGACAATCGGAATACAATTGCTGCATACCTTACCCCCCAGCAAATCCAATCGGCACAAGGCATATCCTCCCGATGGCATCCGGGATTGCCCCTTCGAAACACGACGACGCCCGAAGACCTAGCTCCTCAGGTGCTCTTTGCGACAACCGTACCGCCGACGCTGCCGAGCCAGCAGTCATACCATGATGCCGTCAAGGCCACTTCGGTTCTGTTTTCGAAGAACTTCCTCGATGGCGGGAATGAAAAATACGTTGTCTTTCTATCAACGACGTGGAACGGATCACATGCAGATGGTGCCTATCTCAGTGTCGCAACCTTCGCGATAAGCGATGGACACGCGGAACTGGAACAACACTGGCCGAGTTTGCAGCTTCAGTTCACGGAAATTGGAAGCTACGGAAGCGCGCCTGATCTGGTCGAAATGCACAAGAATTACCAATTCGAATTAGTTGATGGTCGCGTGTCCCGTCCAGCAAAAGACACAGGCCGGAACGAACTAATCGACTTGGGCGGAGGCGCAGTGATGGTGCTGCTCGATGATTATTATGCCGGGATGGGGACGACCACCTTAGGCAAGCGTATTTTCCACTATGATGGGCCGAACTGGGTAGATGTTGGATTTGTGGCTACGGGAGAGGAGAATTCCGGCGAGAATTGCGGTAACGACCTTCCCTCGAAGTGCTACGCTTGGTTGGGGGTGATTGATTTTAAAAAGGTGGAAGGCTCATCATACCCCGACATCACACTTCATCTAGAGGGGACTGAGCCGGATAAAAACCACAAGCATGTCATGCCGGTCCCGAAGAGCAGGACGTACCGATTTGACGGCAAGAGGTACAGCTAATCATCCCGTAGACGCGCTGCCTCCGAGGCGCGACGAAGCCTGCGCGTTCGCCGCCCTTCACTGCCCCGGCGTTGGATCGAAGACCACGGATGCCGTAGTCCGTCGACCGGTTTCGTCGACTGCCATACCGCAAAAAATTCCCGACATGTGGTGGTTCCTGAAGAAGAATTTGCACCATCCTGCGCTGACGGTTGTAGACTGGCCAGGCACCAAATAGACATGGTCAAGGTTCATCAAGATACCAGCGTCATCGACCCTCCCCGCAAATCCCAAGATCGGCGTGTGATGGGCTTCCTTTTGAGTGAACTGGACCATCACGTGGCCCTTGTAGTCGGGGAAGAAGGTTATGATCGCCAAATCGCAGTAAAAGCGGGACTGTCGCTTCGTCAGGTCCGCGCCGAGGGGACCCTCGGCGGTGTGGCTAGATGGGTCGCAGGTGCCGTGCACGAACTCAAAATCCTGCGGCTGCAGGGCGCGCGCCGAAATTGGTACACTCACACATAACGCCACCGTAGCTACGATGCATTCCACTTTGGAAAACAGTCGTTTAATCCTGTGGTCATTGCGGGAGCGCCGCCACGCCGCAAGCATCCCGCGGCACATGAGGGGCAGAAAGGGCGTAGAGGGCGGTCGCCTCTCGCCAAAATTGAAGCGTCGCATGGATCACCCGGACTGTTGCTCGGCGGGTCAGGGTGCGCAGGGAATATCTAACGCTAGATTAATATCGCCTATCGGCATGGATGGGCGGGTCAGTATTCCATGCCGCAGGCGGTAGATGAGGTGACGATGTGTTCGGGAAACAGAGTTTCCCGCCAACCGACCGGCGGGGCCGGCGGGGCCGGCGGCTCGTCGGTATGGCATGCGTGATGCAGGCTGCTTTGCGCCAAAGGTGTCCCGTATGCATCAGAGAAATCGCGCATCCTGCCAATCTTACCCAGCGGCGATATAACGAAGCCGTCTCTATTCTTTTCACTGAGACCGCGGATTAGAAGGTGCGTGCCGCGCCTCACCTGAATGCACCCGCCCCGTATCATCACTTGCATGTAGTTGAGTTCGCCCATGCTTTCTTTGGCTTTTTCGTCACCCGCGACTTCTAGGGCATCTCGGCTCAGGCATATGAACGCGCTTGCCGCGCTCACGGTTATCGGGGCCACTTCACCGATAATTTTGGAGGAGGCGGCCTGCGCCCGCGCCTGCTCTTGCTGCAACCGAACCCGGTCCGCTATCGCAGCCGCCGTGTAGTCTTCTAGCGCCTGTCGCGCGGCCGCTGACTCCTTGGGGTCGGCGACTGGGGGCGGCTCCGATGTCGCGGAAGGCCAGCCGAGTTCGGCGCACCCGCCGAGTACAACGGCTAGGATCATGCAGGTCAGGAGTGGCTTCATCATGTGACGGCATTACAACGAACACCCACGCCGGCAAAATGGTTTCGAAGCGGAGAGGGTGTCGAAGTTGCCAACCAAAGCGACTCGGCCTTGATCGGTTGCGGCGAATCGCCTCTGGGCAATCTTGTAAACCATTACAAACCTTGTAAAGCAGCCCGGACGCCATCCCGGCGTCGCGGAGGGTTTGGCGATGAGCGGAGCCGAAAGCTTACGACACCGCTACGGCGCGCCGCCCGTGCGGCCTGCGCCGTATCTGTTCCTTCGGGATCGCGAGGCGGAGCGGCGCGAGGGCTTGTTGGTTGCCGGTCGATTGCTCTGCCCGTGGCCTCAACCGCTGACCGATCAGCGGCGGGATGAGCTGGCCAGGATCGAGGCCAGGTTGGCCAAGGAGCGCGAGCGCGGTCTTCTCGGTCCACTCGGCAGTTGGGTGACTGAGGACCGCATCGTCCCGTTCACGGTTCAAAGCATCGAGTGGCTGAAGCGCATGGCGGCCGACGGGCTGCGGATTCCGATCAGGATTGTCTCGCCAGTCGGGTAGCCACCACCGCACCGCGGGCGGCCTCGCGTCGGCTTTAGCGCGTGTAGATCGGACCCGTGAATTTCACCTGTTGCGTTTGCAGTCCGATGTTTGATGGATTTTGGGTAGCAGATTCAAGCGCAGTCATCGCCTCCAGAACCGGCGGCTCTGACACGAGAAAACCGGTGCCGATCAGATGCGCCCGCTCCTCGGGGTCTTCGATCTCGAGCGCGGTCCCAGGCGCATGGGCCACCATCTCATTCGCGGATCCCGCTCGCCCCGCGCGTCCTGACGGTCTCATCACCGTGCGGCCACGCGCCACGTACAGCGTAGGAACTGTCACGGCGGCTGGCGCAAAGTCGGCCGCGTCGGCCGGCCGGCGTTTTGTCTCCGTCGTCATGTGTTTAGCTCCCGACGTTTCTGGCCGGCGGCGATGATCTGCGCGGCCAGGCCAGTCGGCGGCGGCGTACCAGTGCCGTACGGCGTCGCGGCCCGGGCGCCTGCTGCCAGGATTTTCTTCGACAGAGCCAGCGCGGCTGCTTCTGTCGCAGGGGTGGCGCCGATCTCGGTTTTGAAGTCGTTAGCAGTCGTCGGCTCTGGCAGGGGGAGAACCGTTGCAGCTCGTCGCGCGTGGTAGAGCAGATGCGAAAAATCAGTTGCCGGACTACGCAGAACTTCCCGGCGCCGCGTAGTTTCAACGCGGTTTTGGCGCAGCCGTTCGATGACTTCTCAACAACTCGGCAAAAACCGTACCCGAGGTGAGCAGAGGCGCGGCTTTGGGCAGCCCGCGCAACGTCGTAAAGGGAACGGGCGGTCGTTTGGAAAGCATAGCCGTCGTCATGAGATTTCTCCTGTATATTCAATTCGATCATGCGCCTTTTCAACAGCATCGTCACGCGGGATGTCATGGCAGCGTCGGGTGGGAGAGCAGTATTCGCCATGCCTCGCGCGTGCCTGCCTGATCCTCGAAAAGCTGGTCTGCCGGAAGCCACGTTCGGCACACCATCAAGGGCGCGGCGTCGGGGCCGAACCGTCCAGGCGTTGCGAGGAAGGCGCCGGTGGCGGTCGGGAGCTGGGCATTTTTCAGATCGAACATTCGTTGACCGTTGTCCTGATCGACTTCGGTCAACGCGGCGTGCGCCTCGAGCATCGTCGCGACAGGATCAGCGCGGAAACCGGAGCGGTCCAAAAGGCGCGCCACCGCGTGCTCTGTGGCCGCCATGCCGAACGTTTCAATTCTAACCTCCCGATTTTTGTTACCGGCGATCACCACCCCCATGATGACGAAACCGGCTTGCGGTGGGTCATCGTCGGTCGGCAGCTCCGCCACCGGTTCGACCCATCGCCAAACTGCTTTGACGGGAGTGGCGAGTTCGGGTGCGACCGGCAGCGCGCGGCGGATCTTGGCGACGGCCCTCTCGGCGCCGACACGACCCTTCCATTCCCACGGGTTCAAGGTCTTCGCCGGCAAGCGTGCCAGTCCGGCAGCCATGCGGGCGGCCGGGAGCTGGAGTTCGGCTGTGAGCGCACGGACCCGGCCTCGGGCCTCGGCGGAAATCGGCGGGCGGATCATCCTGGGGATGTAAGCCCGAACCCCAGAAAATTCCGCCGAGGGTCGACAGGGCGAGAATTTTCCCTACAAAAGGCCATTTCGGGAAAGTTAGCGGTCGCAACCCACGCCGAAGCAGGGCTTTGGT
>JBEKLE010000436.1:0-5588 GCA_050010355.1 Rhodopila sp. | reverse complement strand
CGCACCGGAGCACCCGATACCGCGCGACCCTGCCCGGCGCCGCAACACCGATCACGAAGCCGGGTAGCATGACATCCCGGACGCGCCTATCTTCATCCCATGTCCGATACCCCAGCCTTTCTCGATAGCGGCCGTCCGCCGGTGCCCGACCTTGTCGTGCCGCGCGGTGTCCTGCCGTTTTTCCTGCCGCGGCGCCCCGTGCGCGGGCGCCTCGTTCGGCTAGGTCCGCTGGCGGACGCGCTGCTGACCCGCCACCAGAACCATCCGGTGGTGACACAACTGGTCGGGCAGGCGCTGGCGCTTGCCGCCGGGCTGTCCACCGCGCTGAAATTCCGCGGCTCCTTCAGCCTCCAGGCCAAGGGCGACGGTCCCGTTTCCATGCTGCTGGCCGACTGCACCGATGCCGGCGAACTGCGCGGGCATGCCATCACGAAGCCTGAAGAGCTTGACGCGCTGCTGGAACGCGACCCCTGCCCGTCGGCCGAGAGGCTGCTGGGCAACGGATATCTGGCCTTCACGGTTGACCAGGGGGGCGACGAGGGGGGCGACCAGACGGGCGAGCAGAACCGGCATCAGGGCATCGTCTCGATCGCGGGCGGCTCGCTGGCCGAAATGGCGCTGCACTACTTCGACACCAGCGAGCAACTCCGCTGCCAGATGCGTCTGGACTGTGAGCGAACCGCGTCCGGCTGGCGGGCGGGCGCGCTTATCCTGGAGCGGGTCGCCGGCAGCGGCGGGATCGATCCGACGCTGAACGATGCGGCACAGGAGGAAAGCTGGCTCACCGCCACCACGCTAGCGGCCACGCTGACCAGCCGGGAGCTGCTCGACGACGACCTGCCGGCCGACCGGTTGCTGTATCGCCTGCTCCATACCGAGGGCATCGCGGTGGACCGCGCCCGCGCGCTGTCGTTCGGCTGCCGCTGCTCGCGTGCGCGTCTGGCGAGCATCCTGGAGGGGTTTCCGTCCGACGACCTGGATCATATGGCGATCGATGACGATATCGTCATGACCTGCGAATTCTGCAATTATGATTTCCGGTTTCCGCGCCGGGAGGTGCATGGTCAGATCGCGACTGAACCGAAGCCGGACTAATACCGGCCGGCCGAATGACCGACTCTTCACTCGACGGTCGGCCGGCTGGTATCTCATTGATTTTGCGCGCACACCAATCCTGCGCGCAAACCCGTCGGCGTTCACGCCGGCTGGTATAAGCCAACAAGGGACTCCCCGCCTCGATGCCAGTTGGACATCCGACACGCCGTCTCGTGCTGCTGCTGGCGCTCACTCTCGCTGCCTGTGGGGGTGGCGCGGAGCCTGTTTTCGAGCCGTTACACTACAACAATCTGCCCCCCATCCAGTTGAACGTCGCATCGATCGCGATCGAGCAGCGCTTCGTTCCGGCTGGGGTGGCGCCCGATGTCAGCAACCAGGATCCGGTCCCCCCGGCGGAAGCACTGAAAGCCATGGCGAATGACCGCCTGCAGGCGTTCGGCACGGCCAACAAGGCGGTGTTTGCCATTCTCGATGCATCCTTGACGCGCGAGGCCGACGTGGTGATCGGGTCGATGGCGGTGTCTCTGACCATCATGGACGACAGCGGCGGACAGCTTGGTTTCGCCGAGGCGCGGGTGCAAAGTCGCCGTACCGGCGAGTTGGGCCACATTCGGACGGTGCTTTACGACCTGACGAAGAGCATGATGACCGACATGAACATCGAGTTCGAATTCCAGATCCGGCACAACCTGAAGACCTGGCTGACGAACAGCGCCGCACCTGACACGCCGGTCGAGCAGGCCCCGCTCGAGGCGCCGCCGCCGAAGTAGCCCGGCGGCGGCGAAAGAGCAGCGCACAGGCCCAAGCCCGGAGCCACGACCAGCCCGAGGGCCGCGACAATGACGAGCCCGCGCTATTCGCTCAGGATACTCGATCCGCGATTGCCGATCATCGACAACAATTCCCGCCGCGTGGCCGCATTGTCGCGGAACGCGCCCAGCATCCGGCTGGTGACCATGGTGACACCCGGCTTGTGAACGCCGCGCGTGGTCATGCATTGGTGTGCGGCCTCGATCACCACGGCTACGCCACGAGGCTCCAGGACGTCCTGTATCGTGTTGGCGATCTGTGCGGTCAGTTTCTCCTGGATCTGCAAACGCTTGGCGTACGCATCCACCACGCGGGCCAGCTTGCTGATGCCAACCACCCGGCGGTGCGGCAGGTAGGCGACATGGACCCGTCCGATGATCGGAGCCATGTGATGCTCGCACGTGCTCTCCAACCGAATGTCGCGCAGGAGAACGATTTCATCGTAACCGTCGGTTTCTTCGAACGTGCGTTCCAGGACAGCAACCGGATCGGTGTCGTAGCCAACGAAGAACTCCTGATAGGCGCGCGCGACCCGGGACGGGGTGTCGCGCAGCCCTTCGCGGTCCGGATCGTCGCCGGCCCAGAGCAACAGGGTGCGTATGGCCGATTCCGCCTGCTCCCGCGTCGGACGATCCTGTGTGGCCGTGCTGACGGCCCCCGTACGGGTGGCGAGGGGCGAGGCAGGCGTAACGATATTCACCGCTGATAGTCCTCCGGCTGATTTATTGGGCGAACGACCCTGGCCGATATGGGGGCGGTCAGTGACCCCGCAACCCATCTTTATTCGGTCAATGAACCCTACCGCTTTGGTGCGGGCTGTCCAGGCTGAAGGCCGGGATGGCGACGTCGAAGTTCTCCCCGGAGGACGGCACGACCATGTGGTAGGCGCCCACCATGAAGCCGGACGGTGTATCGAGTGGTGTGCCGGAGGTGTATTCGAAGCTCTCGCCAGGCTCGAGAAGCGGCTGCTCGCCCACGACACCTGCGCCATGAACGTGCTGGGTGCGGCCCCGCGCATCGGTGATCTGCCAGGTGCGGCGGAGCAACTGGATCGGCTCCGCGCCCTGGTTCTCGATCTTCACGCGGTAGGCCCAGACGAAGTGGTTCTCGTCGGGTTGCGACTGGTCAGCCAGGAAGAAGGACCGTACCGACACGTGGACGTCGCGGGTGGTGCGGACATAGTCCCCGCGCGCGTTTCCCGCCGAACGGCCTGACCGCTGCGACTGGATCACGGGTGACGCGGGACGCTTGCCGCGTCCGGGCTTGGAATCTTCAGACGACATGACAGCATACCTTCTTGCCTTGCCGGAGGTTCAAATCAAGGACCAATCCGCCTCGCTTGTCCAGGATCGCGGCGTCCCGGGCCTTATTGAGCCGTTCGTCACAGACCGAGAAGGCGGTCCGCCTGGTCCGGACGACCATTTGCATTTCCGGAATGGCACCGGTTCCTTCGTAATGATCCCATTCGGCACGGATTGCATCAGGGTCCCTGAGACGCGGCGGTGTCGGATTGGCGGCGCGACGTCCTTCCAGATGCAACCGTGTGGAATGACAGACGGAGAACAGCATCCCATCGGGCATTTCCGGATTGATCGGACCGGCGGGCGAGGCTCTGGCGGTGTGGAGGTTGCGGCACACTGCGACGCAAACGCCACATACCACAGCCGGCATCTGTCGTGTCATCATAATGGGTTGATATAGAAACGACTCTGCGTGAGGATCGTTCCGCTCCGGCGGAACGGAACGGCCATGCGGCCTGCCACGCGGGGCTTTGGCGCCTGCACCACAAATGTTGTGCGGGTCGGCGTTCGGATGTGCGTGCTGCGCCCGCCCCGCCGCGCTACGGGTGACGGCGAAGAGTGGACGGCGTGTCGGGCTTGGTCGTCGCATGCCGGTCAGTCTGCTGCCAGAACCGGCGTCAACGCGGCGAGACCGGCCAGAGCCTGCCGTAGGTCGTCCTTGATGTCGTCCGGATCCTCGAGACCTATCGACACGCGGATGACACCATCGGTGATGCCGAGGCGGGCGCGCTCCTGCTCGCCGATGCGCATGTGCGTCGTTGTGGCGGGATGGGTGACGAGAGACTTGGAATCGCCGAGGTTGTTGGACACGGCGATCAACCGGAAGGCGTTCATGACCTGAAAGGCACCGTTCTTGCCGCCGGCGACCTCGAACGTCACGACGGTTCCGCCGGCGGTCATCTGCTTTTTGGCGAGGTCCTGCTGCGGGTGGTCGGCACGCATCGGGTACCAGACGCGGGTGACGCCGGGCTGTTCGGCGAGGAAATCGGCGATCGCGGCGGCGGACCGGCTGGCGGCATCGACGCGCAATGCCAGGGTCTCGATGCCTTTCAGCAACACCCAGGCGTTGAAGGGGGACAGCGCCGGGCCGGTGTTACGGATGAACGGCTGCAGCACGTCGGTGATCCATTTTTTGCCGCCAAGGACGGCGCCACCGAGCACCCTGCCCTGGCCATCCATGTGTTTGGTGCAGGAATAGACGACGACGTCGGCGCCCAGCTTCAGCGGCTGCTGGAGCAGCGGGGTGGCGAAGACGTTGTCCACGACGACGATCGCGCCGGCTTTGTGGGCGAGGTCCGCGACGGCGGGCAGGTCGACCATTTCCAGCATCGGGTTGGACGGGGTTTCAAGCAGCACGAGGTGGGCCGGGCGGGACAGCGCGGTTTCCCACTGGTTCAGGTCGGCGCCGTCGACAAATTCGGTCTCGATGCCAAATTTCGGCAGCAGGGTCGAGACGATCCAGTGGCACGACCCGAACAGCGCCCGGGCGGCGACGACACGGTCGCCGGTTTTCAGGTGCGACAGCAGCGCGGCGTTGACGGCGGCCATGCCGGTGGCTGTGGTGCGACAGTCCTCCGCACCCTCGATCAGGCAAAGGCGCTGTTCGAGCATGGTGAGCGTTGGGTTGGCGAAGCGTGAGTACTGATAATGCTCGACCGTGCCGGCGAAGGTAGCTTCAGCCTGTTCGGCGTCGTCGTAGACGTAGCCCGAGGTGAGGAAAAGCGCCTCGGCGGTCTCGCCGTGATGGGTGCGCTGGACCCCGCCGTGAACGAGGCGGGAGGCGGGACGCAGGCGGGATGGATCGAGTGTCATGTGTCAGGGCCCTTGCGCGGATGGCCCGACCGTTGAGCAGCTTGGGACCGGCGGAACCGGACCTGATGCTGGCCTCTTTAGCGCGCTTGTTTCACCTCGCCGCAATCCGGCCGGACAAATCACGAGGGCCGGGGACGTCCCGACCGGGTGCTGATAGGGCCAGGCACGGGTTGTCGTCAATAGGGCTGGCTGGCGGGACCGTGGCGGGTTGGGGCGGTGTGTGGGGGTTGGTACGGGTTGCTGGAGCCTGGAGCGGGGCTTCGGGGTCTCCGTGGGCTTTGGGCAAGCGACTATTTTTAACACGGAGGCAGAACGAAAGCCACGACGGGCGTTGGTACTGGTCGGGACGCGTGGGGTCCTGGCATTCAGGCTCGCTGTTGAGAGGACAGGCCTCGGCACGCCGGCCTGCCGGGGTTTGACGGCGGGCGGTATCAGACCGGGTTTGGCCGCATGATTGCGGTCAGGTCGCCGGGCTGCGGGCGCGGCCCCGTGTTGCCCGACAGCAGTTCGTGGGCGCAACCGCTCAGCGCGGCGGCTCGGAGGGTGGCACGCCGGCGCTCCGCGGGGGGCAGGTGGGCAGGCCGTCGCAGGCGGCGCTGGGACGCACCC
>JBEKLE010000435.1:0-9087 GCA_050010355.1 Rhodopila sp. | reverse complement strand
TGATCTGTTCGCCGCCGTTCGATCTGTCGTTGGCACCGCAGCACGCCGGGACGCGATGCGTATCACGCTATTCGCGCCGTTCTACAGGGGGAATCTGTCATTCTGCCGGGTTGAGCAGATACAAGATATGAAGGAGCCCTGGTGCCTGGCCACCAGCACCACCGACAAGGCGGCACGCGAGTTGATCAACCTGTACGCGAAACGCTGGGGAATTGAATGCGGGTTTCGCGACAGCAAGGACATTCGTTTCGGTATGGGGATGGGCGAGGTGCACGTCAGCACCCCCGACCGACGCGACCGCCTGTGGCTGATCAACGCCTTCGCGGTCGCCTTGCTGACCCACCAAGCGACGAACCCACTCGCTGCTCCGACAGGGGGTCATGCTTTACCAGCTCATGCCAACCATGCCGGAACATCGGCTATGGCCCCTGATCGAACGGTTCGCCGAAATGCTGGCCGGACAGCCGGTCTTCGTCGAGATGTTTGGTACAATCTGAGAATGAGGGGAGTCCTGAGACAGTTCACCCTGTTTGCGATCATTCGCTGGGCAGACTACCCGCTCGTGATCGCTTTGTCACGGTCAGCCTCGTCGCGACATCGTTGATATGTTACGGTTGCCATTAGAATAACCGCTATATGTTTTGAGACGCCATCTCAACATCGGTTGACTATCCTCGAGGAAACACTAAGCGCATGCGCGCCCAACCCCTCTGCCTCAGCCAGCAAAACCGCCGCCGGACCAACCCGATCCAGCCCAGCCTGCGTCGAAGAAACGAACGTCGTCCTCTTCAAGAAATCAAACACCGAAAGCCCGGAAGCAAACCGCGCCGTCCGCCCCGTCGGCAGAACATGGTTCGGCCCCGCCACATAATCCCCGATAGCCTCCGGACAGAACGCCCCCAGAAACACCGCCCCCGCATGACGAACCCGCGCGAACACCGCCTCCGCGTCGCGCAGCATCAGTTGCAGATGCTCAGGCGCCAGCCGGTCCACCAGCCCGACCGCCTGATCCCAGTCCTCCACGACAATAACCGCCCCATGCGCCGCCCAGCTAGCCCCCGCAATCGCCGAACGAGCCAGCCCAGGCAGCTCCGCCATCACCGCCGCCGACACCGCATCCCCAAACCCCGCATCATCCGTAATCAGGATCGACTGCGCCGCCTCGTCATGTTCCGCCTGCGCCAGCAGATCGACCGCGATCAACCGAGGATCGTTGGAAGCGTCCGCCAGCACCACCACCTCCGACGGCCCAGCGATATTGTCGATCCCCACCCGCCCAAAAACCTGCCGCTTCGCCTCCGCCACATACGCGTTCCCCGGCCCAACGATCCGGTCCACCGCGGCAACAGACGCCGTCCCATAGGCCAAAGCCGCGACCGCCTGAGCCCCCCCGATCCGATAAATCTCCGTCACCCCCGCCCGCCGAGCCGCCGCAAGCACCAGTGGGTTCAACACCCCGTCCGGCGAGGGAACGCACATCGCGATCCGCCCAACCCCCGCCACAACCGCCGGAACTGCGTTCATAAGCACCGAGGATGGATAAGCCGCCTTCCCCCCCGGCACATACAGCCCAACCGCATCCAGCGCCGTCCACCGCATCCCCATCGTCACGCCCGCCGCATCCGTCATCCGCAGGTCCTGCGGCAACTGCGCCCGATGAAACACCTCGATCCGGCTCGCCGCCAGGTCCAGCGCCGCCGCCAGGTCCCCCGGGATAGAAGCAACAGCCGCATCGATCTCGGCCAACGAAATCCGCAGCCGGTCCGCCGTCAGAACCAACCGGTCGAACCGCGCGGTGTACTCGATCACCGCCGCGTCGCCCCGCTCGCGCACCGCCGCGATAATATCGGCCACCGCGCGGTCCACCGTCTCCGTGGTCTCCCGCGCCTGCGACAGCAGCGCCACAAACCGAGCCTCGAAGTCGGCATCTCCGACCCAAAGCCGGATCATGCCCGCTCCAGCGCCGCGCGAAACCGCGCGATCCACGCCCCCACCACCTCCGGCTGAGTCTTCAACGCCGTCCGGTTAACGATCAGCCGGCTGGTAACGGACGCAATCACCTCCGTCTCCACCAGCCCGTTCGCCCTCAGCGTCGACCCCGTCTGCACCAGATCCACAATCATCCGGCTCAGCCCCAGGCTCGGTGCCAGCTCCATCGCCCCGTTCAGGTGCACCACCTCGGCATGGATGCCCCGGCTGGCATAATGCCGGCGCGTGATATTCGGGTACTTCGACGCCACCCGAACCTGAGACCACCGCGACGGGTCATCGCTCCCCGCGGTCTCCCGCGGTTCAGCAACAGACACCCGGCACTTGCCGATCCCCAGATCCAGCGGCGCATAAACCTCCGGATAATCGAACTCCATCAGCACGTCCGCGCCGCAAATGCCGATATGCGCTGCCCCGAAGGCCACGAACGTGGCAACGTCGAACGGCCGCACCCGCACCACGTCCAGCAGCGGGTTGTCGGTGGGAAAGCGCAGGCGCCGGCTGTCCTCATCGGCATAGTCGGGCGCCGGGACAATGCCGGCACGCGCCAGCAGCGGGCCGCACTCCGACAGGATGCGCCCCTTGGGCAGCGCCAGGACCAGCGGAGTCGTCAGGCCCGGCCCGGGAAAGGCAGCCAGGGAGGCCGGTGGAAAGGGCGCGGTCATAAAGGCTCCGCCAAAGGGGTGCAGTCGATGAAAGTGGGGCCGTTTACAGCACTCCGCCAGCAACCGGAAGCCTGCCCGGCCGGTTCATTTCGTTGACCGCCAGGATCATTTCGCCCTAGACCCGGCCGGCGCGGCAGGACAAGGCGGACATGGCGGGCAAGATCCTCATTTTGCGCTGGGCGGGCAGCGCCTACGACTCCCTCGGCGGCTTTCTTGAACTCATCGCGCAGGAATTCGCCGCCCAAGGACACAGCGTCACGCTGTTCGCAGCCGACGGCGAAGGGTGGCCCAACCGCCTGGTCGACCTGCTGAAAGCCGGCGACATCGCCTTCGCTCTGACCATGTCCGGCATCGCCACCGACCTCGCGGTAAGCGACAAGCTGGTCTGGGAAGCCGCCAAGGTCCCCCTGTTCAACTGGAGCTGCGACCATCCCAGCTACTTCCCCAGCCGCCACGTCATCCGCAACCCGTTCCTGCTGCACGGCTACGTCTTCCCCGACCACGCCCGCTACAACATCACTCATCTGAGGCCGAACGGCGCTGCCTTCGCGGTGCATCTGGGCATCCCCCCGCGCAGCCTGTTTCCGCAAGCACCTTTGCCGCTGGGAAACCGCAATGGCCGGATCATGTTCACCAAGACCGGGCATGACACCAACGAGATCGAAGCCACCTGGCACACCTACATTCCCGATCTGCAGGCAATCATTTTCGCCGCCGCCGAGGAGCTGTTCCACCGCTCGACCGCCGACGCGCTCCCCGTCCTGCGCGGGCTGGCCGAACAACGAGGGATCTTTCTGGACGGCGACAGCCGGCTGGCCATGCTGCTGATCCGCGAGATCGACACATACATCCGCTTCAGGCGGGCCAACCTCGTCATGCACACGGTTCTCCGGTACCCGGTGGATGTGTTCGGCAACGGCTGGGACCACATCAAGTCAGAAGGCGCCCAGGCCCGCTTCCACGGCGCGGCAACGTGGCGCGCCATGATCGAGCAGTTGCCGCGCTATCTCGGCTGCCTTTCCACCAACCCGCTGGTCGACGACTCGGTCCACGACCGCAGCTTCTTCGCGCTGGCGGCCGGCGTCGTTCCGGTCAGCGACAGCAACGCGTTTTCGCGCGCCCGTATGTCAGCGCTGGAGCCCTACACGTTTCCGTTTACCCAGGAACGGATCGAACACGCCGTAGAGGCGCTGCTGGCCGCGCCGGCCGAGGCTCTGGCGCGCACGGAAAGCACCTGGCAGGAACTGGCGGTTCCCTTCGGCATGCGCCGAGCCGCGCGCCAGATCGTGCACTTTGTCGCGCTGCACGGCATGAACGCCCGCTGGACGGCCTAGTCTGATCCGAAGGCCTCATTCCAGCCCGGCGCGGTTTCGGGCCACGGCCTTCGTCGTCGGGTGATCCGGACCCAGCGCCTTCGTGTAGATCGACAGCGCCCAGTCCAGCGCCTCCCGCGCCGAGAAACCGTCACCCATGTCCTTTAGCACACCCGCGAGGTTGTTGGCGTCCCGCCCGACATGCGGGTGGTCCTGACCCAGAGCGGTTTCATCGATCGCCAGCGCCCGCTCGAATGCCGCGTGAGCCCCTTCGAGATCGCCCAGATCATGCAGGATCAAGCCGATATGATTGATATCCGTCGCCGCTTCCGGATGCTCCGGCCCAAACGCCTCCGTGTGCAGCGCTAGAGCTCGGCGCAGTTGCGCCTGGGCATCCATCATCTCACCGAGTTCATGCGACAGACGGCCCAGGTCGCGCAGATCGTTCGCGAGATCCGGATGGTCGGAACCCAGCTCCCGCTGCCGCGCCTCGACAATGTGTTCCAGGTTGTCACGCTGAGCGCGGAGGTCGTTCAGCCGGGGCATCGCATGGTCCCTGTCTGATTCCTTGCGTCCACCAGATACGGTCTCACTCACGTCTCCGCAGGCTCGTAACTCGGCACATCAATACAATCATCCCGGGCAGGGACACTGCCCGCCCGGGACCGCGACACGTCCGACCGGTGTTTCGGTCCAACCCGGCCCGAGACGTTCGTCCGCTAAAGCTGCGCCTCGGCGTATTCGTAGTTGGCCAGATGATCCAGCCAGTTCTGCAGGTAGTTCGGCCGGACATTCCGGAAATCCAGATAGTAGGCGTGCTCCCAGACATCGCAGCCCAGCAGCACCTTGCCCTCACCGGTCGCCAGCGGGTTGGACCCGTTCGGCGTCTTCGTCACCTTCAGCTTGCCGTCGCTGCCCAGCACCAGCCACGCCCACCCCGAACCGAACTGGCTGACACCGGCCGCCTTGAAGTCGTCCTTGAACTTCTGCACGCCCCCGAGGTCGGACGTGATCTTCGCTTCCAGCTTGGACGGGATCTTGCCGCCGTCCGGGCTCATGCATTCCCAGAAAATGATGTGGTTCCAGTGCTGCCCGGCGTTGTTGAACACCGGACCTCCCGCGCCGGCGGTCGCCTTCACGATCTCGTCCAGCGACTTGCCTTGCAGCGCCGGGTCCTTCTCGACGAAGCCGTTTAGCGCGGTGACATAGGCCTGGTGATGCTTGCCGTAATGCAGCTCTATTGTCTCCTCGCACATCCCTTTCGCCGCCAGGGCAGTCTTCGAATAAGCGAGGGTCGGCAGTTCGAAAGCCATTGTATTCCTCCTGATTGGGTTGCCTTGAGCAGTTGGCCCGGTGACCAGATGGGGGGTTAAGGCACGCGAGAGCGGCCGGGAACGCACGGTTAGCTATGGCCAGCCCGCCGGATCGTCAACCCACCGGGCAAGCAGGTATGCAGGCCCGCGGCCACACCGGGCAGTCTTGCATCGGCTCGCCGGACGCGCCACCACCCGTGCCATGAACGAAGCAATTGCCGCCCTGGTTCGCCGCCACGACCCCGACCGCTTCCTGACCGCTCTGTTCGCGCCACCGGAACGGCGTCACGCGCTGCTGACACTCTACGCGTTCAATCATGAACTGGCCCGAGCGCGGGAGGTCGCCAGTGAACCGGCTCTGGCACTGATCCGCCTGCAGTGGTGGCGAGAGGTCGTGGAGGGCGCTTCAAGCTGGCCGGGGCAGGGGGGCTCGCCGTCGCCGCAGCCGGGGCACTGGGTGCGCCGCAGCCGGAGGCGCTGCGCCCGTTCGGTGCCGCTTACGGCGTCGCCGGGCTGGCCCGCGCGACCGGCGCACTCGCAGCCCAAGGCACCTGCCTGCTGCCCCGCGAGATGCTGGCGTGGCATGACCTCTCGCCCGAAGCATTCATCGATAGTCCCGGTTCCGCGCCATCCCGCGCCGTCCTGATCGACCTCTTGAACGAGGGCCACGCGCTGCTGGCGGATGCGCGCAAGGTCCCGGTGCCCCGGACGGCCATCGCCGCGGCTTTGCCCACAGTGCTGGCGCGTCGGGACCTCGCGCGTCCTGACTTCACCCGCTGGACCAGTCCTCCGGGCAGCGTCGTCATGCAGCGTGGCCTGGGCGACAAACTTGCGGTGATCCGCGCGGCAGTGTCGGGGGGCTTATGGCGGCGGGCACGCCGAACCCCCGGCTGGTAATGGTGCCAGCGGGTAGCGCCTTCGCCAGCCCAGCCGCCCCCCGGCCGCCCATGGCGCGAACGTGGCACCGATCGCTGCCAACGCGGGATGTGGAATGGCCTACGGGCGCTTCGCCACCAAGAACGGACGCCGCCGAGCGGCATCGTAAAGAATATCGTATGCGGTCGGAGGCATGATCAAGGTGGGTTCGTCATCCTCTGGCAGCCGTGCTTCCAACGGTCCGGCGCAGACATGGCAGCGGAAATTCAGTCCGGTGCCTGGCTGGAAGGTGAATGTTTGCCAGTTCCCGCCAGGATTCCGGAGGCGGAGCGCCAGCGATTGGTCAGTCAGATTGCGCACAAGCACTTGAACACACTGCCCCGGACAGAGTTCGGGCGCCATCTTCGCGATCGGAACCGCGGTGATGTCCTGACCATGCGCCGCAAGCGGCAGGCCCACCAGAAGCATAATGGGCATCAGATGCCACCGCCCGCTACGAATCGGATCGATCATCGGTCCCGCGTCTCTCGTTGTCGGAAGAGCCTGCGACATCACCGGACCTCGGCCCGTCTCGCGGCTTTTGCGAATCGCCGCCGGATGCGCCTCGACCCAGGATATAGCCCAGCAGGGTCCCGATCAGCGCATACGCCGGCTGCACTTGCTGTTCGCTGTAGCCCACCCCTACGAGCCCGACGACCGATATCAGGATCAGAATCGTCGAAAACGAGCGCATGATATCGCCCGGCGAAACCCGATCGACCGAACGCATGAACAGCACGAATTGCATGACCAGCACCACAAATCCCAGAAAGCAGAAGATCAGGACGAGGTAGAATTCGGGTTGCCAACTATCCGCCGCCGAAGCGCTGATGTCCCCCCGACTTTCAGCCCGCGCCCCCAGACCAAGCCCAGCGAACCAGACCATCGCCAGACAGCGGATCAGCCAGCCTTTCCATCGCCCGTTGCATCCAATGCGCGTAACGGAACCATCACGATCGCAACGAAAGGGGCCGGAAGAACCCGGACCATGCGGATGACCCTTGATCACCGCGCGGGTTGCGTCAGCGCCGCGACTTCGGGTCCCGTGCGGGCGGCGATCACTTGCCCAAACGGCGGGACCCGCGCCGGGAATCGACCATACAGAACGGGCGTCTGAACGCGCAGCGAAGCCGCCGACTGCCATTTCGTGTACCTGTCGGCGTACATGACAAGCTGATCCGTACCAAGCCAGGGATACCTCTCCGCTACAGTAACAAACCGCTCGGTCCATGCCGACATGGCACGATCGCTGTCGAAGGACGTCTTTCCTGGCGAAGTCGAATAGTTGACCGGCACGCCCTGGGTATTCGCCGCAACCATCGGATGCGCAGCCACTCCGGCATCGGATCGACAGGCATCGACCAGGATCATGCCGAACATGCCGGATTCCACCAGCGGGTGAAGGTTTCGCTCTATCCGCGCGATGGGGAACAGGTCCGCATCGCCAACCGGGTTTCCCGGTGCGTCCGCGGGCACGAAGTAGTTCTGGCCATTCAGACCGACCCCGTGACCCGAGATATAGACGATGACCGAACGCCATGTTTGAGCCATCAGCCTTTGCAGGAAGGCTCTCTCATCGGTCAGCAGTTGCTGTTGAGATCGATTGGCGGACGTGATGATCTGAAAGCCCGCCCGGCTCAGCAGCGCGACCATGCTGGTCTTGTCATTTTCGACAAAGTCCAGACTGGGCCAACCGTTATCGTAGGCGCTGTTAGAGATGACCCACGCCAACTTTGGCGGCCCTCCGGCAAGCGACAGCACAGGCTGTTGGTGCACCGCCGCTGGAACATCCTCGTCCTCGCAATCACTTTTGCGGTTCGCATTGCTGAAGACGAAATTGATTTTAAGCTCGCCGTCATTGCCGCTGACTTGAACGTGATTGACGATCTCGGGATAGCATTTGGCCCGCGCGCTGATCGTCACCTCCCGAATTGGCAGCACAACCTTAGCCACGTTAGTAACCGGCAGTTCGAGGTCATGGGACGCCCCCACACCGCTGACCGTGAAGGTTGTGACGGATATGTTCGAGGTCACCACAGCAGGAATGGCCGCGTCCGGTGCAAGCCAAATGAAGTCGGCGTCAACTTGCTCTGTCGGTCTGGAGGCCGTCGCCGAGGTCTCGTTGGGCGGTGCGGCGCAATGCGTTAACAATAGAGTTAGCATTGTAACGCCGACCATTCTTCTGGTCGGACAGCCGGGGCGCCGTCGCCCGCCCCGCCCTCGAGCCGATAATCTGCATCGACCTGTCATGATGCACAGTCGCGGCCTCCGGAATTCGCGACCTTGTCCCACTTGGCGAAGGTAAACTCGAATTGGCTCAACGGTCCGAAGCCGTCAGGTTCGGCTCTCTGCTCCAATGTACGGTAGCAGGGCGCCTGGGCCGTTATCCTAATGGCCTCGCGTGGAACCTTGACCTTCAGCGACTTCGCCTCGGCAAGTACCACGCCATTGACTAAAAACGTCGTATTTTGCTTGTTAGAAGTCAGCAGGATCGGAATCGTCGGATTGGTACCGATGGTTGGTATGCTCGCATCGTCGCTCGCTGAAAACGCCGACAGCGTGGTCGGAATGTGGATATCTTGCAATGCATTAGAGTCGCAGCCACATAGCAAGGTCATCGATATTACGACACAGGCCACTGCAGGCAACCTCTGAAGCCGCCGGGATGCGTTCATCTGTCACTTCGTCCGGGTTGGAGAAGGAATCAGGTCGCCGCTGTATTTCTGGCCACCCACCTCGAGAAATTTGATCGCTGTCCCCTCAAGGCAAAACGTTGTCCATGAGACCGGGATGGGCGGCACCTGCGTCACGGAGCTTGAAATGACGTAGTTGACGACAAAGTCCGCGCCCGGCTGACTCGACAGCGCCTGTTGCTGGAGATCGAGAAACACC
>JBEKLE010000434.1:0-5623 GCA_050010355.1 Rhodopila sp. | reverse complement strand
ACATGCCGACCCTCGGGTCAAGCCCGTGGGCATGCCTGTGGCAAGTTTGCCTGGCGCACCAATTACGCGATTGCCAATACGCCATCGAGGCGGGCGACACGATTTTCGCCCCGCGCATGAAGGCGCTTCAGGCCATGACGGGTTCGCGGCGGCCGCCCGCCGGCGGGGAGACTGGAAGTAGAGTAGCTGCCGTTGGGAATGACGTGGGCATGTGCCGCATCCTCGACCCCGCCTCCAAGCTCGCCACCGCGCGGGCACTGTCGCCCGCCACGGCGTCCTCCAGCCTCGGCGAGATACTCGGCCTCAGTGAGGTCGATGACGACCCCGACGCGACCGACTGCTCCTAATCAACGCATTGGCGAAGGTGCTGTTCCCAAACTCGCCATCGCCGGCGAAGGCCTCGGGATGGATCGATTGCTAATCTGTAACTCGACCAACCGGCGTTTGCCGGGTGTTTGAACACCGCCTTCGAGCGATCGACCGAGCATCCCATCCTGTTCGTCGAGATCGCCCTCAGGCCGGCTGTCGCCTCACGCCTCATCTCATGGCTGCGGGGAAACGGGTTCAATCGAATTTGTCGATCAGCAACGCGGATATATCGTCATCGTGGACCTCCCCTTGGAAAAGGATCTCACATGGTTGCACGTGGCAGCCCAAGACCAGATGGCGCTTGTCTGCTGGGGGTAAACTACTGATGTCCATGGAAGCGACCCTGCTTAATTCGGGCACTCCCTGAAGCCAGCAATAATCCTCATTCTCACAGCGCACCCGGCCCGCAACAGATACGACCTTGTGCTGAAAGGAACTCCAATTGATCACCAGATCCACGACATCAAGCTTTGGGCCTGAATCGCGAACAAACTCTTCACTCCGGGCTACAGGTGACCCAATCAAAAGCGATGCCGTACAAACCGCCAGTATTCGCAGAGAAAGCCGCGGCACCGCAGATGATATCCGCATTTGTGATTTAATCAAAGCGCACTCCTCAGTTGATTTTCGAGGACGACGGTCGCCGGCTAGGCAGCAACCGCCTGCTCGATTTGGTTAAGCGGGCTCACCGCGAATTTGAAGGTGTCTGCCGGACGAGCAGCTTGTTCACTTTCCTCATCAGAATCAGGCTCGAAATCAGGATCAACCTCGAAATCTGGATCGCATTGCCGGCGGTCCAATACTTCGATCAATCCTTCAACAGCCATTTCAATTTCGTGTGTCGCCATTTTTCCCAGAGCCGCCACCAAAACGCGCGGCGTCAACACTCGGTCGGCTGGAATAACTACGCGACAAACTGGCTTACGCCTGATCATATTAGCGCCGTCCTGTAGATGCAGATGGTGATTGGCCTGGTAGGGATGCAGTTAGTTGTAGGGGCGCGACTCCGCGACTTGGCGTATTGCGGCGTTGGCCGACCAAGCTCCTCCAGGCACGGTTCCCTAGCCAGTGTACGTCGGTCGCGCGCAGCGTGCTCCGAACCACAAACCCCGTAATGATTTGCAGGCATGGCGAGCGCGAGCACTCCGCTGACAGGCGCTGTTTATCCTCTGGTGGAATGAGCCGGATGTCCGCTTCCACCTGTTGCCTGACGTCTACCCGGTCCCGGATCCTGACTCGGCCACCAGATGCAAAGAGCACTTCGCCATAGATGCCGACCTTCCTCGAAAAAACACCGTCAGCGTTTGAGGCGAAGTCACGTGTCTCGAATACCTGAGTTCCGAAGGTATCGGGAGCAGCTTCCGCCCTATCGATAGCGCACTGGCTGCCAAGTATAAGGAACGACACACATAGCCCCGTGGATTTGATCCAAGATTTCGTTTTCATCTGCTGTACTCGCTAAGAGAGATGGAAGTGGAAGCAGGCAACCGCTCAATCCTTTGATTGGCAGGGCCACTATCGTGCGGATCGGTTAAAAAATCGTTAACGGCCATTTAAATTGCGGCGATTAACAGGTATATTCTTCGGTTTATCCTCGTTTAGCTCCTACTCGCGTAATCCGTATTTAACCAGTTAAGCATGATTTCAGCGGTTATCTTTGTATGATGCAATCTTTTGATGAGTGAAGGCTTTCCGTATTTAATATACTAAATATAGTCGCGCTTGTGAAGCCCAGGGGCGGCCATGGACTCAGGTATACGTAAGATATTAAATATACATGCGGGACTGTTCCATATTTTTCAAGTAGACAGATTGATTATTCTCTGGGATTAACCTTTGATTCACGCCTTTGGCGCTAGATGGCGAGGCCGGAGGACGCAATTC
This sequence comes from Rhodopila sp., assembly GCA_050010355.1. Lineage (GTDB taxonomy): Bacteria > Pseudomonadota > Alphaproteobacteria > Acetobacterales > Acetobacteraceae > Rhodopila. Next base: position 3,370 of record JBEKLE010000434.1, on the reverse strand, counting down.
CCGAGCAACACTGCAAGTAAGTCGCAATCCCGAAGTTTACTTCCGAGGATAAATCGATATGTCCTTATCTGTACTGACCCCCCCGCTGATGCTGGCCGGCGGAAGCGCCGCCAATCCCGCTGGGCTGGCCGATCCGGGTCAGCTCGAGGTAGCTTACGAAAACTTGCTTTCGGGGGCAGTTGATCTCGTTTCTATTTCCGGTGTCAAGACACTGATCTTGACCGCGGGTGGCATTGCGTCGGCTAGTACCTTAACTGTCGGAAATGAAGAGACAGGCCCGGAAGTCGCAAACAATGCGGCGGTTCTGGCACAGATCGCCGCATTCTGTAGGGCGAACGGCATCGGGGTCGAAGTCGACGCGGTCCTGACGGACAATAACACCTATGGGACGGGACCCGACGCGATCAATGCCCCCGTTGATATGTGGGCGAAGGTAGCCGCTACCGCCGGCCTGCCGATAATCGGGGTCCAGGACGTGCAGGAGATCGCCACCGCCCAGTCGCCGAGCACGTTCGCTAGTTACGCAACCATCGAGGCAAACGCCGTAAGGACCCTCCTCGCAGACTATGCGTCATCCAGCTACACGATGACGGCCAACAACCTGGCGGTCGGCGACATGGAGGGCGGGGCTCCCAGCACGGAAACGCAGGACTGGTGGAACGCCTACAATGCCGCCGCGAAAGTCGACGGCGTCCCCAGTTTTTCCTACACGACAACCGATACCGGTTGGTTCGGGCCCTGGCTTGGGCCGTTATCCGTGCCAAGTTGGCAAGCGTACCTTGAAGGTATATCTGCGTTAGCCGCGGCAAATAACATGGCCTTGGATGTCCTCGTCCAAGGCGCCGAGACAGATGTCTCCGGCAACCAGTTTGTTGAACAGGCGGAACAGAACGCCGCTGATCTTGCCATGCTTCAGGCGGCAGGATCGATCGACGTCAGCAACATCATGATCCAATCCTGGAATCCGCTGCCCGTCGATGTCGGGATGATCAGCTCAGCTACTTCGTCGCCAAATGAGGCCGCTGAGATCGCGGCGGTTTACCCGCTGTATTCAGCCGGATCGATCAACGCGCAGGGCTCCTTTAGCTTCGGTTCTCCAGGCCAGATTATCCTGAACGTCGGGGCGGTAACGTCTATCGTTCCGCTCCAGGTACAGTGGGACGCATCCGACACTCAGGCCGGCAATCGGCTTGCGGTTGTCGTTATCGATCAGACTGGTGCCCTGACGGCCACCCGGCATGGCTCGGGAAGTGTCTCCGACCCGGCGCACAATATCCTTATCCTTGACGGAGACTCCGCCGATCTTGCTGCGGAGCTGGCCTCCGTAACGATAATGGAGCCCAACGCGGGTGCCGACACGATCGATGTGGAAGCGTACAACGCAGCCGGACGGATATCCGATACTCAGATCAGCGTCTTCGCCGCTGCAACTACGCAATCTGTGAGCTCCATCGCGTCGACCAGCAACGCGCAAGGTTGGCTTTCGTCCTCTGCCATATTGAATAATGGTACCGTGATTTCCGGCGGTTCGGTGATGACAAGCGAGACCTTGCAGTGGAGCACAACCGGCGCGCTTGCTGGTGCTAACACGGGCACGAGTCCGGCTGGTCAATCCGCATTCGTGAATGTCGTGTCAATCCACGAGCCACTGGCGGAGTATGGTGTGCAGAACGTTTCGAGCATCGCGCTCGGCACGGGGACAAACCGCGTTCTGGACATCAATGATCCCACAGTCGACAACGGAGCATTCGGGGCAGACGGATACGCAAACAACCCTGGTGTAAATAATGTCACGTTTGCCCCGCTTCCGGGTTGGCTGCCTGCATCGTTTGATCCCGATGCCTCTCTCACGCCGCTGATCGTGCAGTCAACGACAAATACCTTTGATCCCGTGGGCGGGCAGTTGGAAGCCTCGGTAAATATCCTTGCCCCTGACCCCCTGACAATCGTGGATCTTACAGGAACCCATCTCGACCAATTCGCGACTGCGTTCAACAACGGAGGCAGCCAGGTCATCGAGTTCAATACCGCCAACAATGTTGCCTGGCAGTCAGCATGGGGTAACCAGTTCAGTTCAGTTACATCGACCTACGACAGCACGGGTCAGTTGGTAGAGAGGTTTCTGCAAGGGGGCCCAAGCGATCCATTGTTTATGATCGATGACGTGTTTGGCCCGAATTCAGGTGCCCTGTGGGAGGAGTTCCAGTCGACCACTCCGCCGCCCCTGACGCCCGGAACAACAAATTATTCCACAACCAACAACCCCTATCAACCAGGCTTCGACACGGGACCATTATTCGTCACCGAATTTAACGTCCCGAGCAACCCGAACTGGGACCTGGACGATTGGGGAAGCCAGATACCGTCCGATACGGAGGTATGGACAGATAACATGATCCTTGAGAACTTCGCTGGACTAGTCGTGGAATTCCCAGGCCAGTATTCGGGTGCCGTGAACGCCTACCCCTATGAGTTTGTTAATGGATCTACGCTCGATCTGATGTATTTGCCTGGCACGATCAACGTTAATCTAAATGCGCTCGGGACCGTCACCCTTGCGTCACAAACGATGATATCCGGGCTGAGCGGTCTGAATGACATCGATGCAGGCGGCGCCACCGGCACCGTTACCATCACCGGGCTGATGACGGGCGGCAGCACACTAATCGGGGGCGACAATGTCTCCGCAATCACTGGGTATGGTCATGATACCATCGTGGCCGGTGCTGGTCAGACCACGATCACTACGGGCAGTGGCGGCAGCACCGTTCTGGCCTCGAACGCTGCTAGCAGCGTGACGCTGTCGGGTAATAACGACGTCGTCACTTCGGGCGCCGGCAGCATTATCCGCGTCACCGGAACCGGTGAAATAGTCAACGGATCAAATACAACGATCTACGTCGCCAACCACAGTTCCGTCACAGTCAACGGTTCGGAAAACACGATCATTCTTAACGGTGCCGATATAACACTCCACGACAGCGTTGGTAATTTGGTCTTTACGGGTGCGACTGGCGCGACCGGAGCAACGGGTTCAACCGGCGCCACGGGGGCAACTGGGGCAACCGGTGCCACGACCGACGCCACGGGGCCGACCGGCGCTACAGGGCTAGGTGCCTTCGACCAGAAGGTCGTCCAGATCTATGCGTCTGAACTCGGTCGGATCCCCGACCCCGGCGGACTTACGTCTTGGACGAACTACCTCGCCGATGGCGGATCGCTGACGGGTGTGCAGGCTGCCGTGGCATACAGCCCGGAGGCACAGTCGGACCTGGCCGCGATCTATCAGGCGGAGCTAGGGCGCGCGCCCGATGCCAATGGGATCGCGAGCTTTACACAATACCTCGCCGGTGGCGGATCGCTGACGGGT
>JBEKLE010000433.1:0-5634 GCA_050010355.1 Rhodopila sp. | reverse complement strand
GACATGATCTATCTGTCCGGGATTACGCTCTCCTTGTTCGACGATCCGAGCCGCGACCGGCTGTTCGATGTTCTCGCCCGCGCGCGGGGGCAAGGCGCGCGGATCGCATTCGACACCAACTTTCGTCCACGCGGCTGGCCGGACCTGGCGTTGGCGCGCAAAGTGTACGATCGTGTGTTCCGCGCGAGCGACGTAGTGCTGGCCAGCGTGGAGGATCACATGCTGCTGCACGGCAGCGCCGAACCGGAGGCCGTCGTCGACAGGCTGCACGCGGCCGGCGTGGCGGAAACCATTGTGAAGTTCGCATCGCCAGCGTGCCACGTCATGGTCGAGGGATCCGGCGAGGTGGTCGAAGCGGAACCCGTGAAGGACGTCGTCGACACCACGGCGGCCGGGGACAGCTTCGCGGCGGGATACCTGGCGGGCCGCCGAGCCGGGTTCAGCCCCGCCGCTTCCGCTCGGGTCGGGCATACGCTGGCGGGGGCGGTGGTGCGCCATCGCGGCGCCATCATCCCCAAAGCGGCCATGCCCGCCATAACCCTAGCATCGGGGACGTCATGAACAACCAGTCAAATTCCCTTGCCGACCTGCTTCGTGCCGCCCGGCTCGTCGCCGTGCTGACGATCCAGCGGGCGGATCAGGCTGTGCCGCTGGCCCGGGCCTTGGTGGCCGGCGGCGTCAGGATGTTGGAAATCACGCTCCGCACAGCCGCCGGCGCGGACTCCGCCGCTGCAATCAAGGATGCCGTGCCGGACGCCATCGTGGGCCTTGGCACGGTGGTCTCGACGCGCGACCTGGAGCTTACGAAGTCTTTGGGGCTGCCGTTCGCCTTCAGCCCGGGCGCCACGCCCGACCTGCTGGATGCGGCCGTCGAATTGGGCGTGCCGTTCGTGCCTGGCATCGCCACCGCGTCCGAACTGATCACGGCGATGCAGCGGGGCTTCACGACGGTGAAACTCTTTCCGGCCGAACAGGTCGGCGGGATCGGCGCGTTGAAGGCGCTGGGCGGCCCCTTCCCGACAGCACGCTTCAACCCGACCGGCGGCGTCAGCGAGGCCAACATGCGCAGCTATCTGGCACTGCCGAACGTCGTGGCGGTCGGTGGCTCATGGATGGCGCCGGCGGCCGACATCGAGGCGGGAAACTGGCCGGCGATTACCGACCGGGCGAGGAAGGCCATGGACGTCCTCGGCGGATGACGGGCGTGGAACGCGCCGCCGCAGCGTCACCGAGGTGCGGCCTGGCGCCCGGCAGACCGACCGGCTCACGCGGCACCATCGAAACGCTTACACCTGTGTGCGGGATTTTCCGGCAGCGGCCATTTCGCCTTGCTGTCCGCCTGAACGGAGCAACCCGATGAAGCCAGAACTTCTGTTGCCAGAACTCCTGTTGATCGAATCGATGATGCCGGAAATCGAGGCCAGACTCGAGGCGGCCTACACGGTCCATCGCCTGGAGACTGCGCCGGACAAGGCGGCCATGGTCGCCCGCGTCGGGTCAAACGTAAGGGCGGTTGCCACCGGGGGCGGAAGCGGGGTGAGCAAGGCGATCGCCGATGCGTTACCAAAGCTGGAGATCATCGCGATCAACGGGGTCGGAACCGACGCGGTCGACCTGGTGCGCGCCAAGGCACAGGGCGTGCGGGTCACCAACACGCCGGATGTGCTAACCGACGACGTGGCGGACCTCGGCATGGCGCTGATGCTGGCGGCATCGCGCCAGCTTGTCGCAGGTGACCGGTTCGTGCGCGACGGGCGATGGGCGCGCGGGGAGAGCCTGCCGCTGGCGCGCAAGGTGACAGGCAAGAAGCTGGGCATCCTTGGCATGGGCCGAATCGGGCGGGCGATCGGCAGACGGGCCGAAGGGTTTGGCATGCAGATCGCCTATACCGACATCCGCGCCTTTGACGACCTGGTGTATCGCTACGTTCCGAGTTTGCTGGAACTGGCGCAAGACTCGGATATCCTGATCATCGCGGCGTCCGGCGGCGCGCAGTCCCGTGGCATTGTCAACCGCGCGGTCATGGATGCTCTGGGAAGGGACGGCATCCTGGTGAACGTTGCCCGCGGGACGGTGGTTGACGAACCGGCGCTGGTGGCCGCGTTGCAGGCGGGCACGCTGGGCGGCGCAGGGCTGGACGTGTTCCTGAACGAGCCGAACGTGCCACAGGAACTGCTGACGATGGGCCAACTGGTGCTTCAGCCGCACCGCGCGAGTGCGACCATCGAGACGCGCATCACGATGGGTGAGCTGGTGCTCGCTAATCTTGCGGCGCATTTCGAAGGCAAGGAGCTGCTGACCCCCGTCGTGTGAGGCCTGCAGCCTCTGTCTGTGCCATGATCGGCCTCCCCCGATCGCTACCGCCCTTCCTGCGCTAGGACGCGACGGCCCGGAGAGATGACCCATGGCCCGTGACCCGAACGACGACGACGCGCTTGGCATGAACCTCCCGATCGATCGGCGCGAGTTCCTAAACGGGATCGCCGTCGCTCTCGGCACGCTTGGCATCGCGCGGGCGGGCGGCGCTGCCGCGGCCCAGCCGGCGATATGGCCGCAGGACCGGTTCGGCTACAACCCACCGCTGCTCACCGGCATGCGGGGAAGCCACCCCGGATCATTCGAGAACGCCCACCATCTCCGCGACGGCGACTTCTGGCCCGCCGCGTCCGGCCTGCGGGAAACCGGCGAGGTCTATGACCTCGTCATCGTCGGCGGCGGCATCAGCGGACTGGCTGCCGCGCGCTTCTATCGTGATGCCCGTCCCGGCACGCGCATCCTGATCCTGGACAACCACGACGATTTCGGCGGCCATGCGAAGCGCAACGAGTTCCACCTCGACGGCAAGCTCCACCTGCTCAACGGCGGGACGCTCGAGATCGACAGCCCGAGGCCCTACAGCGCGGTCGCCGACGGACTGTTGAAATCGCTCGGGATCGACCCCGTGGCGCTGAGCGCGGCCTGCGACCGGGACAAACTGTATCCCTCGCTGGGTCTCAGCCATGGGATCTTCTTCGACAAGGAGACCTTCGGCGTCGACCGCCTCGTGCCGGGCGCCCCGTCACGCGAGGAGGGCCTGAGCGGCTCCTGGCGCGGGTTTCTGGCCAGGACTCCGCTGTCGCCGGCGGCGCGGGCGGATGTGGAGCGGATCGAGACCGGAAAAGCAGACTACATGCCAGGCCTCACCTCTGCGGAGAAGAAGGACCGCATGTCGCGGATCAGCTACTGGACCTACCTCCTGGATGTGGCCAAGGTGGATCCCATCGTCGCCGACTTCTATCAGAGCTATACCAAAGGCGAGTGGGGCGTCGGGATCGACGCGGTTTCAGCGCTGGACTGCTGGGGCTACTTTGCGCCGGGGTTCCAGGGCCTCGGCCTCGAGCCGCGCGCCGCGCCGCGGATGAGCGTCACGCCGTCGGGATACATCGAAGGCGGCTCCTACACCTTCCATTTTCCTGACGGTAACGCCTCCATCGCGCGCCTGCTGGTGCGCAGCCTGATTCCGAACGCGGTGCCCGGCCGGGACTGTAAGGACGTCGCCACCGCAACGGTGGACTACTCGCATCTGGACCGGCCCGGCGGCGATGTCCGGCTCCGGCTCTCCAGCCTGTGTGTCCGGGCGCGCAATATCGGCGATCCGGCGGCCTCGCGCGGGGTGGAAATCGTCTACGACCGGGGCGAGGGTGTCTACGCGGTCAGGGCCAAAGCCTGCATCCTGGCCTGCTGGAACATGATGATCCCCTATCTCTGCCCTGAAATGCCGGAGGCCCAGAAGGCGGCTCTCCATCGGATCGTCAAGACACCGCTGGTCTACACCACCGTGGCGCTGCGCCACTGGAGGGCCTTCCACCGCCTGGGGATCTCCAGCGTCGCCGCCCCCGGATGCTACCACACCTCGTTCAGGCTCAACTGGCCGGTCGATATCGGCGGCTACAAGACTGAGCGGTCACCCGACAAGCCGATCCTGATCCACATGACCCGCACACCCTGCAAAACGGGTCTCCCGGAGTTCGACCAGAACCGGGCCGGCCGCGCCGAACTGCTCGCCACACCGTTCGAGACGTTCGAGCGCGAAATCAGAAGCCAGTTGGCGCGGACGCTGGCCGAGGGGGGTTTCGATCCGGCCCGGGACATCACCGCCATCACGGTCAACCGCTGGCCGCACGGGTATGCCCCGGAATGGAACCCGCTCTGGGAGGAACCGTTGCCGCTGGAACAACAGCCCAACGTCATCGGCCGAGCACGCTTCGGGCGCATCGCCATCGCCAATTCCGACGCCGGCGCGACCGCCTACACTGACTGCGCCATCGACCAGGCACACCGGGCGGTGGGGGAGTTGCTGGCGCTGTAAGCACGCAGCGCAACGAAGCAAAAGAACACGTTATACTTCCCAGGTATGCTGCCCACCAAGATAGTCTTCGCCCACCGGACCAGGCAGATGCAGCAATCGTGGCGAGGGAGCCAGTCGAACCTCCCGTGTCGTCGACGTTCAGCAGACGTAGTCGGTACGGATCCCGAGGAGGAGACCATGGGAGATAATATCGCTCTCAATTTTGAAGACCGCGCCACGCGCATTGTGGAATGCCGGTCGGACGAAACAGTCGCTGACGCGTCGTACCGGGTCGGGATCAACATCCCGATGGACTGCCGCCCCGGCGCCTGCGGCACATGAAAATGCCACGCCGAGGCCGGCGAATATGAGAGCGGCGACACTATGGAGGAAGCGGTGACCGATACGGAGGCGGCGCAGGACTTTGCTTTCGCCTGCCAGTTGCGGCCGAAACCAGTTCTCGTCATCAACATCGCGGACGAAGCGGTGCGCAGCACGCGCCGTGTTCGTCTTCGCCGGCGGGACCGCGACTAGGTTCGAGACGTTTGGGCCGGCAGAAGCGAAGGCGCCGGCGGCGAAGAAACCGGAAACGAACGAATCTGACGCGAAGAAATCCGCCCCGAAGGACCTTGACGCCAATTCGCTGGAGGGCAAGGCGGAAGACCGCCGTGGGACGAGGAGCGGCACTTGCGATTGAGCAAGGGGCCGCACTTCAAGAGCCGGCTCGATAGCCTTCTACGATGCCGGGCCCCAACCCGCGGCGGATTGTCAGGACCGAGGACCCGGACCCCGCCGATTGCGGCTATCCGCTGCGCCGAGCCTTGCTTATCCGCAGTCAGCTTAAGCTCAAGGATGAGAAGTTGCAGACCGACGCTGGTCTGGCGCGGGCGCTGTTGCTGGCCTCGGACCACCAGCATGGGGCTCGGTCGCTGGAAAAACTGGTTGTTCCGCTGAACGTCAAGACGGGTGAACCGCTGCGGCGGGGCGAAGGCATCGGACGCGAAGGCACCCGGATGCGAAGGAATCGAGCGAGGACGTATTGTCGGCGCATCTGGAGCGCAACATCGAGCGGCTTGTCCAGGCCGAGCATAACGGCGGACAGGAGTTCCGTAACTGGAACGGCTGGCGATGGGACAAGCTTCGGGACGTCATTCTACGGCAAGCGGCCCAATAAGGAGGCGAAGGAGGAGGCGAAGGAGAAAGACCGCGAATCGGTCCGGAAATATCGTCACCGGGCCGCGCTTGCCGGGTTTCGCATCGTGTTGGCTTGACGACAACACCTGGCGACACAAGCGGGACCGGTGCGG
>JBEKLE010000432.1:0-5682 GCA_050010355.1 Rhodopila sp. | reverse complement strand
CGCGAGGTGGCGCACTGGCGCTCCGAGGCCCGGCTGTTCCGGGCGCAGGCGCGGCGGCGGTTCGTGCCCTCCATGCGCCAGCGGCTCGATCTCGCCGGCCTCTACCACGACGCGCTCAAGGCGCTGCCGGAGCTGATCGACGAGCAGCCGCCGCTGCCGGTGTCGGCGGTCTGCCCGGTCACGCTGGACGAGTTGCTGGCCGATGACTGAAGTGGGTGAAGCACCCGCCGCCGCGACGCGAACGTTTTGGCGCCGCAGCCGACGGTCAATCTCGGGGAGCGGGCGCAAGTGATGGAGGCGGCCCGCGCCCTGGCCGGTGATGCGACCGTCACGGTGCCGCCGCAGCTCGCGAAAGATGCGTTGAGCATGGTCCGGCTGGCGATCCGCCAGGCCAAGGGGTTGGCCGCCGCCGGGGCGCCGTCGCGACAAGCCGAACCAAGCTGCAATCGAGAGTTAAGCGGCGCCCCCTGCCTCATCCACCCCTGATCTCATTGTAACAGGAAGTAGGTCCGGCCCTTGATCGGCTTGCCGGCGAGTTCGTAGTGACCGAAACCCCATTTCTCCGCGCGATTGATTGCCACGTCCATGAACAGTAGGCCGAAAAATTTAGCCGAGTATTCCTTGGCGATATCATGAGCGAAGCGCTGGTTAATCGCCCTGTAAATCGGCTCGTATGGTGTGTTGGTCCAGTCCGCGCCGGGCACCCAACTGATCGTAATCACCGGTTTTTGGTCGATCGCCTTTGATGAGAACAGGCCATCGATCTCGCTCCAGATCGCTGGCAGGCTGAGTGGGGCGTAGCGGATCAGCATGCCGCGCCACCGCAGGTAGTCAGATAAGTAGAAAACCTGGGTGATGGGCTGTCCGGGCGCGTGTTCGAAATCGAATAACATGGGGGATATCCTCAATCAGCAGAGGAGCCGGATGGTTAAGGTGATCTTGCCGTTGATTTACGCTGCCCCCGCGTCCTGGTCGGTGATGGGGCCTTTCCCAAGCTCATTGCGCACGTAGTCGCGTAAGTTGTCTGGAATGATCCGGCTCAGCAGATCCTGGGCGGCCTTTTGATCACCCAGATACAACGCGGTGGTTTCATCCGGGAGCACAAACCAGCACGCAAACCCTCTGGCCGAAGGATTGCCCTTGCTGCCTTGCCATCCATTCCATCTTTGCACCAATACGGTTCTCCAGGTGCCGTTGTCCTCGTTGCGCCAGCGGCCGAGCCCCATGGACCAGTCCTCTTGCTCGTGCAGCACAGCCAGCAGCTGGAAATTCCGACGCGGCGAAATGACCTCGCGCGGATCGACCCCGGTATTCTCCGGGCAATGCTTCGACATTGGCACCCCTGATTGACGCGGGCCGCCTGATCGCGGGCCGGCGATGGCAAAATAGACATCGCGCCCTAACTTTGCAAAGATGTATTGCTGATGATCTGCATTACCAAGAACACGATATCGTCATTGGCTGCTGGCCGTTGGTTCGTCTCCAATATCGCTCCGACAAGGAGAGACCGTTGTGTCCGACAATCCGTCGCCAGATCCGTGGTTGCTAGCCTTCGTCGGCGCGGGTGCTGCCGTTGTTGGCGGTCTTGTGACCGGATTCTTTGAACTCGCGGTGTCGTCGATCACACGTCCGAAGCTCCGGCTATTTTTTAAAGATACCGTAGAATCTGGATGCCGCAGAGAGGCTTCATCCGGCGATAAGTTTCCCCACAGAGTCTATCTTCGAGTGCGTGTGTGTAATAAAGGCTGGACTACTGCGCGAAACTGCCAAGTCTACCTCGAAAATCTAGAAATAGTACAAACGGCGGGAACAAAAGCGACGCAGTTTCCAGGAGCAACTGTGCAACCGTGGCCGCCGTGGGACTTCAAGCCAAGGGAAATACCCCCAGGCGTTGCAATGTTCGCAAATGTGGTCGCCATCGATAAGGAGCCACCCGGAGGCTGGATATTATTTTTAGAGGAACGGAGCATTGCCACCCCTGGCCTGAGCGCGTTCAAGGGGACCTACCGCTTTTGTCTTGTGGCTGTGGCGGATCGCGCGCTTCCTAAACGTTATGCAATTGACGTCAGCTACAATGGTGATTGGCACGACCTGAACGCCGTAACGTCGCGCACATGATATGTCAAAGCCGTTGACGGATCGTCTCAAAACTTACCCTTTGTGGGACGAAACTCCGGTCACGGACCGTCTAAGCCTTCTTATGGTAAATCCCTGGATCAGTCATTTGGCATCATCCGGCTGGCAGAAAATTCCAGCACAAGCGGCAAATTTTCGAACGCGCTGTCTGGAGTAAGGCTGTATCTTACCGTAAAGGAATTCGGGTAAAAGTTAGTGCGTAAGAAATTTAGCCCTAACAATTCTTGTCTGCTTGCTACTCCCCCATGCTTGCGTTGAATAGCGGCTTCATACCAAAACGACGACTGTGGTGGACCAAATTGCATGTTATCACTGTATTGAGCACCGTAAGAGCTATATCCAATAAATATTGTCTCATAATTATTGACGGTTGCTCCCTCATATAGCAATTCTGCGTAGTCAAAAAATTTTGAGCTACCGTTTGAAGAAAATGGTTCTCCTTGGTATTTTAGGAAATTTCCGCATCCAAGGCAGGTATTATTTGCTGAATCAACGCAGTTACATAAATTTTCCATGTTTGGCTTATATGACCTATCGTTCATAGTAAAAATATACTGTATCGACATATTATTTTGGTAAAAGATTTCAAGATCTATTTTCTTCCAGCTATATCCGGCCTCCACAATTCCATTATCATAGTTCTCTACATAAGCTGGGGGACCGAGTTTAGCTTCCAGATAAGGTCTATATTTCTGTAACTCAACAATTTTTATAACGGTATCAGCATCTAGCATTGAGGATCGCGACATAAGATATTGGCCAATATTATCTTTCACGCATGCAGTGTAGTTTTTGTATAGCTCTATACTTTGTGGGTCCGGTTTTATCGTTTGAAATAGTGCTCCAAGGTCTTCCACCGATGCCTTCCCGGTGGCTTCCGCCCCTCTTTTCCATATTTCGATTTTTCCCTTTAGATCGCCTTCAAACCTCTGAACGCGTCCTATGGCACAAAGCTTCAAAATTCCATTTACGTCATCATCGGAAGGTAAATGCTCAGCTGCATTTGCCAGTGGCATCGACATCGCCAAAATCAACGTGCAGACGGTTACGATTGGGGCTAAGGCTCGCATTGTAGCTATCATCTTCATTTTTTCACCACCCTGAAATGACCATTTCATTGGACCTGGCCTCGGCGCGCAACGCTACGAGCATTGATCGGAACGTATATACCTAGCTCATGATGTCGTTCAACGAGACCATTGATCCCGAGCGGGCCGCTTAAAGTCGCCCAGAGTCAGCATCGGATCGCTGTCGTTTTGGATCAACGTCTTAGACCAAAGGACCGAGGTCTCGTAATGCGCCTCGCAAACGACCTCCCCTTCAGCCTCGAACCAATGCGTCGCTTCAGGCACCAGCGCGTGAGGAAGCGGGTGTTGAGCATGGGGGTTGTGAAACACTTCGAGCTCCGCTGACCACGGCTCATAACCTTGCGGCCAGAGCCGCCTGTATTCATCGCTGGTGATGTCTAGGCAGAACGGGATGCCGTCGAGAGCGCCTGGCGTTCGATCATAGAATTTGCCAAATCGGACATAGCGAAGACCCTTTGCCAAAGCGCCGGCCGATATGCCAACACGGTTGTATTTGCTGATTGCACAGGCATTGGTGAAAATGACCGCCGATAGCTCGCTGTGATCTGCGTTGCGAAACAGACCGGCTGGGAAAGCCGACTCGCCCAGTAGATGGGAAGACGGGTTCGATACCGCGACGACGCGATCGCCCACCTCAGCCCTCTCAACGTGCATTCCAAACAGATAGCCGACCAGCGCCTCCCGACTCCAAGTCATCGATGCTGGCGCATGGAAATCAGCCAGCGCGATCGCAAATGGCTTACCCGAAACATGCGCCAGACGGTCGTAGCGGCGCTGCAGCTTGCTTCCCAATGTTTTCGCGAACCGCACTGCCGCCGGTCCTAAAAAACGTTCGCGCACGTCTTCCGGTGGCTCGGTCGGCTTTGAATTCACATGATCGTAGGGCACTGGCGGGTTCGCCGTCACCGCTTCAATCCAAACCTCGCCGCCATCGCGGTTCTCGACGTGAAAATCCGGGGATGGATAGGGTTGCGTAACCAGGAGCCCTTGCTCCCGAAATGAGGCGAGCAAGTGCGCCTCCCAGAGTCGGGTGTGAAAATTGCCCGTTTGGCAATCGCCTGCCCAGCTTCTATCCGGATTCGGTAGCGCCAAGTAGACTTGGTTGAGCAACCATGCGGCGATGTGGTGGGTCGGTCGCGTGAGTAGCTTGAACACTGCGCTTGGCTCGCGACCTTGCAGATCATAGAGCGCCGGACGGCGCTGCGTATTCGCCGGGATCGGTTCAGGCGCAGCCCCCTCCTTCATCCCCAGTTCCATCATCGCGCGGGCCTCTGCGGCAGTCGGGAGCTCATGCTGCTGCAACGTGATCATCCAGACATGATCTTGACGCCGTCGCACCACGAGAACACCAAAGCGCCCGTCATCGACGTCTCTGGTCAGCACACCGCAGGCGAGATCGTCTTCGCTCCGCCACGCACCAATAGGCGGGCGGTTCCCGAAACCGTGGCCGCGCGGCAGCGCCAGCGCATAGACGTCGAACAACGTCTGCGGGAGTTCATGCATGTTATTCATTCCACCAATGAAAAATCCCAGGCGATCCACATTCCTATAGCGTCAGACGCCTTACACCCCTCGGGCAGCCCTGGAATCCGCCGGTTGACTCTGACAAGCTGTCGATCATGGCCGATTCGGTGAACGACAATCCGCAAGACCCTGCGCAGCAGAGCCTGGCGGATATTCTGGTGAACCTTCCCGCGGTTCGCGCGGGGAGGAAGGCGAACACCTTGAGCCGCATTAACCGCCGCCTGATCGAGCCGATCGAGACCGAACAGGACAACGACGATCCACGCCTGGCATTCCAGCACACGGTTTTCTGCCAGACGAGCCTGCCTTACCGTGATCCGGGCGACGGCGTGCGATTGTGGCGACGAACCCAGGGCACGACGCTGCTTGAAGTGCAGGCCGGCCGCATTCTTGACCCTGCCATCATGGATACGGTTGAAGTCGGCCTTCCATGGGGCACCAAGCCGCGCCTGATCCTGGCGCATCTGAACGCCGAAGCGCTGCGGCAAGGCTCGCCGGTGATCGAGGTCGAGAGCAGCCTGTCCGCCTTCGTGAAGCGGATACGCGGCTTCAACGGCGGGCGGGAGATTCGTGCGTTCAAAGACCAGTTGACCCGGTTGTCCGCGGCTCTCATCCGTATGGCCGTCGCGCGGGGAGAGACTCGCGGGTACCAGATCGAATCCAAGGTCATTACCGCCTTCGACCTTTGGCTCCAGAAGAACGAGCGGCAGCGGGTGCTGTGGCCATCGACCATCCAGCTCTCGCTCGACTACTTCGCCAGCCTGCAAGAGCACGCGGTGCCGCTCAACGAGGCCGACCTGGCTGCCCTGGCTCACTCCGCCATGGCCCTCGATCTCTATGCGTGGCTGGCGCAGCGGCTGCACCGCATCGATCCCACCCGGCCCGTCTTCCTTCAATGGCCCGCCCTCATGCAGCAGTTCGGGCCAGGCTATGT
>JBEKLE010000431.1:0-6060 GCA_050010355.1 Rhodopila sp. | reverse complement strand
TGCGCCGGATGGCCTTCGAGACGCGCGTCTCGCAACAGGCCCTGGTGGACCAGGCGCTGGAGCGGTTCTTGACCGATAGCCGTGGCTGAACGGCTGCATGGCCGCATGGCTGCATGCAATCATGAAAGCATGGATGCAATGAGCGAGCTGTATGACACCGACGTCCTGCTCTGGTCCGAGCAGCAGGCCGGCCTGCTGCGCCGCCGCGCGGCCGGCGAGCTGGTCAACGATACCGAACTGGACTGGCCCAACATCGCCGAGGAGATCGAGAGCGTGGGAAGTGAGCAACGCCACGCTGTTGAATCGCTCCTGCTGCAGGCGCTGCTCCACCGACTCAAGGCCGAGGCCTGGCCGTTGTCGCGCGAGGTGGCGCACTGGCGGTCCGAGGCCCGGCTGTTCCGGGCGCAGGCGCGCCGCCGGTTCGTGCCCTCCATGCGCCAGCGGCTCGATCTCGCCGGCCTCTACCACGACGCGGTCAAGGCCCTGCCGGAACTGCTGGACGGCCAGCCGCCGCTGCCGGTGCCGGCGGTCTGCCCGGTCACGCTGGACGAGCTGCTGGCCGACGACTGAGGCGGGGAAAGCATACCCGCCGCGCCACGAACCAACCACGAACACCAGTCCCGCCCAACCGACCGCATAATAGGCGTTATGGTAAGTTGTTAGGGGAGATGACGGTTTGTTGCGGAGTGTTGCGGATGGGTGGGTGTTGGTGAAGCTAACGCGTTACGGGCGGCGGAAACAGGGCCACGCCGGGCCGCTATGCCGGGCGACGTTGACAGGTTGCTAAGCCATCGCGGCGCATCATCGCCGCATGCACGCTCCCCCCTTCGACGCCGTGATCACCCTGAATGATCACCACCTCGCGGCCGCCGGCCTGACCGGGCGCCAGGTCGAGGCCGCCGTCCGCCAGGCCGTCGAGCGCTTGGACGGCGCCGGATGGATCGCCTGCGATCATGATCCACGACCTAACTGTAGCGACGCGCAATGATGAACGATCCGACGCGCAATCAAGACCGATTTCCTGCGCACATTACTTGAGACTGGAGCAGTCGTCCGACGCGCGTTATCTGAGACTCAGCGCACGATCATTGAGACTGACGCGAGATCATCGGGTTCGACGCACGATCATTGCGACACATTGCGATATCAGTCTGTTCCAAGTCGCGGGCCGCCGGTTCGAGGGGATCGACAAGGCGTCAGCTCCGGGCGGGATGACCGCATTCGATCCAGAGCGGACATACGCCGCGTCGAATGGAACAGCTTGTTTTGGCCGAAGCTGGCCGGTTCCGGAACAGCCGCTTTGGAGTGCGCAACGGCAACAACCAGACGTGCCAACGGCAGCCGTCAAACCTTCTCGGACATTCGGCCGGCCTTGGCTCACGGGCCGTCCGAGGCAGTCAGCGAGGCAGGTGATGATTTCCGATGACATGGAACCAGGGCTGTGCAGACATGTGGACATGGTCGGGTTCACTCGAGATTTCGTCGAGACTACAGGCTATTCGTGGGATATCATCGAACCGGCGAACGCCGCGCTGGTGGCTATCCGTGAGATGCGCGTCACGTCATCGGCCTCTGAGGCGTTCATTAGGTCAAGGATTGCCTGGCGGCTGGAGGGATACCGGGTCGGTATGATTTACCGGGTGTCCGAACTCGCGCACGGAGCCGTTGATGCCTGGATGTCTGGAAATGTCCTGGTGTCAGCCCTGTGTTCTCGTTCGCTGCTGGAGACCGTCGCAGCGCTGCTATACGCCCGTAAAAAGCTGATCGACAGCACGAAGGACAACGACGCCGACGCCGCGTTGCAGCTTGTTCTAAAGCTCGTTTTGGGAGGCAAGGCGACCGAACTGCTTGGTGACGAGTTCGTCGCCGTGAACGTGATCACGCTGGTCAAGAAGATGGACAAGCAGCATCCAGGGCTATGGGATCACTACCAAATCGTGTCGGAAGCCTGTCATCCTAACGGGATGGGCCACGCTGGAATGTTCGCAAAATGGAACTTCCCGGAACGTCGGATCGAGACATATCTTGGGAGGGATACATTCGGCCCTATCTTTGCCATCGTCGGCTGGCCATATTCGCTTCTGCCGCAGGCGGAAGAGGTGCTGCGTGAGTTGCCGGAGGTAGTCGGCACAATGGCTCGGCGGTTTCCAGACTTGCCGGACCCTCAGGAGACGTAGCGAACCCTGGTTCGGACCCTCGAAGCGCTTCGCTCCAGCCGGCCCTGTTCCTCGCGAAAGTCTTTACGGAGAAGACCAGGGCGCCTACAAGCGCCCTGGTCTCAGTCAGTCTTACTTACAGGATTCGAATATTACGTGCATCCCGAGAAATATGGGGGCTTTTCGTGAACTGTAATCTATTGCGTGTGTATGCAATCGATGACCAAAATAAAATGACGACATGGGATATCCAAGACACTCGAGAAAGGCTTCCGAGGGATGCAAATCCATTCTCCTCCTCACGTTTACTATGACCAGTTATCCGGGCAAGGACAACTGCGATAAGCGAGAAAGCCCCAACGACAGAGTGAATAGGGATCTTTGGTGCTACCGCTCCTGCGGAGGCTTCGATTACTATCATAAACTTCCTCCTGCCTTACGCGACCTTAGGACGTGCTACTGAGGCGGTCACGCATCGTCTCCGCAGCACTACCGGCGGACTTGATGGTTCGAGACCCATCAAAATCTTACCGATCTGTTCAGCGCACCATGACATGCATGACTCCGGGCGCTGGCAAACTCGTTAATGAATCGACATTCATGAGGTATTCTCTGAGACGCTTCAAGTATATCGGCTTGAAAACAAGGTGGTGATAGTGTAGGGCCGCTTCCCCGATACGAATCCGATAAGAAGGCGCCTCTCCGGCGCCACTACGGTATGTGCGGCGGTCTTCGATGACCTCCCAGAGTAGAAGTTCGTGGAATGGGTTAAGGAAGCGATCTCGAACGCGCACACGGGCCCGGGCGAAATTTGGATCGGTTTCTTTGCAAATCTCTTTCGTTAGGGCAGTAAGGCTCAGCGCCTCGCCGTTGAATCCGGTTTTCATGACCCGACTATGCAAATCGGTGGCTTCGTCTTCAAAAGCCGCGGCCAACCTGCTCTTCAACCCGACGCGGAGCCTTTCCCGCCACTTTAGGTCTGCTGGCGGAAATTTCTCAAGATAGGCTCGCAGAAAGAGGTCAAGCCCGTAGGCGTTGAGGACATCTGGAATGCTGGCCAATTGGTAGAGCCCGGCGTCGGTATCGGGCTGTATAGCCACCATCAGGACATCATTTTCTGAGAGTTCAAGGCCCGCTACTAGGGCTTGAACTTGGTCCTCCGTAGGGCGACCAGACGGACCGACAGCGTGGAAAGGCATGCCGTTCTCCGAGAGAGTGAACAAAACTCACCCCTATTAAAACTGTCCTCACGCGGTCGTGGAGGGGTGTCATTTTTACAGCCCCCATTAATTGAGCCGGCCGCGCAGGACATCCTGTCAGTCAAGACTGGCCTCTTGAAAGACCGCCTCCGAAATGACATTCGTCATAAGTCTGTCGACCCCAACCACATTCGATGCGTCTAGCGGAGACCAGGGACCGCCGTTTTGAATAGGGAGCAGAGGCAGACGATGGATATCCACCTTATCTTATGGATTTTGAACGGCATATTGTTGCTCATGCATATAGTAGTGTGGGTGATCGAATGGCTGTGCCGATAAGACAGCCGAAGAGCCCAGCTGGGCCAGGCATGGGCCGTCCCCCAAAGCTCACATCCCAGCAGCAGCCCTCATCCCGGCCGCGCCGAGCTGAGGGCGCGGCGCCTGGAAATTGGCCAAAGGCTAAAACCTGGGCCGCGCAGCAGCCATTTTCTGCGGCATGACAGGATCAGGCCAACTTGCTCAGGCACAATCCCTTGCATCGCCTGTGTCACCAGAGTCCGATCATGCCACAGCCGGCGGGCAAGTCGGGAGGCTGACAGTCTCGGCCTTGCCTGTCAGCCGCGCCATCCGGCCAAGTTTGGAGCGGTTGCGTTCAGCAATCGCCAGCCGAAATTCATCCCCGGTCTTCAGCCACCATGCGACCGTGACGCCTTCAACCGCGGCGCGTGGACTGCGGCGCTTCAGCTCGAGCTGCACGCCGATGTCAGACAGCCCGTTGACTTCAAGCGCCGCAATATCAAGCACAGATCGGGCAAAATCATTGCCGCGCTCGTAGGCGCCGGCAGGCACGCCGAGCAGATTGCGGAAGCGGTCGATCGGAAAATACTCCACGCACCGCTCCATGTTCACGCGCAACGCCAGCAACTCATAAAGCGAAATCGCGTATTTGCTGGTCATGGCGCAAATGATCTCCGCTTTGATCCGGCCCCATCGTGCAGAGCGCGCCAGCACCAGGCAAAGGTCGGACGGCATGGCGTATCGCACCGAGGCATTGCCGGACTGCGGCGTGACAAACGACTCGAACAGATGCGTCTGCAAGACGACGTCTTTGCCGGCCTGCGGGTCGTAATACGAGACATCGACCGAGACGGCCAACAGGCGGCGCAGGCTTTGCCGCAATCTGTCATTGCTGTCGTGCAGTGAAAACCGCAGATCGGCCATTGGTAATTCCCAGCGGGCGCCGGGCTGGTCCATGCGGCCGCTGTCGTGCGCGTGCTGGTAGAGCAGGTTCAAGAGGGCACGGTCTGCCGCTTCCAACGTGCCCATGCCGGTCACTTCAATGATTTCGGCCGGCTTCGGCCACCCGGCGGCATTGCTCCGCTGTGCGAGGGTCCGAGGCGGATTCGGAGGTTTCATGGCCAAATACTATTGCGATGCGGGATATAGCACAACACGCATCGCATTCCGCCCGTTTCCTCGCAATCGCCCGCCCGTTTCCTCGCAATCCTCCGCCCGTTTCCTCGCAATCGCCCGCCCGTTTCCTCGCAATCGGCCCCACAAGCCATTGAAAAAAATGGGCGATTCTAGCCTGAATCTATGAACTTAAGAGAACTTGAACTTTTCCGCTGTGGATAACTCCAGCCCGTGGATAACCCAGCTCGACAGGCACCAGCACGGCAGCCGGACAGGAAGCGGCAGCACAGCTGCGTCACGAAGCAAGCCGGCTACCGTCGCAGTGTCGGCGCAAGCGGCGCCGACACTGCCAACAGTACGCCCGTTTACTCACATTTCAGCCCGTGCCAGCAGATTCAGGCCCGTAGCCGGCGCGTGCCCCACGGTCCGCAAGAAAGCGGCTTAGGAAGGGGGCGGGCTGAAATGTGAGTAAACGGGCCTACCCCAAGCGTGACACCACGCGTGTCGCGCTGGCCCCCCCAACCCCACATCTAGATCGCGGTCACTTTGCGGCCGTCTCTCCGATCACCGGGGCGGCGCCTGAGTGCGTTGTTGATAAATCAATGGGATAACCAGAGTTATCCACGGTCACTTGGTGACACATCCCTCACGCAGCCAAGGTGCGAGCTATCGGGCGTACCCGAGCAGCCCAGCAAGCCCGCCCGGTTCGCCTGCCAACGAGGCCATGCGAGCGTGTGCCGCTTCGGCTGCCGCATGCGGGGTGCGTGCTGAAGAAGCACGCCCCCGCAGCGGCACAAAGCCAGATGCGGACAGCCAGGCGCCGCACCCGCCGCGCCACGCCAGCACAGCCAGCAAGCCCAGCACGCGGGCTGTATGTCATCCCGGCTCGCGCCGGGCTGCATACAGCCACAGCAGCGCCCGCCGGCCGCGCCGTCCCCGCATGCCGCCGCGGCACGTCGGCCGCACAGCTAACGGCAGTTCCCACGCGGCATCGCCCTCGGTCAGCCGCCCGCTGTTGTGGGCATGCTGGTAGAGCAAATTGAGGATCGCCCGGTCCGGCGCCTCCAACTCATGCGCGCCGGTGATTTCGATCAGTTCCCCCGGCTTCGGGAAGCCGCTGAGATTGGTCCTCTGAAGCTGGGTCAGATGGTCAGCCATAGGCCACCGTGGAACTGCGAGCCGAGTCTGGTCAAGCCTCGCAGCCGGGTACGCCCGATAGCTCGCACCTGTACGCCCGATAGCTCGCACCTGTACGCCCGATAGCTCGCACCTGTACGCCCGATAGCTCGCAC
>JBEKLE010000430.1:0-5705 GCA_050010355.1 Rhodopila sp. | reverse complement strand
AGGAGGCGAAGGAGAAAGACCGCGAATCGGTCCGGAAATATCGTCACCGGGCCGCGCTTGCCGGGTTTCGCATCGTGTTGGCTTGACGACAACACCTGGCGACACAAGCGGGACCGGTGCGGCTTCGGGCCGGCGGGCGCCGCGCCGCGGGGGGCCGCCGTAAAAAACCTTCCCAGCCCCCTGGTTTTGGTTATCATGCCGCATTGCAGAATGGAGACGCGAATGCCGGTGGGTGGTGCGAGCCAGACTCAGGTCCAAAGCCAGTTGCGAGCCCAACTGCAGCCTCATGGGACGATGGCGGGATACGAGGCCGCTGGCTTCTTCTGTGAGATGATGCGTCCCGGCCAGCCGCAGCATCCGACGCTGACCCTGCTGATGTCCCGGCTCGCGGCGCTGCCGATTGAAAGCCTGCGCCGGCGGGCGGCGGAGGCGGAGCGGGACCTGCTGGAACGGGGCATCACCTTCACCGTTTACTCCGATGCGACCGCGATCGACCGCATCCTGCCGTTCGACCTGATCCCGCGCGTCATCACGCCGGCCGAATGGAACCAGATCGAAACCGGCGTCATCCAGCGCGTCCGGGCGCTGAACATGTTCCTTTACGACATCTACCACGAGCGGAAGATCCTGGCGGACAAGATCGTCCCGGCCGAACTGGTGCTGAAGAATGCCGGCTACTGCGAGGCGATGGTCGGCTTCAACGTGCCCTTCAACACCTATGTGCATATCTGCGGCACCGATATCGTGCGGGACGAAACCGGCGCCTTCCGGGTGCTGGAAGACAACGCCCGCACACCGTCCGGCGTGGCTTACGTGGTCGAAAACCGCCACATGAGCCTGCGGGTGATGTCCGACCTGATGACCGGCCTACGGGTGCGCGGCGTCGACGAGTACGGGTTGCGGCTGCACAAAGCAATGGCGGAGATCGCCCCGCCTGGGGTGGACGATCCGCAGGTGGTTGTCCTGTCGCCCGGGATTTTCAACTCGGCGTACTTCGAGCATGTTTTTTTGGCGCGCGAGATGGGCGTGCCGCTGGTCGAGGGACGCGACCTTTGCGTCGAGGGCGGCAAGGTGTGGATGCGCACGACCTCGGGGCTGGCGCAGGTGCACACGATCTATCGGCGGATCAGTGATGATTTCCTCGATCCCGAGGCGTTCAACCCGGAAAGCACACTGGGTGTGAACGGCCTGATCGAGGCGTGGCGGCGCGGAGCGGTGGCGATCGCGAACGCGGTCGGCACCGGGGTGGCCGACGACAAGGCGATCTACGCCTACATGCCTCGGATCATTAAGTATTATCTGTCGGAAGAGATGATCCTGCCGAACGTCGATACGCGCATCTGCGCCGAACCGGACGCTTTGGCCTATACACTGGATCATCTCGCTGAACTCGTGGTCAAGCCGGTGGCGGAATCCGGCGGGTATGGGTTGATCATCGGTCCGCATGCCTCGAAGGCGCAACTGGCGGATTTCCGGGCGATGCTGATAGCGGATCCGTCGAATTATATCAGCCAGCCGACGCTGAAACTGTCGGTCTCCCCGACATTGTGCGAGGATGGAGTCCGGCCGCGGCATATCGACCTGCGGCCGTTTGCGGTGACCGGCAAGGACACCTGGGTACTGCCGGGCGGGTTGACCCGCGTCGCCCTGAGGGCCGGAACACTGGTCGTGAACTCGTCGCAGGGCGGGGGATCCAAAGATACCTGGGTATTGGCCTGATGGACATCATCCCGCAGCGGCACAAAATCCACCTGATCGCCCGGCATGCCGAAAGCACCCTCTGGCTCGCCCGCTACATGGAGCGGATCGAGAACATGGCGCGCATCCTGGACGTGACGAACACGTTCGCCCGCGACGCCGACGACACCCGCAACTGGCTGTCGATCCCTCGGATCAATGGCGACCTGACTGAGTTCTATAAGAAGCACAGCGAAGCGACGCAGCGGAGCGTGGGCGAGTTCTATCTGCTGGATATGGACAACCCGACCTCGGTGCAGTCCTTTATCACCGCGGGGCGGGAGAATGCTCGGACGTTACGGGCGCTGATCTCGACCGAGATGTGGCTGCAGATCAACGTGTTTTACGGGAAGATCCGAGCGCTGAATGCGGCTACGATCTCGCCGGATCATTTCACCAATGTCTGCGGCATGCTGAAGGACGGCGTCCAGGCCCATTCCGGCATCACCGAGGGCACGCTTTACCGAGATCAGGCCTGGCACTTCTACATGATCGGCCGGTATCTGGAGCGGGCGGATCAGACGACTCGGCTGCTGGATACGCGGTTCCACTCACTGGCGCCGGTGTCGGACGCGGTCGATGCGGACATCGATGCGGGGCAGTGGAATGCGCTGCTGCGGGCGGCGGCGGGCTACCACGCTTACCGGCGGGAACATCCGAGCGGGTATAATGCGCAGGAGGTTGCCAGTTTTCTGCTGGCGAATACGGCGTTTCCGCGGTCGGTGGGACTGAACCTGGCGCAGATCGAGTGGCATCTGACGCAGTTGCGGTCTCGGTATTTGCTGCGCATGACGGCGGCGCTGGAGCGGCTGGACCAGTTGAACGGCATGATGACGTATGAGCACGTGGCGGAAGTTGCGGGGGCAAGGCTGTCGCCGTTCCTGGATTACGTGCAGGGGGAGATCGGCCGGCTGCACCAGGATATTGTGGGGACGTTTGCGGGGTAGTTCGGCAACGTTTTTGTGGTATGTGGGGCGATGGATCGAAAGGACATCATCTCCCGTTTGCGAGAGAACGAGGCGGCGCTTCGGTCGCGCGGCGTGGCCCATGCGGCGCTTTTCGGTTCGCGCGCTCGCGGCGATGAAAGCCCGGGCAGTGACACCGACATCATGATCGAGATCGATCCTGATGTTGCGGTTGGGGTCTATGAGTACGTTGGCATCAAAGAGTATATCGCCAGCCTGTTTGAGGGTCCGGTCGATGTTGTGGACCGTGAGGGTTTGAAACTTTACGTTCGGCCGGCGGCGATTTCCGACGCCATCTATGCCTTCTGACGCCGCGGCGACGAGCCGTTGGCTGCATGACATTCGGCACCATATCGCGATGGCCGAAAGCTTCGTCGCGGGCGTCATTTACGACCTTTTCAAAGACGACAACCTCCGACCTTACGCCGTCATCAGATGTCTGGAGATTATCTCGGAGGCGTCGCGGCGACTGCCCGACACATCGAAAGCCCGGCGCCCGTCGATTGGCTGGCGTGAGATGGCGGCGGCTGGCAATATCTATCGGCATGAATACGAGGACGTTGCGGCGCGGGGCGCGTGTGGCGCACACTGACTGTCAGCCTTCCGGCGCTGCATGAGGTCGTCACCCTCGAGTTGGCGACGATTGCCCGCCTCGGCCAACCGCGCGGCCCAAGCAATGGGTCATCCCAATGAAGCCGATCCCGCTCAACGCCGAGACGGAAGCGGTTGCGCGGCGGGTTGTCTGGTTGGAGGAACCAGCCGAAGCGCTTGAAGACCCGATCCGCTTTATGGCCTACGCGATGAAGCACGCCACGCATGAGGATATGAAGGTGCTGCGCCGGTATGTGTCGAATGAGGATTTCTGCGAGGCACTCGACAAAGCTCCTCCCGGCATCATCGATCAACGGGTCGCGGTTTCAAGGGCGGCTTGCGCCTCGGCATGCGGTACAACGGCATCCGGGCCGAGTTCATGATCGCAGATCGCCTTCAAATCGTAGGCCCGTGGCAGGAACTGCCTCAGGTCGGTGCCGATGCTCGCCTCATTGACCGCCAAACGCGCGAATCCCTTTGCGCGCCCTTGTGAGTCTTTGTTGCCTTGCCGGTTCGCTCGAAGATCAGAGCCTGCGCCGCTCGGTAGCCCGCCAAATAAGCCGCGCGACCGGCATCTTCGGTCAGGTTGACCGTCAACATCGTTCGCCCGTGATCGAGCGTCAGTCGTGCTTTTGCCAGATAACGTTCGGCCTCCGGCGTCACAGGTCGAGGCCCTCACGCCCGATTTCGTGCATGAGCGGTGTCCGGCTGATGCTATCCGCAGGAACGCCAATGATGACGGGAGGCGATGAGCACCTGCGGCCGGTGAACTGCAACAACGACCATTATTGGCAACTGGCTGAGCTACAGCTTCACCACAGACCAGATGAACTTCGGCAACTTTGCGCAACGCGTCATCGCCTTCCGCAATTCGCATCCGGCGCTGCGCCCGCAAAACTGGTATTCCGCTTTGGACAACAACGGCAACGGGCTGGTGCAGCTACAGTGGTATACGCCGGCCGGGGCGGTTGCTGACCCGAGCTACTGGAACGATTCCAGCAACCATTCGATCGCCTGGGAGATCGACGGCACAGAATTCAGGATCGCGGCCTCGGCCGTTGTGGAGCGGCGTCACTTCGCGATCAGCAGCAGGGCCTATGCGCACAGACTGTAGCCGGTACCCTGACCGCCGATGAGACTCTCGTTCCCCGGGGTGGCGACCGTATCGGGCCCATCGGCCCAGTTGCAGGTGTCGGTCACCCTGTACCAGGACTTGCCGCTGCCCGGCCCCGACAGCGTGAAGCTTTACGGCGCCGGACCAGCCGTTATAGGCGACATAGATGGCCGAGGCAGGGTCGTCGAAAGAACCAGAGCAGGGCTGATGCTTTTGGTAAGCTTCCTGCGTCGCGGCGCACGCTCTTGCCGCCCTTTGGCTGTGCGCGCAAAATATTTCTCTGCGAGAGTCGAAGATGCCGGTAACCAGATGGGTCCTGTCATCGAAAGGTGTCACGTTCGCCAGAATCCCAGCGTCGCACAAAAGGCAACTCAAGGAGGCCGTCCGGTGACACGATCTGATGGTGCCGCGAAACCCAATGGTGACAGAGACGCACTTGGGGCAACGCTGAGTGCCCTCGGCCTCGGACAGTACGCCGAAGCGTTCGCATCGGCGGACATCAATCTCGATATTCTGCCGTTGTTGACCGAGGACGACCTCAAGGAGCTTGGGCTTTCCCTCGGCCACCGGCGCAAACTGCTCGCCGCCGTCGCCAGTGGCGGGCTGATGATCCAGGCTGCCAGTTCTGCCCCGGCCCCTGCCGCCTACCAACCCAGCGGCGATCAGGGCGGGCTGCTCCGCCAGGTGACCGTTCTTTATTGCGACCTGGTGGGATCGACCGAACTGACCCAGAGCGTCGAGCCGGAGGTCATGGGCGGCATCCTCCGTTTATTCAAGGACACGGTCGCCCGCGCGATCACCGATTTCGATGGCTACATCGATCATTTCATGGGCGATGGGGTGCTTGCATTCTTTGGCTACCCGAGCGCCTATGAGGACGCTGCGGAGCGCGCTGTGCGGGCGGGGCTCGCGATGCTGGCCGGCGTCGCCAAGATCCCGGTTCCCCGCCCCGACAAGCTCGCCGCGCGCGTTGCGGTGGCCAGCGGAACGGTGTTCTTCGGCGAGATCCTCCAGCATGGCGGTGCCCGGGAGCCAATCGTGAGCGGCGAGGTCACCAACCTCGTCAGCCGCATGCAGACCGTAGCGCCGGTGAACAGTCTGGTCGTCTCCGCGTCGACCCGCCGTCTGCTGCGCGAGCTGTTCCATCTCACCGATCTGGGTGTTTTCGAGTTCAAGGGGATCAGCCGTCCCGTCCAGGCCTGGCGGGTGGACCGCGAACGCGCGGGCGGCACGCGGTTCGAAGTCAGCCATGGCGCGAAAGCATTGCCCATCGCCGGACGCGAGGCGGAAATCGGGCT
>JBEKLE010000429.1:0-6180 GCA_050010355.1 Rhodopila sp. | reverse complement strand
GAGGTTGAGGCGACGACCTTTCGCCGGCTGATCCTGGAACTCGAAAAACGGTTTCCGGGTTTGGGGAAACAGGTCGAGGAGAGCATGGCGATCGCCATAGACGGCGAGATTTTCCAGGACGCCTACGGCGCGGAACTGAAGCCGGACAGCGAAATTTATCTAATCCCGAAAATAGGCGGTGGATAGGCAACGCCCAAACACTATCGAGTCTGCTGAAATCGCGCGCCGCAACGTTCCCCACGCGTTATGGCCTGGCTTGGCCCGGTCGCCCACGACTTGCCGGCGCCTGATTATCGAATGGCCGTTGATGAAGCGGTAGTTCTCCGGCGCTGACCGGCTCGCGATAGGCTACTTAGGTCGCTTTCCGCAACGTTCCCCATGTGTCATGGCCGGGCTCGGCCCGGCCACCCACGACTTGCCGGCGTCTGATTATCGAATGGTCGTTGATGAGGAGGCGTTTCTTTCCGTTCAGGCAAGGGTTTTTCATTGCTCCGAAGCCACAATGGAGTGCGCCGGGGATTTATCCCCGACTTTGTACTTGCGTTGCACGAAAGGACCCCGGTAAATCGGTTTCGCAAAGGTTACTTTTTCGGGACAGACGGGATGATGAGAATCGGAAAAAAGTCGGACATTCGTGGCTGCGCCGTCGCGGATTCGTTTCGTAAATAGATGATCTGCTGCCGGATATTTCATATCGTATCGAATTTAATCTGATATGCGCTATGTGCCGCCTTATGCCGTGCTCGGCAAGTGGATGACCCGGCACGCCGTGGAGGGTACAACGCGTCTGACACCGCCTTACGATGACGTGCTGGATGTGCTGACGGGATTCCTGCTGACAATTCCTGTCGATGACGACTGGTACAAGGCCCAGTACCCGGCTGTCGCCGATTTCCTGGTGCGCATGACGACCGAAACGCCGGGGTCCCATTTCCAGAAGCATGGTTACTTCGAAGCACGGCGGCCTTTCGCACCTGGCTGGAACGGCCTGACCGACCTGGTTCCCTTCGCCCAACTGAAGACCCGCCTACGGATCATTCCGCACCGCGGACGCCTGACGGTCGATATTGAGCATGATGATTTCATTGGCATCATCAAGAACATGCTCCTGGCAGTGCCAATCGATCAGTCATGGTATTGCGCAACCTTTGCGGATGCGGCGAAATCAATTGACGACGCAACATTTCCATCCGCGGCACATCATTACGCTGAGCAAGGGTACTTCCTGGGCCGGTTCCCCTTCGAAATCACAGTGGATGAAAGCTGGTATCTTTCCCAGTACGGCCACGTAAAGACCGGATTGGAGCAAGGCATTGCCAAATCCGGGCAGGATCACTTCATGCGAGTGGGATACAACGAGGGATGCCGCCCGACACCGCCATGATGTCCGTCGCCGAACCTGCGCTGACGGACCTTAAGACGACCCCCTGTCCAGTGCCGGTCGCCGGCGTGGCGGCCGATGGCGTGGCAGAGCGTCGCGGCGGTCACGTCTTCGTCGTCGATTTCCACCGCGACGGCAACAGCGCTGCCCACCGGACCTTCGGATGGAGCGGCCAGGAGCAGAGCCATGTCTGGTCCCTCCTGTCGTGCAGTGGCCTTCGCCTCCCGGCGCCGCTTGAGAATACGCCACTCACTGTCGAGATGGATTTCGGCATTCCGACCGGAAGGCTTGGGCTCAAGGCCGCCGTCGTGCGTGTCCTGGCGAATGGTCATCTGATTGGTTCTGCCGCCGCCACGGGTTGGACCCGGCTCCGCTGCGACATTCCGGGCGGGCTGAGCGCGCCGGGCGAGGCGATCGATCTGCGCATCGAACATCCGTGCTACGTGCGAATGGACTTCCTCGACCTCGGCCACGACGACCGCCCGCTCGGTCTTTGTTTCTATGCCGTACGGGTCTATCCGCCCTGGATGAAGCCGGCGATGGAGCGTTTCGCGCCGAAGCTGCCGGAAGGCAAGCTGGTCCAGGCGGCAGCGCCGGCTGAAACCTCGGGCGATGAAGCGCCCGAGCGCGTCATCTACCGGTTCGGCGCCGCCGACCCGGGCTGCGTTCACCTGCGCGATGGATGGCTGCATGACCCGCACGGGGACGCCTGGGCGGACGACCGGGTCTGCACCCTGGAACTTCCCGCACCCACCCACAACAGCCAGTACCTGGCTCGGTTCGCGTTCTGCCCGCTGTATATCCGCAGCTTCATGGCATCCCAGCGCATCAACATCCTGCTCTCGGGCGCAGTCATCGGTCAGTACGGCACTGGTACGGAAACCAGCCTCACGATCCCGCTTCCACCCGAGTTGTTCGTGCCGGGCGGGGTGTTGCCCTTCGCCTTCTCGCTGCCCGACGGCTTGCCAATGCATCAGTTCGATCCAGCGCAGGCGCCCAATTTCCTGAGCTTCCTGCTTGATTCGATCGAGATCGTGCCGCTGCCGCCACGCCACGCCGCACTGGCCCGGGTGCGCGACGATGACGTCACGAAGCCGGCCTCTATTGCGGTATCAGACCGTTTCGTCGATGAATCAGTAGAGGAGCTGCCGGCCGCGGTCAAAGCGGCCATCGGCATAGAAATGACCGAGATTTTGCAGCACTTCGAAAGTCTCGGCGACAACTGTGCGTTTGGCCTGGCCCAGCGCAAGGGCGGCTGCGAGGTGCTGGGTCTGCTGCGGTTCGGCAACACGCCTCTGAAAAGCCTGATGATCGCGTTGGACGATGAGTTCAGGGCGGCCGCCGTGAAGACGGAGGTCGAAATGCGGCTGCCGGACGGCAAAACGGGC
The DNA here is from genome assembly GCA_050010355.1 of Rhodopila sp. Classification (GTDB taxonomy): domain Bacteria; phylum Pseudomonadota; class Alphaproteobacteria; order Acetobacterales; family Acetobacteraceae; genus Rhodopila. Next base: position 3,411 of record JBEKLE010000429.1, on the reverse strand, counting down.
GAATACTGCCTGTATGTCGATCGCTACGGCATTCGTTGGCACACGAACGTCTACGGCGGGACGGCGGACGAAGAGACGATATTCGCCCAGCAGACCATGCGCCTGGCCTATCTGCGCCGGAAATTCTACGAGGCGCTGCGCGCCGGGCGAAAGATCGCGACCGTCTCGCGGGCCGAACCGCGCAAGCACCGGATTCCGCTGCCGTTCGCGGACGAACCCGACGTGTGGGAGGAAAAGCCCGAGCGGCTGCGCTTCGCCGAGGTGCTGCCGCTGTTTCTTCGGCTGAACGAGTACGGCACGAACACCCTGCTCTATCTCACGCGCTGCGCGCACAACAGGCGATCAGGCACCGTGGAGCTGGTGGCACCCGGGGTCATGCGCGGCTACGTCGATGACTTCGTGATCCTGCCGGAGATGGACATCAAGGATCACGCCGCCTGGCTCCGCATCGCGGTCAATGCGTGGCTGCTCGACCAGGGACCAAACGCCTCATTCCGGAACACAACCGCAGCATGACCGTCGCATCAACGATCGTTTCGCTCCTGACGAATGGTTCAGCCGAGGCCGCCGCGATCGGCGCGCCGGGGCAGGCACCGTTGTCCTTCAGGGACCTGCGGCTGCTCGTCGAACGGGCCGGTGCCGCGCTGCATGAAGCGGGCGTGGGACGTGGCGACCGGGTGGCCATTGTGCTGCCGAACGGACCGGAAGCGGCGTCGGCCTTCCTCGCGGTGGCGTGCCACGCCGTCACTGCGCCGCTCAATCCCGCCTACAAGGCCGAGGAATTCGCGTTCTACCTGTCCGACCTCAACGCTCGCGCGCTGATCGTGCTGCAGGGCGCGGAAACCCCGGCGCGGGCGGTGGCCACGGCGCAGGGCATCCCGATTTTCGAAATCGTGCCGGATCCGCCGTGCGCCGGCGCGTTCACCCTGGCGCCGCCGTCCGGGACGATCGGCGCGGCCCGGCCTTATGAGCCGGTGGGGCCGGATGACGTCGCACTTGTGCTGCATACTTCCGGCACCACCGCGCGCCCCAAGATCGTGCCTCTGACGCACGCCAACCTGGCGGCTTCGGCGCGCAATATCGGCCGGACGCTGCGGCTTGGGCCGTCGGATGTCTGCCTGAACATCATGCCGCTGTTTCACATTCACGGGCTGATCGCGGCGGTGCTGTCCTCGGTCGCCGCCGGCGGGTCGGTGGTCTGCACCCCGGGCCTGAGCGGCTTCCGCTTCTTCAGTTGGCTGCGGGATGTGCGGCCGACCTGGTACACCGCCGTTCCCACCATGCACCAGGCACTGCTGGACCTCGCACCACGGTTCAAGGAGGTCATAGCGGCGGGCCGGCTTCGTTTCATTCGAAGCTCATCCGCCTCCCTGCCCCCTGCTGTCATGACCGCGCTGGAAGAGACTTTCGCCGTGCCGGTCCTGGAAGCGTATGGCATGACGGAAGCCACTCATCAGATGGCCAGCAACCCGCTGCCGCCGGCGCCGCGCCTGCCCGGCAGTGTTGGCATCGCCGCGGGTCCCGAGATTGCGATCATGGACGCGGAAGGGACGCTGCTGCCGGCGGGGTCGATCGGCGAGGTGGTGATACGCGGCCCGAACGTGACGCCGGGCTACGAGAATAATCCGTCGGCCAACGCATCGGCCTTCCATGACGGATGGTTCCGGACCGGCGACGAAGGCGTTCTGGATAGCCGCGGGTATCTGCGCCTGACCGGCCGCCTGAAGGAGATCATCAACCGCGCCGGTGAGAAGATCGCCCCCATCGAGGTGGACAACATTCTGATGCAGCATCCTTCGGTCCGGCAGGTCGTGACCTTCGCGATGCCGAGCCGGACGTTCGGCGAGGATGTTGCTGCTGCCGTTGTTTTGCACGAGGGCGCCGAACCCGACCCTGAAATCCTGCGCCGCTTCGTGGCGGCTCGGCTGGCGCCGTTCAAGGTGCCGCGGAAGATCGTCTTTCTGGCGGAAATCCCAAAAGGGGCAACCGGAAAGCTGCAGCGCATCGGGCTAGCGCAGCTTCTCGGCGTCGAGGACTGACCGCGGCGTCGAGGACTGAGCCGAGGGCGCTACCCTTTCTTCGCCCGCAGCAACGTCATCAAATCCCCCATCGTATGCATGTTGTCGACCTCGTCTTCGTTCAAGGTGACGTCCAGTGCGCTTTCTATTGCCAGAATGAACTGAATCGCGAGGATTGAATCGAATCCCGGGATCTCGCGGAACACGATCGTGGAACTGAATTGAATCGACGGCTGCCGGAACACGTCCTGCGCCGTTTGACTGATGGCGGCGGCGAAGGCCTGCTCATTCATGGAGAGGTCCTTGTTGTTCGTGGAGAACGGTCTCAACGACCGAAGCACTTGTAGCGCAACGGTCGCCGCAACCGATACAAATTCCGCCCCGGCCGTTAAGCGGAAGACACCGACGACCCGGCCCGGCAGCGCGCTATCGCCAATCGTCAAGCACGAAGCATTCAGGCCGGCTGTAGCCGGGATGATTTGGCCGATGCATGGTGACGACGTGCATGCGGGCGCGAAAACCGAGCGCCAGCAGCAGCCGGTACGCCTCTTCCCGTCCCGTGTTCACCCCGGCGAGCACATGTGTCATACTGACTTCCCGCGCGAGCGCGGCACAGCCTTCGAGCAGGGAGGCGAAGCGCACCTCGGCGCCGGAGCCAGGTCGCGCCGCGCCAAACTTCACAAAAAGACAGTCCTGCCCGGCCTCGCTGGCCGGTCCCCAGTGGCAGATGGCGAACCCGGCCAGACGGCTCGCTCCCTCCCGCAGCAGCAGTGTGTCGCCGAGGTTGCGCGCCGCCACGGTGCGGATCTCGGCGCTCAGATCGAGGCCTTCATAGATCTCATCCGTCAGCGTTCGGCAGGCCTGTTCGGCTTCCGCACGCTCATCGGCGGTCAGTTCGGAATAGCGCGCGAGCGGCGGGCGCGGCGCGAGGCCGAGCGTCACCGGCACCGCCATGACCGGCGTCAGATAGCGCGGGTAGAACCCGAATTTCTGGTACAGCCACACATGCTTGGTACTGTGCGGAAAAGTGCACAGCCCGGCGTGGCCGACACCCCAGGTGTCGAATGCATCGGACACAGCCTGCACGAGCGGTTGCGCAATGCCGCGGTTCCACAGATCGGGCCGGGTCGATAACGGACCGAAGAACCCGACGCTCCCCCAGCGGGTTGCGAAGTTGACGCCGGCCAGCGCGCCATCGGCGTCGGCGGCAAAGGCAACGGTATGCTCTGCTTCGAACCGTCCGTAAACGTAGTCGCAGTCGGTCCAGAACGTATCGAGATCTGGCGCGCCGAGGAACGTGCCGAACGCATGCCGGACGATGCGCTGGGCTTCCGGCAGGTCATGCTCTGCAAGCGGCCGCGTCTTCTCCACCACCAGTCTCCCTGATCTGACC
>JBEKLE010000428.1:0-5736 GCA_050010355.1 Rhodopila sp. | reverse complement strand
GAAGGTGTAGGCGCTGACGCCCTGACCTTTGCCAAAATATTTGAAGGAATGGTTGGCATTGAGCGAGTCAGCCCGCACCTCGAATTTCTGTCCATCGCTGGCGGTGTGAATTTCATTCTCCGATCGGCGATAGATGTTGGGCAACTCCATGGCGGCCATGAAACTCGTAATCCGGTCGTTGGCCGCCCAAAGGTTTTCCAGGGAGAAGCGCCAGTTGATGGCGCTGTCGAGTTCGGCCGCGCTGAGCGAAGTGGAGATTTGCGCCATCTTCGCTGATCCGATCGCGCATCCAAGCCCGATGACCCCGGCGAAGAGAATCTTCTCGGACACGGCTCTCACGTGCGTCTGGCGAAGATGACGTAATTCCGTGGCGAATCCGGTATGAAGATTGACCGTGGCCAGAATTTCAGTTAGCGGCACGTAGTGCCGCTCCGGAAAGAAGTGACGCAATGGCTCGCTTTCTTCTTCGTCCTGTTTCGGGGTCGAGACCCGGAAAGCCTTGCCGGTCAGCATCTTGAAGTGTGGGTTCAACCCCTCCGCGATGGCACGATTGGTATCCTCAAAGCGGATCTGAAGTGCGGCGTCGAGCTCCTCCAGCACCGGCGCCGGGTCTTTGAAGCCGGTCATGCCGGCACGGTCGAGCAACTGCTCCCGCTCGGCCAGCCAGCGGTTCCGGTCAATGAGATATGACTCGAGCGGGCGCCGCTTGTGGGATTGTTCCAGGTTCAGGCTTCCGGATTTGATGGCACCCGCCACATGCCGGAACAGGAGAGCCTTGTAGAGCGAAATGCGGAACTTCCCGTCTTTCCAGACCGCCGCGCGTTCTTCCCCGGCCAGAAACGCGGCTGGCGCCGTGCGGTCAAGGATGCCGTCCGAGGCAACGAACCGCGTGATGGCGGCTTCCAGATCGGCGACATTCGGGGTTGCCTGGAACCTGATGGCCTTGAGGATACCACCCACCTGATTTTGTAAGCGGACCGAGCGTGATTCGAGAATGTCGAAGTAGTGATCATCGGCTGCGTCATTCACCAATGATGCGCGGAGTTCTCTGGATTTTGCTTCCGCGGTTTGCTCCGGCCGCACCAGAAGGCCAATGCGCGCGACCTTCTCTTGGTCGCTCAGCAAATCGTCGGAGACCGCTTCCCGGATCTGGCGTAAAACCTGGAAGACCGATGCATCGAGATCGTCCAGCAAGCTCTCCGTCGCATGTTCATGCCGCTTGCGTTCGTCGAAGCACCAGTCCCGGTGCTCCCGAAGCGTGGCATTCTCAAATGTCTGTACCGATGTGAGCAACACATCGACCAGGTTGTCGTGGAGCCGGTAGTACTGGTGCGCGATGAAAGCCACCAAATGAGCGTGAATATCGTCATCGGCCCGGCGACGCAGATCGGTCGTGCGCATTCTGGCCACGCTGCCCGCGAAATACCGAATGCCCTCCGAGCCGAGGTTCAGGAGCGACAGAATTGGCGCCACGTTGGCGTGGAGCTCTTTCAGTACGCCGAGATCCGACAGGCGTTCCCGAATTTTGGTGGGTCTGGTCGATTGGGACAGTCTCTTGAGAAGCGTGAGCCGGAACGGAGATTGGCTGGCGGCGTCTTCGTCACGCAGGAGCATGTTGTCCAACAGCAACCGCACTTCACTGGTCATTGCCTGGGCAATCACTTTGGCGATGGCCCGTCCGCGCTGTTGAACCGCTCGCGACACGGCCTCGGTCAGACGGAACGATGTCGGAATTTCGATCCGCCTTGTTACCAACCAATCCACCGCACGCCAAAAAATCAGAGAGGGGCCGAAATGAGACCTGGCCATGGTCGCCAACTCTGTTTCAAGCAACCGCGCGGCGTCGCCATCAAATGGACGGAAGCCTGACAGTTCCAGAATTTGCAGTCGGTGCCGCTGACGGGTGCGTGCGGAATACGCCGTATGGTCGAACCCGGACCCGTCGATCCCCAACCGCGCGGCGACATATGCGATATCACGATCGTGAAAGTCGGAAGTCAGGAAAAAGCGTCTCGCCGACCTGAAATACCCGGCGCTGACCAGAAAGCCGATCTTGGTGGGCACGGACTGTATTTCATTGGCCGCGGACCAAATAGTGACGGGTAGCTCGAAGACGCGCCTGCGTTCGGCACTGGACAGCTGTGGTGGACGGTCGAACAGCATCTGCTCGGCGCCGTTGAGGATTTTCATGCGTGGCACGGGCGTCTGGTTCCTTGAGGGAGTGGGGGCCTCCTGGTCTGCCAGGCGTTCCAAAAACGATGGAATTAGGAACGGGACGGCGTAGGCCGTGCAGTCAGGAGAAAGCCCCGAAAAAAGTGTTCATCAACTGTGTCCGGATACTGGCGTTCTGATATGATCGCGCCAGATGGTTTAAGGAATAGACATGCTCGTTGGCTACGCGAGAGTCTCAACTCTCGACCAGAACCCCCAGCTGCAGATCGACGCCTTGAAACAAGCCGGCTGCGAGCGGCTCTATGTCGAGAAGGCCTCCGGCGCGCGTCATGACCGCCCGGAACTCAAAGCCGCCCTCGCTTACATGCGCCCCGGTGACACCCTGGTGGTGTGGCGGCTCTCCCGGTTGGCGCGATCGCTGAAACAAATCATCGAGACCGCCCACGACCTCGAGCAAAAGAAACAGGCGCTCAAGGTGCTGACCCGCAACATCGATACGGGCACGTCCGAGGGGCGACTATTTTTCCATATCACAGCCGCCTTCGATGAATTTCAGCGTGAGTTGATCGTCGAAAACACTCGGGCCGGCCTCGCGGCGGCTCGAAAGCGAGGACGAAGGGGCGGGCGGCCACGGGTGTTGGACAAGGAGAAAACCCGCGTCGCTGAGGCGATGCTCAAGGACACGGTGAACTACCCGTTTGTCGGGGATGTCATCGATCACCTCAGGATCGGGAGGACTGCCTTCTACCGATATTCCCCCCCCCCGGATCGTGTCCGTGAACTCCGGAATCATGCCCGAACGGCGGCACCAGCCCGTGTCGTTTTACGTACCTTTGCGTAAAAGAACCCGACTTCACCCCGGTAGAGTCCCCACTCGGGGAAGGAGTCCTGATTGCGATGGTAAGGTCCGGGAAGTGTTCGCTTAGTCTCGCATAGTCACACATACCGGGGCTCAAACAGAGTCACAGACGAAGTAGACCGTGGCGAGCGGCGGCACCGCGATCGTTGCCGAGGCAGGAAGGTCATGGGAAGGCTCCGGCACCCCCTCGATCGCTTCCATATTGCCGAAGCCGCTGCCGCCATAGAGCGGCGCATCAGTATTCAGCGCCAGTCGCCAGCGGCCAGGGAACGGCAGACCGATGCGGTAGCCCTCGCGCGGGACCGGGGTAAAATTGGACACCATGGCCACCGCGGGCCCATCGGGTGCGAAGCGTAGCCAGGCATAGACCGAGTTGTCGGCATCGTCGGGGACGATCCAGCGGAACCCGCCAGACTCGCAGTCGCCGACATGCAGCGCCTTCTGCTCACGATACAGGTGGTTGAGGTCGCGCAGCAGTGCCTTCACCCCGCGGTGCACGTCGTAGTCCAGCAACCACCACTCCAGCCCGCGGCGAAAGTTCCATTCCTCCGACTGGCCAAATTCCTGGCCCATGAACAGCAGCTTCTTGCCCGGCTGACCCCACATGAAACCGTAATAGGCGCGCAGATTGGCGAAACGCTGCCACTCGTCGCCCGGCATGCGTCCGAGGATGGAGCCTTTGCCGTACACCACCTCGTCATGCGACAGCGGCAGCACGAAGTTCTCCGTCCAGGCGTAGAGCAGGCCGAAGGTCATCTTGTGGTGGTGCCAGCGCCGGTGCACCGGGTCTTCCGCCATGTATTCCAACGTATCGTGCATCCAGCCCATATTCCACTTGAAGCCGAAGCCGAGGCCGCCAACGTCGGCTGGCGCCGAAACGCCGCCCCAGGCGGTGGATTCCTCCGCAATGGTCATTGTGCCGGGATAATCGCCGTACAACAGCGTATTGCAGCGGCGGATAAACGCGGCCGCGTCACGGTTGTCATTGGAGCCGTCGGGATTAGGCGACCACTCACCGGCACGGCGTGAATAATCGAGGTACAGCATCGACGCGACCCCATCGACCCGCAGCCCGTCAATGTGGAACCGATCGAGCCAGTAGGCGGCGGACGCAATGAGGAAATTCGCCACCTCAAGCCGCCCGAAGTCGTAGATCGCGGTGTTCCACTCCGGGTGGAACCCGCGCTGCGGATCGGCATGCTCGTACAACGGCTGGCCGTCGAACAGAGACAGGCCGTGGACGTCGGTCGGGAAATGCGCCGGCACCCAGTCGAGGATGACACCCAGCCCAGCACGATGTGCCCGATCGACGAAGCGGCCGAAGCCGGCGGGGTCGCCGAACCGGGCCGTGGGTGCGAACAGCCCGATCGGCTGGTAGCCCCAGGAGTCGTCCAGCGGATGTTCGGTGACCGGCATCAGTTCGATATGGGTGAATCCGAGGTCGGCGACGTAGGGGATCAGCTGCTCGGCCAGTTCATCGTAGCTGAGGAAGCCGCCGTCATCCCGCCGACGCCAGGAGCCGAGATGCACCTCGTATGCGGCGATCGGCTGGCGGCGCTTGTCGCCCTCCGTCCGGCGAGCGAGCCAGTCGGCATCGCCGAAGGGCAGTGAGTCCGTGCGAGCGACCACCGAGGCGGTGGAAGGGCGAAGTTCGGCCGCGAAGCCGAACGGGTCAGCCTTCAACGGTAACAAGCGGCCATCGCGGCTGATGATCTCGTATTTGTAGACGGTGCCTTCGCCAACCTCGGGCGCGAAGATCTCCCACAGTCCGCTGTCGATGCGTTTGCGCATCTGGTGCCGGCGGCCGTCCCAGGCGTTGAAGTCGCCGACCACCGAAACCCGGCTGGCGTTCGGCGCCCAGACGGCGAAATGCGTGCCGTCGGCGCCGTCATGGTGCATCGGATGGGCGCCGAGCCGCTCGTAGAGGCGGCGATGGGTGCCCTCGACCAGCAGGTGGTCGTCGAGGCTGCCGAGCACGGGGGGGAAGGCGTATGGGTCTCGCAGCGTCCAGGTGCCGTGCTCATTCTCGGCGCGCAGCCGGTAGGGGAAGCGCGCGGGCCGGTCGGGCAGCAGGCCCTCGAAGAAGCCGTCCTGGGAGCGGTTCTCCAACGTGGCGAGGGATGCTCCGGCCAAATCCAGCACAGCGAGGCTGGTTGCTCCGGGGACGAGGGCGCGGATCACCAGTCCGGCCGGCGTTTCGTGCAGGCCGAGTACGGCGAACGGGTCGGGGTGCCGGGCGGCCAGGATGGCAGCGATGTCGGCTTCTGAGGTGCGCTCGGTCATGCGTGTTCCGTCCCTTTGTTCTGCCGACCGTTTCGCCGGCGTGGCACGTGGTGCAGTCGATGCCCCTAGTCCAGATCATAGGCTAACCGAACTTTGTCGCGCTGGCGTCAGCGTCGAACGTTGAGTTCTTTTGCTCAAAGGTACGTAAAACGACACGGGCTGTTGTGACCGTTCAGGCCGAAGAGCTTCGCGTTGAGGTGAGCGCGTTCGTTCCTGAAACCCTCTCTCGGGGTCAAATCGGAATACCAGTTTCAGGACCGCTTTGCGACGCCCCCCGCCCGTGAACCAGTATTTTTTTCTGGGACCATGCAAATTTGTGGGGTTTGTTCCGGCTACGGTAGATCTTGGGCTCGCGGGACGAGGGTGAGCTGGTGCCAAAGCTTGTGTGGCGGGTGAAGTTGGTGGCGGAGTTTGAGACCGGG
>JBEKLE010000427.1:0-9994 GCA_050010355.1 Rhodopila sp. | reverse complement strand
TCGTTGCGTATCGACCCCAGCGGAGGCTCTGTCGTTGTGACCCTGCCGATCAAAGCGACGCGCAAGGCCGGCATTGCACTCTTGATGAGCCATGCCGACTGGGTCTCTGACCGGCTTGCGGCGCTGCCCGAGGCGATTGTGTTTGCTGACGGGGCGACGGTGCCGATCTGCGGCGTGCCGCACCGCATCCGCCATAGTCCGATGGCGCGCGGTGGCGCTTTCGTGTTTGACCAGGAACTGCACGTGGCCGGTTCCCCTGAATTCCTGTCGCGCCGGGTCCGGGACTTTCTCCGTCAGGAGGCACAGCGGCGGCTTGGCGCGCTCGCGTACGCAAAGGCCGGGCTTATCGGGGTGGCGCCGAAACGCGTCACGATGAAGGACACCACGAGCCGTTGGGGAAGCTGCGCGCCGGACAAGTCCGTGGCCCTGAGCTGGCGCCTGGTAATGGCACCGCCCTTCGTTCAGGACTACGTTGTCGCGCACGAGGTCGCCCATCTGCGGCAGATGAACCACGGGTCAAAGTTTTGGTCCCTGGTGGATGAGCTGACGCCGCACACCAGGATCGCGATCCCCTGGCTGCGCGCGGAGGGTGCCCGGCTGCTGCGCATCGGATAATGCCCTTTGGGTGGGTGTTTCCGATAGCGGGGAATCCGTCCACAGGCCTTTCCTCGCCTTCCCGGCCGATCGCCATAATTAACACCGGCGCGGGGACGCCGCAAGCATTGCGCGATCTGACCCGGGCAGTTTACGCTTTGGTAACTGACAGGAGGCCCGTTTGCGGAATATCCCTCGTTCCTTGCATCTGTTTGCTCACGATTTCATCGCGTGTCCATTTTTCGAGCCGAGCCCGTGGCGTCAGAGCGGGCAGACACGGTCTTGAGGACCGACGAAGACTACCTCCGGCTGTCGATCGAGATCGCTCGTAGCGCCCGTGCCGCCGGGAACCATCCGTTCGGTGCGATCCTGGTCGGACCCGACGGCGCCGTGCTGATGGAGGCGGGCAATGCCCACGGCGACGCCGGCGACCGAACCGGTCATGCGGAGCGGGTGCTGATGACTCGCGCCAGCCTTGCCTATACGGCGGAATTCCTTGCGGGTTGCACAATGTACACGAGCGCCGAGCCATGCGCGATGTGCGCCGGTTCGGCATATTGGGCCGGTGTCGGCCGGGTCGTCTATGGTCTTTCGGAGCGTGATCTTGGCCAGATCATCGGCCCGCATCCGGAAAACCTGACAATGGATCTGCCTTGCCGAACCGTGCTTGGCGCAGGGCAGCGATCGATCGAGGTCGTGGGGCCGCTGCTGGAAGATGAGTCGCGAGCGGTGCATGAAGGATTCTGGCGCTGACTTAATTTTGGCGCAATATTTGCATCCGAATATTTCACAGGGCCGTGAGAGAGAGGAGAAAGAGGCGGGGGACAGGCGGGGATGGCAAACGCGCCGAGACGCGACCGCCGCCAAGCACTGGAAACCAAGAGTTCGTCACAGTCGGATACCAGGTTCACGGAGTTCACCATGCTTAGACGTCAATTCACGCGCCTTATCGGAGCGGGAGCAGTCGCATCGACGCTGCCAACCCTCATCGTGCCCGGCCTGATTACCCCCACCCGGGCGGCCGAACCGCTGAAAGTCGGGTTCCTCTACCTCGGCCCGGTGGGAGACTTCGGATGGACCTACCAGCACGATATTGCGCGCCAGGCCGCGGTGCAGCACTTCGGCGACAAGATCAAGACGACCTTTGTGGAGAACGTGGCTGAGGGGCCGGATTCCGAAAAAGTGCTGAACGACCTTGCGAATCAGGGCAACAAGCTGATCTTTGCGACGTCTTTCGGCTATATGAACTACGTGTTGAACTCGGCCAAGAAACATCCGGCGGTGTTCTACGAGCACGCCACCGGATACAAACGCGCGGTCAATGTCTCAACCTACAATATCCGGTTCTACCAGGCGCGCTACGTGCAGGGCGTCATAGCCGGCAAGCTCAGCAAGGCCGGTCTGGCCGGCTATATCGGTTCGGTGCCGGTGCCGGAAGTTGTGCAGGGCATCAACGCCTTCATGCTGGGCATGCAGTCGATCAACCCGCAGGCCAAGATGAAGTTCGTGCTGATCAACTCCTGGTACGATCCGCCGAAGGAAGGCGACGCGGCGAAGGCGCTGATCGACCAGGGCTGCGACATCATCACCCAGCACACCGACTCTCCGGCACCGCTGCAGGCCGCCGCCAGCCGTGGGGTCAAGGCGTTCGGCCAGTCCACCGACATGTCGAAGTTCGCGCCGACCACCGAACTTTCCGCAAGCACCGACGTCTGGGGGCCATACTACATCAAGCGCATCGAAGACGTGCTGGCAGGCACCTGGAAGAGCACCGACACATGGGGCGGCTTCGACAGCGGCATGCTGGAAATGTCGCCGTTCACCAACATGCCGCCGGAGGTCGCCGCACTGGGCACCCAGACCATCGCCGACATCAAATCCGGCAAGAACAAGGTCTTCGTCGGGCCGGTCTCGGATCAGAGCGGCGCGGTGAAAGTCCCCGCCGGCACGACGATGGACGACGGCGCACTGTCCGGTATGCAGTGGCTGGTGCAGGGCGTTGAAGGCAAACTGACCTGATGACTTGCCGTGGCGCGGTAAAGCGCCGCGCCACGGCTGTTCAGGGCATGATCCGCAGAAGCCAACCCTACTTTCGAACATGCCCGTATCCTTAGCAGCGAGTTCAGCCATGAACGATATGACCCAAACCGGCCCGCTGCTCACCATGACCGGAATGACCAAGCAGTATCCCGGGTGCCTGGCGAACGACCATGTTTCGCTCACAGTTGAACGCAATCAGATCCATGCGTTGCTGGGCGAGAACGGCGCCGGCAAGAGCACCCTGGTGAAAACGATCTACGGTGTGGTCAAGCCCGACGCCGGGGAGATCATCTGGGAAGGCAAGAAGGTCACCATCCAGAACCCGGGCCAGGCGCAGCGCCTTGGCATCGGGATGGTGTTTCAGCATTTCTCACTGTTCGAAGCCCTGAATGTGACCGAGAACATTGCTCTCGGCCTGGGCAGCGCCGAGGAGCGGGTCGGACTGCGCGAGCGGATCGTCCGAATCTCGAACGAATATGGTTTGCCGCTCGATCCGGACCGGGTGGTGCATGATCTGTCGGTGGGCGAACGGCAGCGTATCGAGATCGTGCGCTGCCTGCTGCAAAATCCAAAGTTGCTGATCATGGATGAGCCGACGTCGGTGCTGACGCCGTCCGAGGTGCAGAAGCTTTTTGTCACCCTGCGACGGCTGGCGGCAGAGGGATGCTCGATCCTCTATATCAGCCATAAGCTGGAAGAAGTGCGTTCGCTCTGTTCCGCCGCAACGATCATGCGGCTGGGCAAGAACGTCGGCCAGTGCGCCCCGGCGGAGAAAACCGTCAAGGAACTGGCGGAAATCATGATCAACATGACCCTGAACGCGCCGACGCCGCGGCCGCTGACGGCGAGTTCGAAGCCGCCGCGGCTGGTGCTGGACAAGCTGACCATCCGCTCGCTTGACCAGTTCGGGACCGATCTGAAAGACATTTCGCTGTCGCTGGCGGGCGGCGAGATTCTTGGCATCGCGGGCATCGCCGGCAATGGCCAGAGCGAACTGATGGATGCGCTGTCGGGCGAGGTTGCCGCCGGCAAACCCGAAAGCGTGATGATCGATGGTATCGCGGCTGGTCATATGGGGCCGCATGAGCGCCGCCGCATCCACGGCTGCTTCGTTCCCGAAGAGCGCAACGGGCATGGTGCGGTCACAACCATGACTCTGGCGGAGAACGCTTTCCTGTCAGGCTTCGTGCGGCGTGCGCTGGTTCGTTTCGGCGTGATCGATACGAAAAAGACATGGGCGTTCGCCGAGAATATCATTAAACATTTTGATGTCAGAACAACGGGACCGAAGGCTGAGGCCCGGTCGCTGTCAGGCGGCAACCTGCAGAAGTTTCTCGTAGGGCGGGAGGTTTTGCAGGATCCGGCGGTGCTGGTGATCAATCAGCCGACATGGGGTGTGGATGCCGGGGCGGCACTGGCGATCCATGAGGCGATCATGGCGCTGGCCGAGGCCGGGGCGGCGGTGATGATCATATCGCAGGATCTCGATGAGATCTTCGTTCTGGCGGACCGCATCGCGGTGATCGCGGGTGGACGGATATCGACGCCGGTGCTGAAGCGGGAGGCGACTGTGGAGTCGATCGGTCGCCTGATGGGCGGCACCTCGGCCGCAACGACGCCTGAGGAGTTGGCACTTGCTTAGCCCGAACTGCGCCGCCCGGAGGGAACCCGCCGATGCTTAAGATTGAACCCCGCGGCTATGAATCGAAATTCTGGCGTTATGCCTCGCCCGTCCTGGCACTGCTGCTGACGGGGGCGACGTCCGGGTTGATCTTCGTCGCGATGGGTCGTCCGGCCGGCCTGACGGTCTACACCTTCCTGATTGCACCACTTTTGCAACAAGATGGCTTCCAGGCACTGGTGGTGAAGGCAGCGCCGCTGATCATGATGGGCGTCGGGCTTTCGTTGGCGTACCGAGCGAATGTGTGGAACATCGGGACGGACGGGCAGTTTACATTGGGGGCGATCTGCGGCGGCGGCCTGGCACTCGCCTTTCCCGACGCGCCGGGGTGGGCGCTGTTTCCCGCGATGATGGCCGTGGGCACGGTCGGCGGCATGCTGAACGGCGGGCTGGTCGCCTGGTTGCGTATCCGATTCAATGCCAACGAAATCCTGACCAGTCTGATGTTCGCGTATATCACGCAGTATCTACTGGTGTATCTCGTCACCGGCCCCTGGCGCGACCCGGAGGGATTTGGCTTTCCGCAGACGGCGTTGTTCTCGGACGCGGCTCTCGCACCACGGCTCATTGCGGACACGAACGTTCATATCGGCATCCTGCTGGCCCCGCTGATCGCCATTGGGCTGTGGTTCATGCTGGAGAAAACGCTTCTCGGGTATCAGTTCCGCGTGCTGGGCCAGGCGACGCGGGCGGCTCGGTTTGCCGGCTTCAGCGAGAACCGGCTGGTCTGGATCGCGATGCTGATCAGCGGCGGTCTGGCCGGGCTGGCGGGACTCCTTGAGGCTACGGGCACCCTGGGGCAACTGACGACGACGCTGTCGCCGGGATACGGGTTCACTGCTATTATCGTTGCGTTTCTTGGCCGGCTCAATCCGCTCGGTGTCATTCCGGCCGGTTTGCTGCTGGCGCTGACCTACCTGGGCGGCGATGCGGCACAGATCAACCTGGGCCTGCCGAACGCCGTTACCGGGATTTTCCAGGGGATACTGCTGTTCTACCTGCTGGGCTGCGACATTCTGCTGCTGAACCGAATCCGCTGGGTTCCCACTCAAGTGAAAGCCGTTTCATGACCACTCTGCTGGTTGCTTTTCTCGTCAGCACGATTGCCGCCGCCACGCCGCTGCTGCTGGCGGCCACCGGCGAACTGATCGTCGAAAAGGTGGGTGTTCTGAACCTCGGTGTGGAGGGGATGATGCTGGCCGGGGCCATAGCCGCATTTGCGGTGGCGAACGTGACGGGGATTACGTCGCTGGGGGTCGTTGCGGCGCTGGTGGCGGGAATCGCGCTCGCCCTGATGTTCGCCGTGATCTCGCTAACGTTGCAGGCGAACCAGACCGCGACCGGCCTGGCGCTGACGATCTTCGGCCGGGGCTTCAGTGCGCTGGTGGGCGCGGGGTATGTCGGAATCCCGGCTCCGACGCTGCCGAAAATCCATATCCCGCTGCTGTCGGATATCCCTGTGCTGGGGCCGGTGCTGTTCGGGCACGACATCCTGGTCTATCTGTCGTTCGTCATTCTCGCTTTGGTGGCGTGGTGCATCCGTTCCACGCATCTTGGGTTGATCCTCCGAGCGGTTGGCGATTCGCACGACGCGGCCCATGCGCTGGGATACGCGGTGGTGCCGATCCGTTACGCGGCAGTGGCGTTTGGCGGTGCGCTGGCCGGGCTCGCCGGGGCCTATATGTCGCTGGCCTATACGCCGCTGTGGGCGCAGGATATGACGGCTGGCCGGGGGTGGGTGGCGGTGGCGCTCGTGACATTCTCCGCATGGCGGCCGTTCTGGCTGCTGATCGGCGCATGGTTTTTCGGCGCGCTGATGTATCTGTCGCTGTATGTGCAGGCGCTGGGCGTGGCGGTGCCGTCGGCCCTGCTGTCGGCGCTGCCCTATATCGGCACGGTGGTCGTGCTGGTGCTGATCTCGCGGGACGCTCGGCGTATCCGGCTGCACCGGCCGGCGATGCAACATCCACTTGCGTGCTCGCACGCAGGACCGGAGCCTGATTGACCGCGCAGCGGAACTTGTCGGGGCAAACCGGTCACAGTTCATGCTCGCGTCGGCGCTGAAGGAAGCGAAGAACGTCCTGCTCGATCAGACCACGATTTATGCGGACTCGGCCACCTTCCGGAAAATCATGGACTGGATGGATTCGGATCCGACACCGGCCGAGGCTGCCGGAATGAAGCGCGTGCTGACGGCCAGGCCGCCGTGGCGGCGTGACTGATCCGAACCCGGTCTTCGCTCCGCCGGCTCTTCTGACCGAGGCCCATGACAGCGCGTCGTTCGATTGCGGGGAACCTGTGCTCGACGACTGGCTGCGCCATCGCGCGTGGGACAACTTGCAGGTCGCGGCAAGCCGGACCTACGTCGTGTGCCCTTCCGAGTCCAATCGGATCGCCGGCTATTTCGCGCTGAGCATGGGGCAGATCCTCGCCACGGAGGCCACCGGTTCAATGCGGCGGAACATGCCGCGCCAGATTCCAGCCGTCGTGCTGGGGCGGTTAGCGATCGACCGTACCTGCCAGGGTCTGGGACGGGCCCTGGTGTTCGAGGTACTGCGGCGTTCCGTCGTGGCCTCAGCCGAGGTCTCCGCTCGGTTGGTCATCGTGCATGCGATTTCGACGGCGGCGGAGGCGTTCTATTGCCATCATGGGTTCACCCGGTTGCCCGGTGAGAACCCGACGTTCGCTTTGGATTTGGTGAAGTTCCAGAAGCTCAGTTAGGCGGCGCCAAGGCGCGCATACGATCAGCCGCTGCAAGACGCCGCCCGTTCGTGGGGCCTGCGAAGGTGAGCCGTTTAATTCAGCTGCGCGGGTTGCTCGAATACGATCGCGCGAACCGCCTCCATCACCTCGCGGTGCACGTCCATACCCAGCCCATCGATTGTCGCCTCCCGCCGCAGCGTCACCCCGTCCACCGCCGGCCCATCGCGGACCATCGCCTCAACAACAGACCGGTCTAACCTGGGATCCATCGTGGCCTGTATCGCCTCAGACCAGTCCGTCCGAAGCACTGCCAGAGCGGCCAGCAGCGCGTAGGCGCCCCAGTGCGACACACCTGCCACGATCAGGAAATCTGCCGGCACGACGCAACCGATCCGGTCCCCCGACGGCACGTGCCGCGCGATCAGCGAGCGGGGCACGCTGCCCATGCCGATCTCGTTTCCGCCGTCGCCGATCGCCATCGTCCGCCACGGCCCGGCACAGAATAATTGCTCCAGCGACGCGGCATGGGCGGACATATCGGTGCCGCGCATGTTCCGGGGATGCCCATCGGCGCTTGGGCCGCAGCGCTCGATGGCGATGACCCAGTCGATCCCCACCTGTCGCCAGAGGTCGACCAGCGCGCCCAGCGTTTCACCGGGCGCCACGGCATCAATCGGAATCTCACCACCGCCTGCCGCGTCCAGCGCCACGCGGCAGGCGGACTGGCAGACAGTGTCCGTCGCCACCCGGCATGACAGGCCGGCGCGGGCAAAGCCGCGTGCCATGAGTGCGGCTCCGGCGGGTCCGTCGGTTTCGGCAGCCGGTGGATTGCCGCCTGGAACGAAGAAGCCGGTGATCAGCCCGATCCTTGGGGCGGTACACGCGGCCAGGGCCGACGCCGCGGCGAACAGGCTCCCTTGGGTCGCCTGGAATATGGCTTCCATACCGCGGCCGACGTCGCGGTGGATCGTCATCTCGATCCGGCCGATCAACGCCTGCATGCTCACCTGCGACAGCCGTCCTTAAAGTGCCGCCAGCGATGTGTTCCGAAGATCGGTGATCAACATGCTGCCCGGAGCGTGAGTGATGCAGAATTCCGGCCGCGCCTGCGCGATAACCGCCTGCGGCGTCACGCCGCACGCCCAGAAAACCGGCATCTCGTCCGGTGCGATCGGCACGGCGTCGCCGTAGTCGGGTTTCGCGATATCGGAAATCCCGATCGAGGCGGGAAATCCCAGATGCACCGGCGCGCCGTGCACGGAGGGGAACCGGGTCGTGATCTGCACCGCCCGGATCGCGTCGGCCGGCTTCAACGGCCGCATCGAGACGACCAGCGGCCCATTGAACACCCCGGCCGGCACGCAGGGGATATTCGTCCGGTACATCGGCACGTTGGAGCCCAGGGAGATGTGCCTGACCTCGATGCCGTCCTCGATCAGCGCCTCCTCGAACGAGAACGAGCAGCCGATGGCGAAGCTCACCAGGTCGTCGCGCCAGATGTCGCGGACATCGGCCGGCTCCGAGACCATCTCGCCATTTTGCCAGACGCGGTAGCGCGGCAGGTCGGTGCGAATGTCGAGATCGGCGCCCAGGGTCGGAAAATGCGGGTCGCCGGCCTCGGAGACGGACAGCACCGGGCAGGGCTTCGGATTGGCCTGAGCGAACCGCAGGAAGTCATGCGCCAGTGCTTTCGGCAGGATCACCAGGTTCGCCTGAACATTGCCCGGAGCCAGTCCCGAGGTCGGGCCGGTGAACGCGCCGGTCCGGATGCGGAGTCTCTCCCGCTCCCCTGCGTTTCCGAGCCTGGCGGTGATCGCGTTCATCATCGGCCTCCGTGCTGTTCGCAACAGGCTAGAACCCGTGTTATAGGCACGCAACAGGAGGAACCAACGCCAATGAGCACGCCCCCCTTTCAACTCGGCAAGATCGGTCATGTCGCGCTGTATGTCGCCGACATCAAGCGCTCCACCCGGTTCTACACGGAGGTTCTGGGGTTCGAGGTGTCGGACGTCTATGAGGACGACATCATGCCGGGTGGCGCCGCTTTCCTGCGCTGCAACCGCGATCACCACGGGATCGCCCTGTTCAAGGCGACCGAAGAAAAACCCGCCGGAGCGGGCCTGCATCACATCGCGTTTGAGGTTGCCACGCTCGACGACGTCGTCCGCGCCCGCGCCCACCTGCGCAAGCACGATGTCCAGATCGATTTCGACGGCCGCCGTCGCGCCGGTGTGCAGATCGCGGTAGAGTTCCGCGATCCCGACGGCCATCGGCTGGAGATCTACTGGGGCATCGACCAGATCGGGCGTGGGGAGCGAGCCCGTCCGGCGCATGAATGGAAAGGTGCGCTCAGCCTGGAGGCCGCGATCGCCGATCCGGTCGCCGGGCAGGACACCAGACTGACGGACCCGAACCTGCTGCTACGCGAGGGCTGAAGCGACTGTCGCGCGGGTCAGCGGGGGCGGTGAACGAAGCGCTGCGTGGGTCTCGTCCAAGCGTTCGTGCTTTGCTCTCTCCGGGTGGGGCGTGATATCGTCCACTCATGGGATACTGGGGCAAGATCATTGGTGGCACCGCCGGCTTCTTCGTAGGCGGCCCCTATGGCGCGGTAATCGGCGCCGCGCTGGGTCATGCAGCCGACTCCGGTTCCGCCCAGAGTGTGCGGCGCCCGTTCGTGCATAGAACGCCATTCAATCCGGCACGCGTGGCAGGGGCTTTAGGCCGGCGTGAGGAAGTCTTCGCCATTACCGTCACCGTGCTGGCCGCCAAGCTGTGTAAATGCGACGGGCCGGTGACACGTGCCGAAATCGACGCATTCAAACGGAATTTCCGCATTCCGCCGGGCTCGGCCCGCGGTATCGGCCGTCTTTTCGACCAGGCGCGCGACGGCGGCGATTCATTCGAGCCGTACGCGGCGCAACTGGCGGACGCCTTTGCCGATGCGCGGGGCGTGCTGGAGCAGGTGTTGGCCTCGCT
>JBEKLE010000426.1:0-5827 GCA_050010355.1 Rhodopila sp. | reverse complement strand
GTGCTCCTCCGCACCCGTCCCTACAAAGGCCTGCTCGGTGGCATGACCGAGCTGCCCGGCACACCATGGCGGGAGACCCCATGGACCATCGCCGAAGCGCTGACCGCAGCCCCCATGCAACTGGACTGGCGCGCCGTGGGCCAGGTGCGCCACGGATTCACCCATTTCGAGCTGATCATCGACGTTCTCGCCGCCCACGTGCCACGGGTCGACGCCGAGGGTTTCACCCACGCCGTGGACGCGCTGGACGCCGCCGCCCTGCCGTCGGTGATGCGCAAATGCGTGCGGATTGCTGTTGGCCGGAATTCGGGAGTTTAGTTTAGAGCCAGATGCTTTTTCGAAACGCCGGGCGAGGCTCGAAAACCGGAACGTCGGAGCGGGTGGTTCAGGCGGGTATGACGCCGACAAGGAGTAAGCGGCGGCAAGCCATGATTGTCGCTTCAGAAAGCAACGAGAATGGGGCGTCTCAGGTTGGTGGAGCATCGCATCGGATCGGCCTCAGTGCTGCTGAGAGCGACTACACCGGGGCAACACGTATTCTCCTGAATCTAGCTCTTGACACGAGATTTCGGAAGCCTATTGTCCCCTGAATCGTCCTTAAGACCCGTCCAAGGTATGATGCGCGGGCGGGAAGATAAAGCACGAGATGTGGATTTCCCTTAGGAATCGCCGGTTCGAGCTGAATAACACTGAGTTCGTCCACTTTCCCGCCGGCGCCAGCCTATTGAATAGATCGTGTGATGCTCTACTCAACAAATCCCACGGGAGGCAAACCTGTGAGTCACATGGTCGGCAACCAACATCGTCGGAAATCCATAAGGACGTCGTAAAGGTCCGTCCCGATAAATGATTCGGTATTGGAGAGCAACGCCTGTTGACAGGAGTATCCGCTGGAAATGCTTGTGTCTAGCACCATGGCTGATACTTCTACTTGAGATTTACTGGAACTGTCCATACGACTTCTGGTCAGTAGTGACGCCTCTCAGGCGATGATGTAAAATTCCCCGCATTCAGCAGTCCGCGAGCCCGTGATGGCAGCCACTACGTTCTGAGTACGAAAACTGACAATCGTCGGGCGTGAAGTAAAAGGAAACCTCCAGATGACAACGACAATTAGCACATCAGGAACGATCGGCGTCCAAATAACTTTGGCAAGCCAGAACCCCGTTACCGTCACCTCGACCGGAACCATCGTCACCACCGGCCCGTATGCCATCAGCGACATAGCCGTGGTCACCGCCTCCACGGGTCAGGATGAGATTACCAATAACGGAATGTTGCAAGGACAGTACGGTATCGAATTCAATGGGCCTTCCGCCGTAGGTGTAGTCAACAACTTCGGACGTATCGTCGGAACCGCTGACAATGCCATCTACTTAGAAGACGAAGTCGCTGTCGTCAACGGCAGCGCTACCGACACCACCGCCTCGATCACGAGCGGCAACGCCGCTGACTACAATCCATTCGCCATCCTGTTCGCGGCTCAACCGGAAGGTGACGACCTCGTTATCAATTACGGCACCATCTCAGGCCCTGGTGGGATTTCGATGGCGGCTGGGCAACTCGACCAAGTTTTCAATTACGGCACCGTTTCTGGCAGCGGCTCCGGAATCGTAACCTATGGCTCCGGCCAGGCCACGATCACGAACGGCAGTA
Organism: Rhodopila sp.; assembly: GCA_050010355.1. Taxonomy (GTDB): domain Bacteria; phylum Pseudomonadota; class Alphaproteobacteria; order Acetobacterales; family Acetobacteraceae; genus Rhodopila. The sequence goes on along the minus strand of JBEKLE010000426.1, from coordinate 4,171 downwards.
CCGCTGACACTACCGCGGCCATTACCGGCGAAGTCGGCATCGATTTCGATGGCACGCCTGCATGGCAGGTGAACAACTTCGGCAGTATCGCTGGAACCGCCGGAGAAGGCGTCTTCTCAAACAGTTATGGGACCGTTGTCAATGGCAGTGCAGCCGATACCGCCGCCTCGATCACCGGCAGTTCAGACGGCATTGCGATCGAAGGCTCTTCGGGGCCTAGCGCAGTTTCTAACTACGGCACTATTGCCAGCGGCAGCGACGGGATCGAGGACACTGGCACCGCGGCGATAATGGTCGCCAACTATGGTATCATCACCGGAACTAACGGTGTGGGTGTCGGCGCCGGTGGGGTCACGACGCTTTCCAATCTCGGGGCCATCTCAGGGTTCGACAGCCTCAGCCTTGGTGGAGGCAGCATCACCAATGGCAGTGCTGCCGATACGACCGCCTCCATAAGCGGCAGCAATGCTGCGATCCTTATGGGCGCGGCAGGCACGTTAGCCAATTTCGGCAAAATTAGCGGGTCCATCCAGATGAGCGGCACCATCACCAACGGTAGCACCGCCGACACTGTCGCGTCCATCACAGGCCTCATCCAAGCGACCGGTGTGGCCACGGTCAGTAACTTCGGCTCGGACGTCGGTGGTCTCGCGCTAGTGGCAGCCGGCGGCAACGTCGTCACCAATGGCAGCGTTACCGACACGGTGGCGTCGATCAGCGGCAGCAACGGCGTGACCTTTGCGGGCGGAGCCCCGAGCACGATATCTAATTTCGGCAGCGTCCACGGCTCGTACGATGCGGGTATCGCCGCCTCGGGCACTGCCTACGTCACCAATGGAAGCGCTGCCGATACGAAAGCCACCATAACCGGGAGTGAATGGGGCATCTATGATTATGCCGGAACGGTGGCGAACTTCGGCACAATCAGTAGCGTTTTTCTGAGTTCAGGAACAGTCACCAACTCCGGGACAATTGGTGGCGGAAACATTGGTGTTGACGTCGGGGCCGGCGGGACGGTCATCAATAGCGGGACCATAGTGACCGGCACTGACGCAGCGATTAACCTCAATTCCGCCAGCAATTTGGTAAATGGCGCCGGCGGGTTGATCGGAAACGCCTATGGCACCGTGGCGACGGTGGTAAATGATGGCACCATTGATGTTGGTGTTGCCTATACTGTATTCGACGTATCATCGGACGTTGACCCCTCAAGCACGGGCGTATTCCAGTTAACCGGGCGGGGCGAACTGGATATTGCCGCCGCCCTGGGAACCAGCCTGAAAATACAATTCCTGGGGACTACGACGGCCGCTGAGTTGTTGATCGACAATGCGGCCAATTTTGGCCAACACGCGGGTTCCTCGTCCTATGCCGGCCCTTTGCTGGAGGGTTTCGCCGCTGGTGACGAAATCGACCTCAAGGGTATCACCAACGCTGCATCCAGCTATTCAATCGCAACCGGTGATTTGCAGATAACTAGCGCGGGCAAGGCAGTCGCAACGCTGATGTTCCAGAATTCCTCTCTCGGCGCCGGCACGTTCCATACGGCGAATGATGGCAATGGAGGCACCTGGGTCACGCACAGCTGAGTCAAATCAAACAGCCGGCGCGGTCAGGCTGGACTTTGCAGGGGGGATCCGCTTGCAAGTTTTCCCTCGCGCTCACTCGCACTACCGGCGGCCTAATCATAATTGCCAGGGCGATGATGTACTGGTTTGGCCCGGAAGACACCCGAACCGGGGTTAGCTGTCCATGGCCCTCGCCGGAGGCCGCCTACCACACCGCCGCTGACACGCCAAAAATCCAAGGATGCACCACCAGCACCACGACCCAGGCAGCCACACCGATCCCCGGAATCAGCCACCCGATCTCCCGCGGCACAAACCGGTTGCGTCCCTGCGCGATCGCAACAAACGGAACAACCGACGTCGCCGCCGACAATGCCTGCCAGGTGCTTGGGTCGCGCCGCGCCAGCTTGGCATCGATCGACGGCATCCCCGCCAGCGCCGTCACCAGGAACGCCCCAAAAAACACAATCGCAGCGGTATCGCCGTTGCCCGCGATATGAACCCCAGCCCAGATCGCGAACGACCAAAGCATCGGATGCCGCGTCACCCGAATGATCCCCCGCGGCGTAGCAGCGGCGCCCTCGCTCGGTCCGACCATCGTCGGGTTCCCCCCGCTGACCGAGTCGGCGAACAGAACAAACGCGAGCAGCATGACCAGCACCAGCAACCAGCGCAGCCAGTCAGGCGCAACCCACAGCAGCGTCGTCGGCGCCGCGCTCCATGCCCACACGAGCAACACCAGCGACACAACCGACAGCAGCGAAAAGACGCCACGGAATCCACGCTCGCCAAGGCGCCGCACCGCCGCGTCACGCAACGTCGTTCCGGCCAGACCGAGGTGAATAGCGATCCACAAAACCGCGGCCGTGATCAGCGGAAGCATAGCAACCTCATGTGGTTCGGGCACCCGGACGTGGCGTCGGCACACCATGCCACCGCGGATATCACCGGATCAACCGCACCTGCTGCTCCCTGCTCCCCGAAAGACCGTCAGGAACCGCCAGTCCCTTCAGTGGCGGTCTGCCCCGCCAGCATGGCGTCCAGCAATTTGACCGCTGAGCGCTGGCCGATGCTGAGTCTGAGATCGGTAACAGGCACCGCGGAAATCTCCGCCCGCCCTAAGCGCCATGCGATCGGCTTCAATGTAAAACGCTGCCCGCGGCGATTCCACGATCATCCGCTCCGCCGCCGAGTGCCTGGCGCGCGAGATCGTCGTTTCCAGTATCTGTGACTGCCGGATCGAAGTGACAAAAGGGAACAGGCAGCCGACCGCTACTGCACCGGATGCAACCAGGTTGCCGATGCACAGGTCCACCGGCAACCTCATGCCAGCCTTCACTTCGTCACGTAGCAGTCGAATCAGTTTGCCGGAAGCTTTGATATTCACCACATACGATGACAAATCAGCCCAGTAGTGCCCTGCCAAAATGTTAAAGGTGCCACCGGTCCGGTAAGCAACGTACATCGCCGACAGATCGTGAATGAACGCCGGACCAAATGGCAGCAGCATGTCGGTTAGCACAATGTCGAAATTATCAATGACATCGCCAGTAATCATAGCCAGATGCGCAGCAACGTCACGGCTGAGAATGGCATCGTCTTCCAGTACATGAAAATGACCGCCGGTTTTCGCCCCGGCTTCCATCACGCCAAGATGGGACAGAAAGCAACCCGCCTCGCCGGGCTCGATCGCATGGTTGCGCATCTTGAGCGTGTCGCCGTCAATGGCAGCAAAGCGTCGGTATCGCCTCGCCAACCCGACTTTCGCGAGTTCCGCCTCAATCGCCCGCCGCCGTCCCACGCTTTTGTCGAGATTGATGAAATATCCAGCCGGCCCGCGAGCCTGGGTTGAGGTCACGTGCTTACGGATCGCCTCAGCCTCCCGGTTCATCCCCGCCTCAAAGCGAAATCCTCAAAAACGCCCCCAGCTCCCCGATAATCCCACGCCGGAACGCCAGCACGCAGACCATGAAGATCACCCCCTGCGTCACCGTCACCCACGCCCCGAACTGCGCCAGATAGTTCTCCATCGAGGTCACCACCAGCGCCCCCATGGCTGGACCGAACACCGTCCCCAACCCCCCCAGCAGCGTCGTCAGCACCACCTCGCCCGACGTCGAGTAATGCACATCCGTCAGCGTCGCGATCCCGAACACCAGCGCCTTCGTCCCCCCCGCCACACCGGCAATCATGCAGGACAGCACGAAGGCGATCAGCTTGTAGTCATCGGTTCTATACCCTAACGAAGTCGCCCGCGGCTCGTTTTCCCGGATCCCCTTCAGCACCTGCCCGAACGGCGAGTGGATGATCCGGTGCACCAGCAGGAACCCGCCGATGAACACCGCCGACACAACCCAGTACATCGTCATGTCGTTCGACAGGTCGATGAACCAGAACAGATGACCGCGCGGCACCTGCTGGATGCCATCCTCACCGCCGGTGAACGGCGCCTCCAGGCAGAAGAAGTAGACCATCTGCGCTAGCGCCAGCGTGATCATGGCGAAATAGATGCCCGACCGCCGGATCGCCAGATACCCCAGCACCAGCCCCAGCGCCGCCCCTGTCAGCCCGCCGAAGATGATCGCGATCGACGCGTCCACATG
>JBEKLE010000425.1:0-10664 GCA_050010355.1 Rhodopila sp. | reverse complement strand
CTGAGCCTGACGACATATTTCTTTACGGCGATCTCTTTCGCGGCCACGAATCGGCTCCATCGTTTCATTGCGGAAGCATCGATTCGAACATTCCACTCATTGTCAATGACGGGAGGTACTAGCGATCCCCTGGCCGCTCCGTCCGGCAATAATTGGCGCACGCGGTAACGACACCAAACCGAAACCGCCGCGCGATGGATGGAGATTTCGCATGGACAACCAGGTTGTGCTGATTACAGGCGCCTTGACGGGCATCGGCCGCGCGACGGCGATCGAATTCGCCAGGCAGGGGGCCCGCATCGCGGTGTCCGGCCGCCGGGACAAGGAAGGAAAAGCCCTCGAAGCGGAACTGCTGGGCCTCGGCGCGGACGCGTTCTTCGTCAGGGCGGATGTGCGCGACGACGAAGACGTTGCCGCGCTGCTGGAGGCGACCCTCGCCCGTTTCGGGCAGGTCGACGCCGCGGTCAACAATGCCGGCACGGAGGGTCAGCCGGGGCCGGTCGTCCAACAGACGGCGGAGAGCTATGTCGCCACGTTCGAAACGAACGTCCTCGGCACATTGCTTTGCCTGAAGCACGAATTGCGCGTGATGCAGGCGCAGGGCCGCGGCAGCATCATCAACATCTCCTCCACCTACGGTCATCGTGGGGCAGCCGGCGCTTCCGTGTATGCGGCCAGTAAACATGCCGTCGAAGGCCTCACCAAATCCGCGGCCCTGGAATCCGCCGCTTCCGGCGTCCGGGTCAACGCCGTGGCGCCGGGCCCGACCGATACCGGCATGCTCGACCGCTTCACGGGCGACCCGCAAAGGAAAGCGGCCTTGGCATCGGCCGTCCCGCTCGGACGCGCCGGCAGGACGGAGGAGATCGCCCGCGCGATCGTCTTCCTGGCCTCGGACGCCGCTTCGTTCGTCACGGGACAGATCGTCTCCGTCGATGGCGGCAAGTCCGCCGCCTGATCCAAGCGGCACGCGATCGATCAGCGCCTAAAGTTTTCCAGCATCACCGGGGCGCAACCGCGCAACGGCGGCAAATCAGGCGAGAAACATCATGTCTTCCGATGCCATCAAGCTGTATCACGCCACGAGCTCGCCCAATTCCAGGCGGGTGCGCATCTTCCTCGCGGAAAAAGCACTGAACGTCACCCTTGTGCCGGTCGACCTCGGACAAGGGGAGCAGCATTCGGATGCCTACCGCGCCATCAATCCACGCCGCGTGGTGCCGACACTGGTGTTGACTGACGGCATGGCGATCGGTGAGGTCCCAGTCATTTTTCGTTACTTCGACGAGGCGTATCCGGTTCGGCCGCTTCTCGGCACCGGGCCGGTCGGCAAGGCGCTGGTAATCATGTGGGGACGGCGGGTGGAGCTGGAAGGTTTTGCCGCCGTCATGGAGGGGGTTCGCAACGCCGCCGCGAGACTGAAGGGGCGAGCGATCGCAGGGGCGCACGACTACGAGCAGATTCCCGCCCTGGTCGACCGCAGCAGGCAGCGGATCGCGAATTTCTACGCCGATTTCGACGAGCGGCTGACGCAAGCGCCCTTTCTCGCCGGCGACGCGTTTTCGGCTGCCGACATCACCATGCTCGTCACCGTCGACTTCGCGACGCGGGCCTTCGACATGCCCATCCCACCCGCCTGCAGCGCCCTCCAGCGCTGGTACGACATGGTCGCAGCAAGACCGAGCACGACCGCATAGCGGTTCAATCCGCTTGGAATCCCCGAAGTCCACCCAATGCCCATTTTCGGGCTGAATGAAAGTGCATCATGGCAGACCTTACCAACAAAACAGCCCTTGTTACCGGCGGATCCCGGGGCATCGGTGCCGGAGTTGCCAAGCGACTGGCCGCCGAAGGCGCGAGCGTGGCCATCACCTACACGAAAGGCGCCGCCGCTGCCGCCTTGGTCTTGCAAGAAATTGAGCGCTCCGGCGGAAGGGCCATAGCAATTCAGGCTGACGCGACCGACGCCCGCGCCGTTACGGCTGCGGTCGAAAAGACTGTCGCGACCTATGGTCGGCTGGATGTGTTTGTAAACAATGCTGGCAAGGCCATTCCGAAGCCATTCATGGAGACGACGCAGGAGGAACTGGATCGTGTGATTGACCTCAACTTTCGGGGCGCGTTGATAGCGACGCAAGCGGCGCTGCGATACATGCAGAACGGGGGTCGCATCATCATGATCGGCTCGTGTGTGGGCGAGCGTATGATGACGCCCGGCCTGGTGGCTTACGCGGCCACGAAAGGCGCCATAAAGATGTTCACGCAAGGCTTGTCTCGAGAGGTTGGAGGCCGGGGCATCACGGTCAACAATATTCAGCCGGGGCCCATCGACACGGATCTGAACCCCGCCGCGGGCGACTGGGCGACGCCCCAAACGGCCAATACCGCGCTTAACCGTTATGGTCACGTCGAAGACATTGCCGCGATGGTAGCCTTCGTGGCAGGCCCGGAAGCGGCTTACATAACGGGCGCAAGCCTGACTGTTGACGGTGGCACTAACGCATGACGGGAGACTATTGGGCCTTTGCGATCCACGCTGCCTTTGCGAGGTCCAACCCTCTCGCTACGCCGCCAGAGCCCCAACCCCCTCCGTCACCTTCTCCCAATCGTCCACGTTCCGGTCCTGGGGCGCCACCAGCAGGTGCTCCACCCCGATCGCCGCATAGCTATCGACCAGCGCCCGTAACACGCCGCGATCGGTCCCATCCCATTGCACCCTCATGGAGATCGTGAAATCCGCCCCCGGCCGAGCCTCGCGCAGCCGTTTCACAATCGGCGCCGCCTGGTCCGCTGTAAGCCCGCTGCCGTGCCACCCGTCTCCGATCCGGATCGTCCGCTTCAACGCGGGCTCGGCGCTGCCGCCGAACCAAAGCGGGATCGGGCTGACCGGCATGGGGGTCATCGTCATCCCCTCGATAACGGACGGGATATAGCGGCCCCTGAACGTCACCGGGTCCTCCGACCAGACCGCGCGCATCATCGCGATTCCTTCGTCCAGCCGCCGGCCACGTTCCTCGAACGGCACCCCCAGGGCCGCGAACTCTTCTTTCAACCAGCCGGAGCCTGCGCCCAGGATCAGCCGCCCCTCGGAGAAATTGTGCAGTGTGGCGAGTTCCTTGGCTAAGGGCAGCGGATGGCGCATCGGCAACACCAGCACGGTGGTTCCCAACCTCACCCGTTTCGTCACGGCGGCGGCCCAGGTGAGGGACAGCACAGGATCGAAGAACAGGGGCGAGCGGGGGAATTTATCGCGCGGCACGATGATGTGCTCGCTGACCCAGACATCCTCGAGGCCCAGATCGTCGGCACGCTCAGCGTGGCGGCGGATCAGCGCCGGTGTCGCTTGCTCACCTGCGTGAGGCAAATGGATGCCGTATTTCATAGGCGTTTTTCCTTCCCCGTCATGGCGGTATCATACCAGCCGACCCATGCGAGCATGGCAGATCGGCCGGCCTCAACCGAGGCCCATGCGCTGCAGTTCGGCGTGGCGGTCGATGAATTGGTGCTTCAGCGCACCAAGGACATGCAGCGCAACCAAGGCATACAGGGCATAGCCGGCCCAGGCATGAAGGGCAAAGAGCTGGCCGTGCAGAACCTCCTTCGGTGCCGCGGGGAGATCCTGTATCGCGGCGATCCGAAACCACGGAATGATCCCGAACAGGTTCAAAGGATGCGCCGCCGCATCCTTGAAGGCGGAGTCATGCAGCCATCCCGATATCGGCAGCAGCAGCATCAGCCCGTACAGCAACAGGTGGACGCCGTGCGCGGCGATCCGTTCAAGCCGCGCGTATGCGCTTGGCAAAGGCGGGGCGGGATGCGACAGGCGCCACAGGATCCGGGCCAGCACCAAGCCGAGAACGGTCAGCCCGAAGGACTTGTGCAGGTCGATTGCCGGCCGGATCCAGTCCTCCGGCAGCGAGTCGGCTGTCAGGCCCAGGACAACGCTCACGGTGATCAGGGCGGCGATGATCCAATGCAGCACGATCGCGGTCCGGGTATAGCGGGCGGCAAGTCGCGGCGTCGGCCGGGCTCGTGGCGGGGTTACGATTTGTGTCATCGGTCTGGCATATTCCGGGATCCCCGCCAGCTTCAAGTTTATCTCCGAGAGCAAAGGGCGCGACCGGTCCGCATGTCCACCTTCACGACCGACCTGGAACGTGCGCGCCGTGCCGTCTCCCCGCGCTATGCGCCGCCGCCCACGCCGTTGATCGCGGTGCTCATTCACGGCGGCGTCACGTTGCTCTGGATCCTGCTGTTTCTCCGGGCCTTTGGAGCCGGCGGGGTTTTCGCCTGGTCGGTCGGACTCGCCTATATCGGCTACGACACGGCGCTGCTGCTGTTCGTGTTCTGGCAGACCTTGCCGCTTCTGCGCGCCGCAGGCCCGAAGGCCGAGGCTGCCGCTGTGGATCGCATCAGCCTCGGCGTCATCGTCGCGGCCCACAACGAGGCCGCGGTGTTGCCGCAGACCCTGGACGCCCTGTTTGCCCAGACCGATCCGCCCGATGAGGTGGTCATCGCCGATGACGGATCCGATGACGGCACGGCCGAACTGCTCAGCAGCTATGGCCTCATGCAGCCCGCGCCGGGCGAGATCAGCGGCCCCGGTCCGCACTACCCCACGCTCCGCTGGCTGCGTCTGAGGCGCGGCGGCAAGGCCCGCGCGCTGAACGAAGCGCTTGGGCGCATTGGCTCCGAGGTGGTGCTGACGGTCGATGCCGACACGGTCCCGGACCCCGAGGCGATCGCCGCAATGCGCCGGGCCTTCGCCGCCGAACCGGTCCTTGTGGCCGCGACCGGAGTGCTGTTCCCGGTCTGCTCGGCATCCCCGGCGGCCGGGTCTTCCAGTGGTTTCAGACCTACGAGTACATGCGGAACTTCCTCTCCCGCTACGCCTGGGCGCGGCAGGACGGGTTGCTTCTGATCTCCGGCGCATTCGCGGCCTACCGCCGCCGCGCGGTGCTGGCCGTGGGCGGTTTCGACACCGACTGTCTCGTGGAAGACTACGAACTGACGCACCGCTTGCGGCACCATGCCGAGGCGCAGGGGGTGCGATGGAGCACGGACGTCGTGGGCTCCGCCCGCGCCCGGACCGATGCGCCGGACACGATCAGCGCTTTCCTTCGGCAGCGCCGGCGCTGGTTCGGCGGCTTTCTGCAGACCCAACTCTGGTACCGGCACATGATCGGCGATCAACGCTACGGCCGCCTCGGCACGCGCATGTTGCCGGTGAAGGCGTTCGACACGATGCAGCCGCTGCACGGTCTGACCAGCATCGGCCTGCTCATCGCCTACGGGCTGGCCGGGCATGTCTCCGTCGTCGGCCCGGTTGCTTTGATCATCAGCGGCAAGATCGGTCTGGACCTGCTGTTCTGCCTGTGGTCGCTGCTGCTGTATCGTCGCTGGGCGGGGCCGGCCGTTCGGGTCGATCTTTTTTCGGCGGTGACGGCGGCGTTGATCGAGCCGTTCAGCTTTCAGGTGCTGCGGCACAGTGGCGCGGCGCTGGGCTGGGTGTCGTTCATGACCGGACAGCGCCGGTGGGGGGCCCAGGCGCGGACGCGTGCGGCCGCCCCGCTGTAGCAACGCCAACGTTGCGACCCGTAAGTGATCCGCACGCGGAGCCAGTGCCAACGTTTCTGAAATAGCCCGTCAGGATGAACGTTCTGCCCGCATGCGGCTCGGGATAACACTCGGGGAAGGGCTGTTACCGCGTCTAACCAGGGTCAGGATCATGGATGCGATGTTTGGGCTATCTCCGATGATCGTAGGTGAACTCGGATATCACGCGGCCGCGGCGCTGGGCGATGCGCCTGCTGCGCGCCGGCGTCGCGTGCTCCGCCGAGGATGCGCCCGGCTCGGATTTTTCCGTCACGGTAATCGCGGATGCCTGCCGTGGAATTTGGCCTCCCGACCCGAACGGCCGCACCACTATCGACGCGGCGCGCGATAGATTTTCAGCACATGGCGTGCGGTTTATCGAGAGCGGCACCATCTGAGTCGTCATGACCCACATTCTCTTGCCGGCGGCTGTCCTGCTCTTCAGCCTTTCAGCCCAGTCCGCGCCGGCGCCGACCGGCCTGTGGCTCACCCAGGACCATGATGGCGTGATCGGGATCTCATTCTGTGGGAACAGGCTCTGCGCTCGCATTGTCGGCGTTTTCCTGGACCACCCGAACGATCCGATGCCGCTCGATTACCGCGGCGTCTCGCAATGCGACCTGCCGCTGATCACTGACGCCAGCCAAGTCCAGACTGGCCTTTGGAAGGGCCACATCACCGATCCGCGCAATGGCCATGTCTGGGGTGTGGAGCTTCACCTGGACCCGCACGGCAATCTCGCTCTGCGGGGCTTTTTCGGCCTCCCGCTGCTGGGTCATACACAGACCTGGACCCGCTACCGGGGCAAGCCGCCGGCAAATTGCCGCATCCTTGAGTGACGGAAAAAGCACCATACGGTCCTGATCCGGGTGGGTGCATGTCCGGTTGGGACATTCCGCGCTTCATCTTGCGATCTTGATGTGTCAGACTGGCGACGCAAAAATTACGCACGGGAACCATTACCTTTGATGAGATCAATGCGGGCTCAAACTGCCTGTCCTGCGGATCTGTCTTGCGCCAGATCCTCCGACCGCACGGGTGAAGGACCATTCGGGTTTGTGAGTCCGGCGCGTTCGCCGGCCAATACGTCCGTGCCCCGCTGGCTGGCACGAACCGCCGCGATCACGGCGTGAGCACATATCTTGTTACTGGGGGCGCCGGCTTCATAGGTTCTCACCTGTGCGATGCCCTGGTTGCCGCGGGCGACACCGTTCGCGTGCTGGACGACCTCTCCACGGGTCACCGATCCAACCTGCCGGCTGTCGCAACGCTGATCGAGGGCGACGTGGCGGACCCAGCCATCGTAGCCGAGGCCATGAACGGCGTTGCCGGCTGCTTCCATCTCGCGGCGATCGCCTCGGTCGAGAAGGGCGTCACAGATTGGCTCGGCACCCACCAAACCAACCTCACGGGCACGATCACCGTGCTCGACGTTATCCGCCGCCAGGGCAGCAGAATCCCTGTCGTCTATGCATCCTCGGCCGCGGCGTATGGCGACGTTGCTACGGTCCCGATCGCGGAAACCGCGCCGTGCCGGCCGCTTTCGGCGTATGGAGCTGACAAGTACGGCTGCGAGTTGCATGCAAATGTCGCCAGCCACGTTCACGGCATTCCCACGGTTGGGCTGCGCTTCTTCAATGTTTACGGGCCGCGACAGGACCCGAGGTCCCCTTACTCCGGCGTGATCTCGATCTTCTGCGAGCGCGTCACGGCCGGTCTGCCGATCACCATATTCGGCGACGGCCAGCAAACCCGCGACTTCGTTTATGTCGGCGATGTTGTTCGCGCGCTACGCGCCGGGATGGCATTGCGGCCCTTGGAGGCGCCGGTTTTCAACGTCTGCACGGGGGTCCCGACCTCGGTGGAGGCGTTGGCCCGGCTGATCGCCGACCTTTCGGGCAAAAACCTCTGCATTCGGGAGGAGCCGCCGCGCGTTGGGGAAATCCGCCATTCGCTCGGTGTTCCGGCGCTGGCCGATCGCATTCTGGGTCTATCTGGACGGACACCGTTGTGTGCCGGGCTGCGGAAGGTCCTGACGTGGATGACCGGTTCAGTCGCTTAGCAGCACGATGAAAGGGATCATCCTGGCGCTGGCGATGCCGCCGACCGGCTTCGTCGTCCTGATTGTGATCGGGTTGCTGCTGCGCGGCGGCTGGCGGCGGTTCGGCCGCCGGTTGACGTGGATCCCGCTGATCGCGTTGGTCCTTCTTGGCATGCCGTTCGTGTCCACCAGTATGCTTCGGGCACTGGAATCCGGGCTGCCGCTGACGCCACCCGCCGATCATCCGCCGCAGGCCATCGTTGTGCTGGGCGCGGAAGTCATCCGGTCGCATGATGATCCGCTAGGTATACGCCCCGGACTGCTTACGCTGGACCGACTGCGCACCGCCGCCGCATTGCAGCGGCGCACCGGCCTGCCGATCCTGGTGACCGGCGGGACGACACAGCCTCATACGGCGGCCGTCGGTCTCGTGATGGCGCAAAGCCTGACGGACGATTTTCAGACGCCGCCGCGCTGGGTCGAATCGAAATCCGCCGACACCTGGGAGAATGCCCGGTTCAGCGCCGACATCCTGCGCCCGGAGGGCATCACGTCGGTCTATGTCGTTACACATGCGTGGCACATGCGGCGCGCGGTCCTGGCGTTCGAGGGCAGCGGCCTGACGATGACTGCCGCGCCGACTCCGCCGGACGACCCGTTGGGGCCTGTCCTTGATGACTTCGTGCCGCGCGCCTCCGGCTGGCACACAGGCTACTACGCGCTGCACGAATGGATTGGGTATGCGTGGTATAAACTGCGTTGAGACCTTCGCGTCGGTCGCGGCGCTGCCGACCGAGGCTTTGGCGCTCCTGGATGAGGCTCCCGGCCTCTTCGCGGGACGGGCGTGGTGGAACGTTGTGCTGGCGCATGCAATGCCCGCCGGTGCCGAACCTGTCTTCGTGGCAATCCGGTTGACGGGGCGGATCGTGGCTGTCCTGCCGATGCAGCGCGAAGCCGGGCGGCTAAGCAGCCTCACAACGCCGTACACTTGCGAATATACGCCACTGTTTGCGGCTGGTCTGGACGCACCGACGCAGGTCGCGGCCGCGGCGGCGTTCGGCGGATTCTGCCGGTCTTGCGGCGTCGTTCGGCTCGATGCGCTGCCGGCCGAATGGATTGGCTTCGCCGATCTTGAGGCCGGGGCTCGTCTCGCCGGGCTGCTGGCGGTGCGTTTCGACCATTTCGGCAATTGGTACGAGGACGTCGGCGGCCTCGACTGGCCGGCCTACCTGCTTGGCCGGTCGGGTGCCTTGCGGGAGACGGTAAAGCGCCGGCTGCGGCGCGCCGAAAAGCTGCCTGACGCGCGGTTCGATCTGCTCACCCGGCCAGCGCAGATGGATCTGGCGGCGGAGGCATTCGAATCGGTCTATCGCCGGAGTTGGAAAGAGCCCGAACCGTTTCCGACGTTCAACGTCGCGCTGATGCGCGCGATGGCGTCGTCGGGGCTGTTGCGGTTCGGGATGTGGTCGATTGGCGCGGAGCCGGTCGCGGTGCAGATCTGGGCGGTGAAGGACGGGCAGGCGCTGGTGTTGAAGTTGGCGCATGACGAGGCGTTCAAGGCGCATTCTCCGGGCACGGTGCTGACGGCGCTGATGCTGCGCCATCTGCTGGATAAGGAGCACGTGGAGCGGATCGATTTCGGGCGAGGCGACGATGCCTACAAACAGGGTTGGGCGAGCCGGCGGCGGCAGCGCGTCGGGGTGTTGCTGGTCAATCCGTGGCGATTGTCCGGAATGGCCGCACTCGCGCGCCACGCCGCCGGCCGAATCCGAGCAATGTTGCGAGCGACCGAGCGCTCACGTTGATAGCGCCCACCGTTTGTTCGATGACGCCGCATTCTCACATGAGGCGTTTCACACGGCTTACGAATGGTTTTACTAAGAAAGTCGAAAACCACGCGCACGCGGTCACGCTTCACTACATGTATTACGATTTCTGCAAAATCCCCACGAGCCTGAGACGCACACCAGCGATGCGGGCTGGTGTGGTGCATGAATTATGGGATGTAGTTGATATTGTTCGGGTTATTGAGATTTGGGAGAAGGCAAATCCAAGATCACGGTCACTGGTGTAGCCTCCGCCGACGAACAACGAGAGTGCCGAGTATGCCGATGCCAAAGAGCGCCATTGAGGCGGGTTCCGGAACAGATGTCTCAGAATATGGTTCCGTTAAAAAGACGCCCGATGCCGAAGTAAGTATGACTCCATCTGGAATATCGAGAGTAAGGTAGGCGGTGTTAAAGAAGTCGGCACTTGCGTCACCAGTCGCAAAGACTTGAAGGGTCGGCGTGATGGTTTTTGCGACGCTAGCCTGAAACAGCAAATCCCCGGTCACATCGAAAAGAACAGCTTCTTGTGTGTACCGAGGGTAGTATCGTCGGCGACACCCTGTCCGCCTGTGCCGCCGCCCATGCCGACCGAAGCCTCTGCCTGCGAACCTAAAGCCGTCGAAACCGTGAATATCCCATCGTGTATGGGATCATCACCGTCTCGTTCGAAGTCAATGTGTCGGAAAACTCGGCGGTTACCGAAGCGGCGTTAGGAAAATAGTAATTACCCTCAACCGCCTCAACCGGCTCGGTAGTCGCAACAGTAGCGCGCAATAAACCATTGGCGATATTATATTCTGCACTCCCTGCTGCTAATTCACCACTGTTTGTTTCGTATGCAGAGGTACCTGTATCGTATTGTACTATTGTCGAACCGAAATAAGCACCGCCAAACCCAACGGACCCGCCGTACGTTTGAGCGCGAGCCGAATGTATCGTGCCGAGGGACGCTACGCTCATGATTACGGCGGGCAAAGCGAGATATTTCTCCATGATACACATCCTTGCTTACTATGCTACCAATATGGAATGATGCCATATCAGGCACAAATAATAAAACTGTGAGAAAGGGGCGCTGCATCTCACTTATCCCCTCATTTCAAACCGCCTCGAAAAGTCCGCTGAACGATCCGCACTTCGATACGATCTCAGCGAAGCGGGCCATGAGCGGGAATAGTCTTTGATCCGGCATGGTCGGG
>JBEKLE010000424.1:0-6364 GCA_050010355.1 Rhodopila sp. | reverse complement strand
AATCGAAAGATACCGGGGATGGTGGTGGAGCTGAGGGGAATCGAACCCCTGACCTCCTCATTGCGAACGAGGCGCTCTCCCAACTGAGCTACAGCCCCATCGCCGGTCTCGGCGTCCGGCATATCGCCGGTCTGCGCAACCGGCGTATCACCGGTTTCGGCGTCCAGCTTGACGCCATGCACGCGAGGCGCCCCTAATGATCGGAGCGTCCTGCGAAGTCAACAGGCTTTTACCGCGTCGAAAGCGTCTCCCACACGTCGCCCGAGGGCGGCAGACCGAGGATGTGGCGGCGGTGCCAAAGCGCATAGAACAGCAGCTTCCAGCAGGCGAAGCCGTGCCGCCAGCGGCGAATATTGCCGAACAGCGCCTCGACCTTCGCCGGGTGGGCGATCTCGGCCACGCCCGGCTGTGCGGCGACGAGCGGACCCAGCCGCGGTCCTTTGGCCTTGATCCAGGCACCGACCGGCACGGTGAAGCCGGATTTTGGGGCGAATGGCTGGGCGGCGGGCTGAGCCGTCTCCAGCCATTTCCGGAGGATCCACTTCCCCATGCCGCGCCGCAGCTTCATGTGATCGGGCAAGCGGTAGGCGGCCGCCATCACGCCGGGGTCGAGGAAGGGCGTGCGTCCTTCCACCGAGTGGGCCATCATGCACCGGTCGAGCTTCAGCAGCAGGTCGTGCGGCAGCCAGTCGGTCATGTCCAGCGCCTGTGCCGCGGCGAGCGGGGAGCTTCCGCCCTCGGCCGCGCGGATTTCCGCCGCGGCCATGCCGTCGCGCCACGCGGTTGGACGTGCCCGCAAGACCGGCACCTTGTCGAAGCTGCCGCCCGCCCACATCGTCCGGCCGCCGCGCCACCAGGGCAGGGTTGCCTGGCGATAGCGCTTGTAGCCGCCGAAGATCTCGTCGCCGCCTTCGCCGGTGAGCACCACCTTGACATCCTGGCGGGCGCGGCGGGCGAGGAACCAGGTCGGGATGATGGCGTAGTCCATGGTGGGGTCGTCCATCGCCGCGACGATCTCGGGCAGGTGCTCCCAGACCATGTTTTCGGTGACTTCGATCGCTTCGTGTTTCGCCCCGACCGCGCGGGCGATGGCGGCGGCCTGTTCGCGTTCATCGGCGGCCCCGGGGGCGTCGAAGCCGGCGGTGAAGGCCAGCACCGGCTGATCGTTCAGGCGTGCCATCAGGGTGATCAGGGTGGCGCTGTCGATACCGCCGGAGAGGAACATCCCATACGGCACGTCGCTGCGCTGATGCAGATCGACGCTTTCCATCAGGGCCTGATCCAGCCGCCGCAGCGCGGTTTCCTCGTCGATGTCTTCGGGCGGTCCGGCCGGGACCGGGTTGAGCTGCCGCCGCTCCAGGATGTGCCCGTCCGAGCAGGTGAGGGTCTCGCCGGGCAGCACACGCTGGATGCCGTCAAAGATAGTGTCCGCGCCGGTGGTGAACTGAAGCTGCAGCAGTTCCTCGACCGCGGCGGGCCGCAACGCCCGCTTCACCAGACCCGCTTCCAGCAAGGCCTGCGGCTCCGACGCGAAGGCCAGTCCACCGTCGACGGTGGCGATGTAGAGGGGCTTTATGCCGAACGGATCACGCGAAAGGGTGATAGTCCGGTGCACGCGTTCGTGGATCGCGATCGCATACATGCCGCGGAGCTGCTTTGCGTAATCGGCGCCATCGCGCAGCCACAGATGCAGCGGTGGCTCGCAGTCGCTGTTGGTGGCGAACGTGACGCCGGGCAGCGATTCGCGGAGTTCGCGGTAATTGTAGATTTCGCCGTTTGCGACGAGCGTGGCGGAGCCGGTGAAGAACGGCTGGTCGCCGGTGACGAGATCGATGATCGCGAGGCGGTTATGCAGCAGGGCGACGCGCCCCATCACGGCATGACCGCTGCCGTCCGGGCCGCGATGATGCAGCGCGCCGATCAGCTTCGAAAGGACATTCGGATCCGGCGGCGCGGCGCCGGATGAGAGGATCAGTCCAGCAATGCCGCACATTCCTAGAGTGTCTCCGAAAGCTGAACTGCATTGAGCCGGCGCAGCGATAGCGCAATTGAGTGGACGTGTCGCCGGGTTGAAGTGAGGCAGTGCGGTGAAATCCGTCCAGAAGCGCTGGAATCGGTCATGCACGAATCGGTCATTAGGTCTTGCTAGAGCGCTTGACTCGGGTGGGACGGGCTTCTAGACATCGCGCCCTCGACCGACCCGAAGGTTAACTTCAGGGGACGGTCGCCGCTTCGCAGGCACAGAACGCACGCGGCGCCGCCCTTCTTCAAGGTTGGGCTTAGGCCGTCTGCCTTCGTCACTCCGCTGGATGGGATCTTCCCCATGCCGGCGGATTTGCCTGTTAGGCGGCGATCCAACCTGGGACCGCGGCGAAGTCGCTGAATGAGAAGAGAAAGAGGTTCATGCCGACCATCAACCAGCTTATCGCTCATGGGCGTGAGCGGCCGAAGGCCCGGAACTCGGTTCCGGCGCTTCAGGGCTGCCCGCAGAAACGCGGGGTTTGCACGCGCGTGTACACCACGACGCCGAAGAAGCCGAATTCGGCGCTGCGCAAGGTGGCGAAGGTCCGGCTGACCAACGGCTATGAGGTGGTGAGTTATATTCCTGGTGAAGGGCACAATCTGCAGGAGCACTCGGTGGTGCTGATCCGCGGCGGGCGGGTGAAGGATCTGCCGGGCGTGCGGTATCACATCCTTCGCGGTGTGCTCGACACCCAGGGCATCGCCAAGCGTCGTCAGCGCCGGTCGCTGTATGGCGCGAAGCGGCCGAAGTAGGGGGGCGATCGGATGTCTCGTCGTCACCGCGCTGACAAGCGCGAGATCCTGCCGGACGCCAAGTTTGGCGACATCGTCATCACCCGCTTCATGAATGCGCTGATGTACGACGGCAAGAAATCGGCCGCCGAGGGGATCGTCTACAGCGCCCTCGATGTGCTGAAGCGCCGTGGTGGCCAGGCGGCCGACCCGGTGCGGATGTTTCACGATGCGCTGGACAATGTGAAGCCGGCGGTTGAAGTCCGGTCCCGGCGCGTCGGCGGTGCCACCTATCAGGTGCCGGTCGAAGTCCGGGCGGAACGGCGTCAGGCGCTGGCGATCCGCTGGATCATCGATGCGGCCCGCAAGCGCGGGGAACATACGATGCAGGATCGTCTGTCCAACGAGTTGCTGGATGCGGTGAACAACCGCGGCTCAGCGGTGAAAAAGCGTGAAGATACCCACCGGATGGCGGAGGCGAACAAGGCCTTCAGTCATTATCGTTGGTAGCGAATGATCGCGTGAGGCGAGGCGTCGAAGCGCGCGGGCGTGTGTAGGCAAACGGTTTAACCCAACAGATCTGCTGCTGGATCTACGGAGATTACGATGGGTAAGGCGAAATTCGAGCGGAACAAGCCGCACTGCAACATCGGCACGATCGGCCATGTCGATCATGGCAAGACGTCGCTGACAGCCGCGATCACCAAGGTGCTGGCGGAAACCGGCGGCGCCACCTTCACGGCGTATGACCAGATCGACAAGGCGCCGGAAGAGAAGGCGCGCGGCATCACGATCTCCACCGCACACGTCGAATATGAGACGAAGAACCGCCATTACGCTCACGTCGACTGCCCCGGCCACGCCGACTACGTGAAGAACATGATCACCGGCGCGGCGCAGATGGATGGCGCGATCCTGGTGGTGTCCGCCGCTGACGGCCCGATGCCGCAGACCCGTGAACACATCCTGCTGGCCCGGCAGGTGGGCGTGCCGGCGCTGGTGGTGTACCTGAACAAGTGCGACATGGTGGATGATCCCGAACTTCTGGAACTGGTCGAGATGGAGCTGCGTGAACTGCTGTCCTCCTATCAGTTCCCGGGCGATGATATCCCGATCGTCCATGGGTCGGCGTTATGCGCCCTGGAGGGCAAGCAGCCCGAACTGGGCCATGATTCGATCCTGAGGCTTATGGAGGCGGTTGATGCCTACATTCCGCAGCCGGAGCGTGCGATCGAGCGTCCGTTCCTGATGCCGATCGAAGACGTGTTCTCGATCTCCGGCCGTGGCACCGTGGTAACAGGGCGCGTCGAGCGCGGCATCGTCAAGGTGGGCGAGGAAGTCGAGATCGTCGGCATCAAGGCGACGGTGAAGACGGTGGTGACCGGCGTCGAGATGTTCCGCAAGCTGCTCGACCAGGGGCAGGCCGGCGACAACATCGGCGCGCTGCTGCGCGGCACCAAGCGTGAGGATGTCGAGCGCGGTCAGGTTCTGGCCAAGCCGGGCAGCATCACGCCGCACACCAAGTTCAAGGCCGAGGCCTATATTCTGACCAAGGAAGAAGGCGGCCGTCACACGCCGTTCTTCACCAACTACCGGCCGCAGTTCTACTTCCGCACCACCGACGTGACGGGTGTGGTGCAGTTGCCGGAAGGCACCGAGATGGTGATGCCGGGTGATAACGTGTCGATGGATGTCGAGTTGATCCATCCGATCGCGATGGACGACGGTCTGCGTTTCGCGATCCGTGAGGGTGGCCGGACCGTCGGCGCCGGCGTGGTTGCCAGCATCCAGGCCTGATAACGAAACGATGCCGGTTCCCGCCGTCCGTTCGGGACAGCGGGGGCCGGTGCTCGTTTCGGCGGGAACTTTGAAGAGCGAACGATGGACAATCAGAATATCCGCATCCGGCTTAAGGCCTACGATCACCGCGTGCTGGACAACAGCACGAAGGAGATCGTGAACACGGCAAAGCGCACGGGTGCCCGGGTTCGCGGACCGATCCCGCTGCCGACCCATATCGAGCGTTTCACGGTTAACCGCTCCCCGCACGTGGACAAGAAAAGCCGTGAGCAGTTCGAGATCCGGACGCACCGGCGGCTGTTGGACATCGTGGAGCCGACCCCGCAGACGGTGGACGCGCTGATGAAGCTCGACCTCGCCGCTGGCGTGGATGTTGAGATCAAGATCTAGCACCATGCCGAAAACCTCGCCCCCTCAGGCATTACGCACCGGTCTGCTGGCCAAGAAACTGGGCATGACCCGGATATTCAAGGATGACGGCACGCATGTGCCGGTCACCGTTCTGCACCTCGATCAGGTGCAGGTTGTCGCGGCGCGCACGCTGGAGAAGGACGGCTATACGGCTGTCCAGATCGGCTGGGGCAAGGCGAAGGTGAAGAACGTGACCCAGCCGAACCGCGGTCACTTTGCCAGGGCGAAGGTTGAGCCGAAGAAGAAGCTGGTGGAGTTCCGAGTGGCGCCGGATGCGCTGCTGGAGCCGGGGGCTACCCTGTCTGCCGCGCATTTCAGCGTCGGTCAGAAAATCGACGTTTGCGGCACCTCCAAGGGCAAGGGTTTCGCCGGCGGCATGAAGCGCTGGAACTTTTCCGGTCTCGAGGCCTCACACGGCGTGTCGGTCAGCCATCGGTCGCTGGGTTCGACCGGTAACCGGCAGGATCCCGGCAAGACCTTCAAGAACAAGAAGATGGCCGGGCATCTCGGGGTTGAACGGATCACCACGCTCAATCTGGAAGTGGCGGCCGTGGATGCGGAGAAGGGCCTGCTGATGATCAAGGGGGCCGTTCCGGGCAGCAAGGACGGCTATGTGCTGGTGCGCGATGCCATCAAGGGCCGGCGTCCGGCCGATGCGCCTTACCCGGCGGCGCTTATCGAAGCGCCCCAGGCTGACACGTCGGCGTCGGGCTGAGGAACAGGCAGATGCAGATTGATGTGCCGAGTTGCCGGATGAGATTTTCAGGATCGTGCCGCGCAGGGATATCATGGCGCGGGTCGTTCACTGGCAGTTGTCGAAGCGGCGCTCCGGTAACCACAAGGTCAAGGGGATGGCGGAAGTTTCCGGCACGACCAGGAAGCCGTACAAGCAGAAAGGCACCGGCAACGCGCGGCAGGGCAGTTTGCGCTCGCCGCAGTTCCGGACGGGTGGCGTCGTGCATGGACCGGTGGTCCGGTCGCATGAGTACAGCCTGAACAAGAAGGTTCGGCGGCTTGGGCTGATATCGGCGCTGTCGCAGAAGCTGGCCGACAACAAGCTGGTGGTGCTGGACGCGGCGACGAGCGCGCCGAAAACCGGTGAGCTGGCAAAGAAGATCAAGGCGCTGGGCTGGACGTCGGCGCTGATCATCGACGGTGCGGTGGACGAGGGTTTTCTGCGCGCCAGCCGCAACATCCATCGCCTGGATGTGCTGCCGACCATTGGTGCCAATGTCTACGACATTCTGAACCACGACGTGCTGGCAATCACCACGGCCGGGCTGGAAGGTCTGAAGGCGCGCATCAACGGTGTGGCTCCGGCTGCCGAAGACGCTGCCACGGGAGAGGCCGCATGACCGCCGCACCGAAAAAGCCGCTGTCGCGCGAGGCGATGTACAAC
>JBEKLE010000423.1:0-5864 GCA_050010355.1 Rhodopila sp. | reverse complement strand
GGAATAACCACCGCTCCTGCCCGCAGCGCCGGGTCCAGGCCGCCGGCAAAACCGAAGCTGACCAAAGCATTCGCGCCCTGCTTGACCAGTCGGTTCGCCGCAGCATCGGCCCCTTCCGGCCTGCCCCCGCCGGCCAGCACGGGATAGCCGAACCGCTTGGCAATCCGCGCCTCCGCGGTCAGACCGACGACAAATCCCAGCATAGTCGACGGCGTCGCCGTCAGAGCCCGAACTCGACCCGGCGCATGTTACCACGGCTCAGGTTGCGATACCGCGCCAGGGCCAGGAGCGGGAAATACAGTTTGTAGCCGTGGTAGCGCAGGTAGAAAACGCGCGGGAATCCGACCGCCGTGTAAGGCTGCTCGGTCCAGCCGCCATCGGGATTCTGGGCGCGGGCCAGCCAGGCAATCCCACGCGCCGTGGCAGCATGATCGGTGGCACCCGCTGCCATCAGGCCCAGCACGGCCCACGCCGTCTGGCTTGGCGTGCTCTCCTTGTAGCCGCCGTGCGGCGCGCCGCCGTAACTTTCCTCGTCCTCGCCCCAGCCGCCGTCGTCGCGCTGAACCGAAACCAGCCAGTCCACCGCACGAAGCATCGCGGGGTCATCATGCGCGACGCCGGCGGCGTTCAGCGCACACAGAACCGACCAAGTGCCGTAGATATAATTGGTGCCCCAGCGGCCATACCAACTGCCGTCCGCCTCCTGCTCGCGCCGTAGATAAGCCAGCGCCCGAGCCATGACCGGATCGCCTGCTGGCATGCCGATCTGGGCCAGAAAGGAGACGCATCGTGCGCTGACATCCGAAGTCGGCGGATCCAGCAGCGCACCGTGATCCGCGAACGGAATGTGATTGAGGTAGTGGTGGGTATTCTCCGGCTCGAACGCGCCCCAGCCGCCATCGGACGATTGCATGCCGATCACCCATTCCCGAGCGCGGTCAACCGCCTGTGCATGCGCCGGGTCGCCATTGCGATGGAGCAGCAGGCCGACCACGGCCGTGTCGTCAACGTCCGGGTAATGCGGATTGTTGAACTGGAAGGCCCAGCCGCCGGGCCGAAGCCCGGGCCGCCGCACCCCCCAGTCGCCGACAACCCCGGTGATCTGCAAAGGACGCAGCCAGTCGCAGGCCGCGTCCGTCACCCACCCGGCTTCCGCCAGCGCGAGACCCGCGAGGCTGGTATCCCACACGGGAGACAGGCAGGGCTGGCAGTAAGCACGGTCATCCTGGTAGACCAGTAGCTTGCGCACTGACCGCCAGGCCACAGCGGCGTCCGGATGGTCGGGCTCGTAGCCGAGTGCGTCGAACATCATCACGCTGTTGGCCATCGCCGGGTAGATCGCTCCAAGCCCGTCCTCGCCGTTCAGCCGTTCCCTCACGAATGCGACCGCCTTGTCGATCGCGCTCCGGCGCGTTGCGTTCGGGAAAAGCGGTTCCGTCGCTCGCAACGCGGTATCGACACCCTTGAAGAAGCGGCCCCAGGCCGATCGAAAAGGCCCGCGAATCCAATCGCTGACCTGTTCGGGAGGCGTACGGAAAAGCTCCGGAACCCCGATCCCGCGAGGGTTCCGCGCCATCGGGCGCAGCGCCATCAGCGCCAGCAGTGGCACCATCACCGTGCGTGACCAGTACGAAACCTTCGACAGATGAAACGGGAACCAAAGTGGCAAATGCATGATTTCAACCGGCATCACCGGCACGGCACGCCAGGGAACTTGCCCGAACAGGGCCAGTTGAGCACGCGTGAACACATTCGTTCGTTCCGCCCCGCCCGCCTCCAGGATCGCCTCGCGCGCCCGGCGCATGTGCCAAGCGTCCGGATCGTCGCCGATCGCCTTCAGCGCGAAATACGCCTTCACGCTGGCGGACAGGTTAAACGCGCCGTCATGGAACAGCGGCCAGCCGCCGTGCTCGCCCTGACTGGCCCGAAGGTAGACGCCGATCCTCGCCTCAAGCTGGGGGTCGATGCGGGCCAGAAAATGCTCGAGCAGCACATACTCGGCCGGAATTGTCGCATCCGCTTCGAGCTCGAAGACAAAATGCCCGTCCGGCTTCTGATGCCGTGTCAGCGCGTCGGTCGCTCGGGTCACCGAATCCAGCAAAGCGGCATCATCAAGAGCCGTCGCGACAGTCGCGTCGAGAGTTAGCATCCCCGGGGGGCCATCTTATCCCTTGCAAGTCAGAACGTGAGCAGAACATCCGCCGCGGAACGGCCGGACCTTATTGCGCCCTCGATCGTGCCGGGCAACCCGGTGTCGGTCCAGTCGCCCGCAAGTGCCAGGTTTGCGGCGAGTTTTGTCCGTGCGTGTGGCCGCCGTACCTCTTGCCGCGCCGTGGCCGCGAACGTTGCCCGCCTCTCCTTGACTACTCGATAGACCGGCATCGCCTCCCTGGCGCGGGCGTCCAGGCCAAGCGCGTCGACGACGTCCGGCCACACCAGCGAAGCGATCGCCGCGGCCGGCTCATCGACCAACCGGTTGGCGGCGCTGATCGTGACCGAGACATGCCCCTGTTTCACGAACACCCATTCCGCGGTGCCGCACGTCAGGCCGGTGAAGCCCGCCTTTCCCAGCGGGCCGGCGGGCACGGCGGCCTGCGCGAAATGGATGTTGAGAATGGCCTCGAATGCGTCGGGCGCCACCAGCCCCGGCAGCAGGTCTGCGGCAACCCAAGGAGGCACAGCGAGCACGACCGCGTGGTCCGGTTCAACCGCGATCGCGCCGTCCGGCCCTCGCAGCACCGTGATCCTGCCGCCCCCGATCGTCAGCCCCGCGATACGGCTGTTGAAGCGGACCTCGGCGCCGCGCGCCTGCAAAGTGGCAATGGCTGGATCGATCAGCGCCTGCGACAGGCCTGTCCTGGGCAGCATCGGCCTGCACGCGTTGCCGCCGCGCAGCAGTGTCTCCCGCACCACCGTGCCAAGCAACCGGGCGAGACCCTCCTGCGGCTGGGTGTTCAGGGCAGCGATCGCGATGGGCTCCAGCAGCCGCCAGTAAAGCCGGCCGTGCCGGGTGCTGTCAGCCACCGTGGTGTCGTCGCGAATGCGCGCGATCCGCGCCATTCCGAGATAATCCGACAGCCGCGTTTCCGGCACACGGCGGTCGGCCTTGAGGACCCACCATGGAATCCGTCCCGCATTAGGGCGCACGACCCAGCGCTCGCCGGTCTTGAGATCCATGAAGGGAAAGACCGCGTGATGCGGGACCTCGAAGAAGTCTGCCGCGCCGATTTCCGTGATGTAGGCTTTGGCGGCCTTATTGCCTGACAGCAGGAGGTGGTTCCCGTTGTCGATCCGCAGCCCAAGTTCTTTGTCCAGATACGATCGGCAGCGACCGCCGGCCGCCGGCCCGGCCTCATGGACCGTGACGAACCGGCCCTCCGCGCTCAGCGACAGAGCTGCCGTGAGCCCTGCGAGCCCCGCGCCGATCACGTGAACTTGACCCATTCCGTGCTTCATCTGAGGCTTCGGCGACACCCGAGCAATCCGCGGACGTCGCGATCAGGTCTCATTTTCGTAATATCGGCCGGGTTTCAGACGGACGTACTACAGCAGACATAGCGCCCGCAGTTCGTGGCGGAGCGTGGCCGGCAGGCTCTCCAACCCAAGGATTGCGCCCAGCGCGGGCATGTCTGGCGGCGCGTCGTCGGGATCGAGATAACGCCAGCCCTGAAAGGGTCGGGTCGGCCGTCCGGTAAGCGGTACGATCTCCGGGTCGAGGACAAAGCTCGTGCAGGCGGTATGGTCATCGCGCTGGTCTTCGATAATGTCCAGGATGCGCTGCCGCGCCAGCATTGTGCCGGCGATAACCCAGTACATCGAGCCGCCACCGATCACCTCGGCCCGCCGGCGGGGAAAGTTGCGGGTGCGGTGCCGCAGCGGCGGATGATCCCGCATGCGCAAGGCCTGCAGGTCTCGAAGATGGTCAGTGTCACGCACACCGACAGCCAGTTTGGTCACATGCAACATGTTGGGCGACTCGGTTGTCCGGGGTTTCATCATGCCAGTGTAGGCGGAAACATCGCGATGCATCACCGTGTCGAAAGCCGCAACACGGTTGTTTTTATGCTGCGGTGCAACATATGGGACAGGCACTTTGAAAGGCCGAACCTGGCATGAAATGGTCCCGTACTCTCCGCGGTCTTGGTCGCGGCCTCAAGGTCGTGGTGCGGCTCGTCAAAGCCTGGTTGGGTGGCCCGAAGGTTCAACCGCCACGGTCGCTGGTCGAAAGCAGCCGACTCGTCGAGTTCAACGGGTTCGGCGACAACCCTGGCCGCCTGCGGATGCGCGCATACGTGCCACCCTCGGTCGCAGGCCGCCCCTTGGTGGTGGTGCTGCACGGCTGCGGCCAGGATGCCGCCGTGTTCGCCCAGGATTCTGGCTGGACCGAACTCGCCGACCGCCTGCACGTTCCGCTGATCCTGCCGGAGCAGGCAGAGGCGAACAACGCCGGCCGCTGCTTCCAGTGGTTTCAGCCATCCGACACCGCTCGCGACGAAGGCGAGGTCGGCTCGATCGCCGCGATGACCCGAGCCGCGATCACCCGCTTCGGCAGCGATCCGCGACGGGTCTTTGTCGTCGGCTTGTCGGCGGGCGGTGCGATGACGGCCGCCGTTTTGGCGGCCTATCCCGACGTTTTCGCCGCGGGTGCCTCGGTCGCTGGCCTGCCGGTGGGCGCCGCGCGGTCCGGTCTGCAGGCGATCGTGCGGATGGCGGCGGCCGGACCGGACCAGAGCCCGGAGGCATGGGCCGCGCAGGTGCGTGCCGCTGCGCCGCCTGGCTTCGCCGGCCCTTGGCCACGGCTGTCAGTTTGGCAAGGAGGCGCTGACACCATCGTCGCACCCGAGAATGCGACCCTGTTGGTCACGCAATGGTGCGCGTTGCGCGCCATCACCGCGTCGCCGAGCGCTGAGGAGGTGCGAGACGAGGTAAAGCATCAGATGTGGCGTGACGGGAAGGAACAATCTGTGGAACTTTGGTCACTGCCGCATTTTCCGCACGCATACCCCGCCGGCACGCGCGTGGTCCCTCCCGGGCGTTTCGTCGCACAGGCGCGGGTCGACGCCACCGCGGAGATCGCGCGGTTCTTCGGGCTGGACTGATTTGCGTTCGACGTGCCTACTGGTGCCAGGGAAAATGGAGCACAAGGAACATGAGTGCCGCAACAAGCGGCGACCTCTTGACGCCCGAAGTGGGATCGCTCGAAGCACGGCACCGGGGATCAGCGGTGTTTCGGGTCGCGTCGGGTCAGACCCGTGTCCACACCGGTTTCATTCGCCGCCGCGTTCCTGCTGATTCCGGCCGCAACCGCCTGCACGGCGCTCCGCGTCTGGTGGTTAACGCCCGAACACGCGGGCAAGAACCTGGATCATACCGCGACCTGAAAACGGAGGAAGACATGGCAAAGGGTATCCTGCTGGTGGCGTTCGATTTCACCAACGCCCACGAAGACGAATTCCACGATTGGTACGATCTGGAGCACGTGCCCGAACGGCAGCGCGTCCCGGGCTTCGGTTTGTGCGAACGCTGGATCGGTGTCGCCAATCCGAAGCAGGCAGTGGCATCGTACGACCTCGATAGCCTCGCGGTGCTGTCGAGCGAGCCATACAAAGCGATCGCGGGGGAAAATCTGTCGGCCTGGTCAAAACGCGTCGGCCCGATGTGCACGCGGCTGCTCCGCTTCGACGGGGAACAGACGCTACCCGGCGATGCCGACAGTCCCTCCGGTGCCGGCGGTCTCCTGGTGAACGCGATGAACGTGGCCCCTGAGCACGATGCCGAGTTCAACGAATGGTATGACCACGAGCACATTCCCGCGCTGGCCGCCGTTCCGGGTGTTCTGTCCGCTCGGCGTTTCAAGGATTCGA
>JBEKLE010000422.1:0-5880 GCA_050010355.1 Rhodopila sp. | reverse complement strand
ACGTCACCAAGCATCGCGTGCACGCCTGCCGTGCGCGGCGTGCGGCACCCAGACGCGGGCGGCGTTCCCCGAGGGGGTGAGCGCACCGGTGCAGTACGGCACACGGATCGCCGCGTTCGTGCTGTATCTGCTGCACTACCAGTTGCTGCCCGAGAGTAAGCGTTACGCGGCCCCCACATGGCTTTCCGGGGGCCAGGGCAATCGCATTTCAAAATAGTGCCAGCAACTGTCCATCGGGTCCGAATCGGGCAAGCGCCGATTCGCGTGTCAAGA
Source organism: Rhodopila sp. (assembly GCA_050010355.1). Taxonomy (GTDB): domain Bacteria; phylum Pseudomonadota; class Alphaproteobacteria; order Acetobacterales; family Acetobacteraceae; genus Rhodopila. Next base: position 5,607 of record JBEKLE010000422.1, on the reverse strand, counting down.
AAATTCCAAGTGCGATTCCCCTGTTCCGGGGGCTGAGTATGCTGGACTCCCTGCATGGACACGGACATGCCCCCGGCCGAGGCGTCGGCATCATCAGAGAGCGGCCATACGACCGGTCGTAAGAGCGCTCCAACCCTTCGGATGGATTTGATCCCGCGCGGCGAACGCCGCCGCCGCTGGACGACCGAGCAAAAGCAGACGATCGCGGCACAAAGCCTGGCCCCCGGCGTATCGCCCGCAGACGTCGCGCGGTTGCACGGCATCAGCACGGGTCAACTCTATACGTGGCGGCAGGCGTTGAAGGCAGCGCAGCCAGGTGCGGCGATCGGGCGCTTCGCTCGTGTCGAGGTGGCGCCTCAGCCAATGGCACCGCCAGACATCCAAGCGCGGCCGCCGTGCCTGATCGAGATCGCCTTGCCCGGCGGCACAACGGTTCGCGTCGACGCCGGGATCGATCCGCGTGCCTTGCGCCGTGTGCTGGCGGCGCTGCGCGGATGATCGTCCTGCCAACGGGCGCGCGGGTCTGGCTGGCGTGCGGCTACACCGACATGCGCAAAGGGATGGACGGACTGGCGATGCTGGCCCAGCAGGTGCTGGCGGAAGATCCCTTCAGCGGCGCTTTGTTCGCCTTTCGCGGTAAACGCGGCGGGCTGATTAAACTGCTTTGGTTCGACGGACAGGGTCTCTGCCTGTTCAGCAAACGTCTTGAGAAGGGCCACTTCCAATGGCCGGTCACCGACACGGGACGGGTTTCGCTGACGCCCGCCCAACTGTCGATGTTACTGGACCGCGTTTCGGCGAGTTGGCTCGCGCCAACGAAACGCGGACTGGAGGGCATTGACTGGCGCATGCCCGCCCGCGTCCGCCGTCCGGAACTGGCGGGTTGATGCCGTCGATCACGCCGGATTCATTAGACCCGATTCGCAACGGCGATTCAGCGTTCCGCCGTGTCCACCACGTTGCCCCCTTTGCCCGACGATCCGACGCTGTTGCAGCACTTGCTGCGCGAGGCGCAGGCCGAGATGGCGCGCTTGCAGATGCTGATCGCGGTTCTGCTGCGCAATCGCTTCGGCCGCCGTTCGGAACGTCTCGGCGAAGAGGCGCTACAACAGGGCATCGAGGACGCCGAGCAATCATTGGGCGAACAGGAAGCGAAGATCGAGGCGGCTCAGCCAGACGCAAAGCAGCCGCCGAAGCCACCGAAGCGCAATCGCGGTTCGGTGCCGGAAGTGCTGTGGTGCGCCCCTGCATACGATCGGCGAAGACCGCTCCGAGATGCTGGATTACGTCCCGGCGCAGATCCGCGTTCAGGTGATCCGCCGCCCTCGCTATGGCTGTCGGGCGTGCGAAGGCGCTGTCGTGCAGGCGCCTGCGCCGGAGCGGCCAATCGACGGCGGCCTGGCGACCGAGGCGTTGCTGGCCCACGCGCTGGTCAACAGATATGCCGACCACCTGCCGCTGTATCGCCAGTCGCAGACCCTCGGGTCAAGCCCGTGGGCATGCCTTCGCCCGCCAGGGTGTCGAGCTGGATCGTTCCACTTTGTGCAACTGGGTCGGACGCGCCTGCTGGTGGCTGGAGCCGCTGTATGAGCTGCTCTTGAGCACGGTTCTGTCCTCGCCCAAAGTGGCGGCCGACGACACCACCTGCCGGTGCTGGACCCGGGCCGTGGCCGCACCAAGACCGGACGGCTGTGGTGTTATGCTGTCGACAACCGTCCCTGGGCGGGACCCGGTCATCCGGCGGCTGCCTATGTTTATAGTGAGGATCGTAAGGGCGAGCATCCGGCAATCCATCTGAAGGGCTTCCGTGGTCTGCTTCAGGTCGACGGCTATGCCGGGTTCGGCGGTTTGGTCACCGAATTGGCGGACGAAGGACCGACACTGGCGTTCTGTTGGGCTCATGCGCGGCGAAAGTTCTACGACGTCTATACAGCAACAAAATCGCCACTCGCCTACGAAGCGCTGCAACGGATCGGTGCACTTTTTGCGATCGAGGCCGACATCCGCGGCCAAACGGCGAACACCGCAAGCAGGTCCGCCAGCAGCGTAGCCGCCCGTTGGTCAAGGCGATACACGCCTGGATGACCGAGCTACTTGGCCGGTTGTCTGGGCGCTCGACGTTGGCGCAGGCGATCCGTTACGCGCTTAATCACTGGGACGGATTGATCCGTTTCCTTGACGATGGCCGCTGCGAGCTGGATACCAATATCGTCGAGCGTGCCATGCGCCCCGTCGCTTTGGGTCGAGATTATCCGCACCTTCGAATTATGTGCAGTTCACCGCGGCGGTATCTGACAAACACTGTGTGGAACTTGATATTTGGTGTCGTTGAACTGCGCATAATTTTCGACTAGAGGCTCTGAAGGAACTGCATCAGTTGATCCGGCGGGCGATAGCGCGCGGCTTTGGTTCCGGGTGGCTGTAGCCTCTCAAGCGCGCGCGCCTTCATCGACAAATCCGCTTCAAGATACATGTGCGTTGTCGTTGTGCTCTCGTGGCCAAGCCACAACGCGATCACCGTGATACCCACGTCTGACTGAAGGAGGTGCATCGCCGTGGTGTGCATGATCGTGTGTGGCGATATCGATCGACCAGTGAGCTGCGGGCAGGTTTCAGTGGCGGTGGCGACCGCGAGCGCGAGACGCTGGGTGACGTTCGAACGCGTCAGCTCTCCGCCACTCCGGTTCGGAAACAGAAAGCTGTCATGTCATCTTTGATGTCGCCCAGTTGCTTCTTCCAGCCACGGATCAAAGTGGCGGTCGGACGCCAGAGGGGTACGCTGCGCTCTTTGCGCCCCTTGCCGCGAAGGTGGGCCGCCGGCGATGCATCGGTGATGACGTCGCCGACACGTAGGCCGATCGCCTCCGAGACCCGGGCACCGGTGCTGTAAAGCACGCTGAAGAAGGCGCGATCCCGCCGCCCAACCCAGCTCCCGGCATCGGGCGCGTCGAGGATGGCCTGCATCTCGGGACGCGTGAGAAATCCGAGCATTGGTCTGTCGAACTTCTTCATGGGAACGGCCAGCGCCTGCTCGATGACGGCCAGCGCCGTGAGGTCGTGATGCGCGGCAAACTTCAGAAAGGATCGCAGTGCCGCCAAGCGGGCATTGCGACTGCGCACCGTGTTGTTCCTGGTCTTCTCAAGATGATCGAGAAAACCGAGGATCAACTTCGCATCGAGATCGGCCAGGGTGAAGACCGCCGGTGTCTTGCCGATCGTCGTTTCGGCAAAGCCCAGCAACAGGCGGAAGGTGTCGCTGTAGGCGGCGATGGTACCGGGCTGACGGCTCGCTGCTGTCCCAGATGTTCGATGAAGAACCGTTGCAGCAGCGATGGGAAGGTGGGCCGTTGGATCGGATTAGTCATGACGATCGCCCCCGCTTCCAGCGGCGAACACCTCAAAGCGCTTCCCCGCGACCGCCATCAGATCAGGCACGCCAGTCAGGTACCAGTACGTCTCCGACACCTTGGCATGGCCGACATAGGTCGAGAGCGCAGCCATTGCGTTGTCGATATCGGCGCCGCGCTCATGCCAGAGCTGAACCCGCCGGCAAACGAACGTGTGCCTCAAATCGTGAATGCGAACCTGGGCGTAACCACCACGGGCGGTCCAGCCCAAACCGGCGCGCAGTTTACCAAAGACATGATGGACAGTCCGCTTCGGAAGCCGCTTCCCCGTCGATGACAAGAACATCAGCGCCTCCGCGCCGGTGTCGCCGTAGCGCTGTCGTATCGCCATGTAGCGCCGTAGTTCGGTCACCACGGTGCGGTGCACCGGCACATGCCGGGACTTACGGAACTTCGTCTTCCGGATGGTCAGAAGCCCCTCATCCAGATCGACATCGCCACATCGAAGGTTCAGAGCTTCGGAAATACGCAGCCCGGTCGCCGCAATCAAACCGAAGATGGTCTCATAAGTCACCGGCCGCGAGGTGCCGTGCGGGGGCAACTTCCGAGCCGCGGCGAGGAGATCGTCGATCTCCTGGTCGGTATAGATGTGCGGCGCGAGCCGCCGGTGCGACCTGCCGAAGATCGCGGTGTCCGGAAACTCGGTGGCAGGATCAAGACGCGCCAGATATCGGGCGAATGGCCGGAGAACCTCGAGCCGCCTGGCCCATGAGAACGGCGTGGGGTGTCTCGATTTGCCTTGCACCCAATCGAGAACGATCCGGGTTGTCAGCGATCCGGTGTGACCGGCCGCGTCGACGAAACGGGCGAAAGCGGTGATTTGTGTGCCGGAAATGCCAAGATCGAAGCCAAGAAGGCGGCGTTCGGCGAGGTAATCGCTGGCCAGCGCGACCATTGAACGGCTCTCGATCATGACGCACTCCCGGGCCAGGGCAACGCCACTGAAGCCAGTCTGCTGAAATCCACCTTGGTGTAGATCGCTGACGTATCGAGACTGCGATGCCGGAGAACATCGGCGATCTCCTTCATCGGCGTGCCCGCTCGCAACAGCCGGCTAGGCAGCGATCGCGGCACCGGTCGCGTCGGGCAGCGGGAGGGTGTCGACGCGGCGGGTCTTGGTCCCCGCTAGGCGAAGTGTACCATCGTTCCAGTTGATATCTTCAAGGCGAAGACTGGCGACTTCGCTGCATCTCAGGCCGAGATCGGTGAGGCACCGCACCATTGCGAAGGCACGCCGGTGCGACCGGAAGGGCGGCGGATCGAATGACCCAAGCAGTTCGTCGATCTCGGCGTCGGAGGGGACTTCTGGCAATGATGCGAGGCGCCAATGCGCGGCCCGCGGGATCGCCGCCAACAACTCCATCACGCGATCTCCTTGTCCGGCTATTCCAACGGCTTCGCCGTCGGAACCTTCGCTGGCTTGGCCCGCCATGGCGCGGAACCGCAGGTAACCGCCGATCGCGCCGCCAATCACCCCGATGGTGCCGGCGCTCCACTCAGCGCCATCTCCGAGAACGAAGTGCCGGATCGCGATGGGCGCTATAGCCGGGATCAGGATCAGCCTGTCCTGGAACACTCCGGCCAGAAACCGCGCCACAATCCCGCAGCGTTGCCGTCGCGTATTAAACGCCAGTCCGCCAACATCGCGCATGTGAGCATCAAAGTCGGCAAGCTCTCGCGCCAGATGCGTCTGAGGAGGGCGTCGCTTGGGATTGCTCCCTCTGCCCGCAACACAACCAATAGCTGGCCGAGAGCAGCGCTGACCTCGTGAGGGATACGCCGGACCGGATAAGGGCAGTCGCAACGTGGCAGGTGTTCCGCCACGAATTGCCGAACGGCAGCTTCGCTGACCGCGCTCGAGGTATGGTGTTCGGTTGTCAGCCAATGGGCGAAGTGCGCGACGCAGCAAAGGTAAATGCGCCGGGTGTTCGGGGCATACCGACCACGATGAAGATGATCGCCGTAAGCGGTGACGACCTTTTAAAGCCCTACTACACCATGGCCGGCGTGCTGCACGCGCTGTGCAACGCGCACCATCTGGGCGAACTGAAGGCGCTGGTCGAGATCGAGAAAGAGGGCTGGGCGGGCAAGATGCGGCGCCTGCTGCGCCGGGCCTGCCACGCAACGAACCTCGCGCGCGAACGGGGCGTGCCGCTGAAGCCCGCTTTGATCGCGCTGATCGAGCGATGTTACGACGGCA
>JBEKLE010000421.1:0-5906 GCA_050010355.1 Rhodopila sp. | reverse complement strand
CAAACCAACGCTCCACCTTCCCCATGACACCCTCGAATCCACCAGCACTCAACATGCTGTAGGGAATCGCGCCGTATTCACGCTAGATCTGGGCTAAAAGAAATGAGGGGATTCGTGAGCTGCTTGCCCCGTCCGTTGGAAAATTACCGCTTCCGGTCGTGACCTGCTGAACAGGTGCTCCGTATAGATCAGTCACGAACACATTGGGCGGCACGCAGAACACAACACTCTCGGGGCCGACGGCGATGGACGCTCGATAATAGTTCGTCGACGTATAGCTGCCGTCGGTGCCGAGCGGTCCGACAGTGCCGACCTCGCCGAGATCGACCGGCGCGGCCACCGGCGTATTCTGCAGGTAATATGCGTGCGTGCCGCTAATTGCCCGGAAAGCACCGGACGCGCTCGCGGACGCCAGTACCGGCCCGGCGCCGAGCGTCGTAAACAGCCCGGTCCCGGCTGTCGGCCGCAGGATGTAAGCCGAGCGCGGATTGGTCGCATCCAGCTTCTCGGCGTACATGTTCAGCAAGCGCTCGCCCGACGCCGGCGTGCTGGACAGCTCGTACGACTGGCTGGCGAGCGGGACGGGCTGCAATCCGACCCTGGGTGCGAGCGCCGCTTGCAAAGCGGTGAGGGTGTCAGACATATCGATCGTGGACTGTCATGAGGTTAGCGGTACTCCACCGCCAGGGCGCCGAACGAATAAACGACGCCGGTGTTAGCGTTGCCCCGGACCCGCCCAAGCGGATTCGCCGCGGAGGTGAAATTGATCCAGCCCGAGTCGAAATTCTGCCATCCGACCGCGGCTGCGGCGATGTGGCCCACGTAGATCTCGTTGAAACTGTCCAACTGAAACGCGAGAAGGCCGCCCGTCTGTGGCGTGGCGATATAGACACTCCCGCGAAGGCGCCCCTGAGTGGCGCCGCGCAGGATCGGGTTTGTCGGGCAATCGAGGGTGACGTCCTGATTGGCGCTGATGCCGGTGAACGTCGCGACGGCGGCAATGGACACAAAGGGCTGAAAGCAGCCGTATTTATCGGTCATCACGGTATCGCTGCCCGCCCCTGTCCAGACCGGCCCTGGATTGCCGAGCGGCGCGAGACGTGTGCCGCTCATAACCAGGGTCGAGCCCGCCGCGAGGCTGAACGCGCTGACACCCAGCCCGGCGTTGTTCCACACCAGGTCGAGCCCAGTGAAGTGCACGACGCCACCGACGCCCGCGCCCAGATCCATGAACACCGTATTGCAGCCGTTTACCTTAGTGTTGGCGAACAGAATATCGATGTTGTCGCTGGTCAGGATGAGAGCGTGGTCCACCACCCCGCTTGGCGTCTGCATCGTGGAGTTCGCGAACTTCGCGCGGACTGTCGTCGTAGAAGCCGCCACCTCCATCAATACGGCGCTCAGATTGAACTGAAACCCATCGATGGCGCCGTTGTACAGGCTGTGGGTGATGCCCCCGCACGTGCCGTCGGTAAAGAAAATCGCCTGACTGCCAAATAGCACCTCAAATCCATTGACGATCGGATTATCAGTGTAGTGGCAATCCCAGCCAACAAGAGCGGTGTTCAGGAAGGCCAAAAGACTGGTGTTCAGAATATACCAAAGCGTTCGGACGTGGATGTTATCCAGCCGGATCACATCGTTCGCGTTGTCGGTGCGGAGGCCGCGAACCAAGGTGCCGATCTGTGCATTCCGCACGTAGCACCCCACGCCGCCGCCGGACGGTCCGAAATCGATATTGATGCCGTGCGTTCCGCCCTGCATCTGCACATTCTCAATACCGCAGTAATCGCCGGCCATCAGGATCTCGTAAGGGAACGTCGTCGGTGAATAGGTTCCCGTCGTCGGGACGACCTGATTGCGAACGAAGTTTATGCCCTCGATGACGCCGCCGCTTGCCGCCAAGGTGACGGTCGGGTTCACGAGGTCGATCGACAGCAGCCACGATCCCTTGACCGCCCAACTGGCCGGCGTCTGGTTAAAGCCAAGCATATCGCATGTGCCGGCGCCGAGCAGGCGAACGCCCGCGGGGATCGTTAGCCCGTGAGAGATGAGATAGGCGTTGCCGGCTGGCGGCAAGTAAACGATGCCGCCACCGCCCGCCGCCATCTCGTTGATGCCGCCCTGAATTGCCGCGTAGTTATCGGTTACCCCGTCGCCAACGACGCCCCAGTCTCGAAGGTTGCCGATATCGGCGAAACGATCAGCCAGCGTGCGTGGCGTTGTGCTGCCGGTGGCCGTGAGAGTAGGCGGCGCCAGCAGCGCCTCCGCCGCCAAAGCGCGCGCTCTCTCTGTCGCTGTCACCGCATTGGCCGCAGCCAGCGAGGCGTTCAGCTCCGCCGCGGTCAGGATCTGATAGGGTGCAAAACCGGACATACTTTGAGCCTAACTGATTGCCGGAACGCCGCCGTGGAGCCACAGCACGCCCGGTGCGCTGGGCAGGGTGGTGGGAAGGCCGGCGAGAAGTGCGGTCAGCGAAGCGACCGTCAGCGCGGTCACCTGCGGCGCCGGCGCGATCGTGCCCGACGACGTATCCGCGGCGATCAGCGGGAACCCATCCATGTCGACCGGTATGCCATTGACCACGAACGGCGCGAGGAGCGCCCCCCCATCAAGCCCCGAGCTATCCAGCGTGAAGTAGCTGAAAGCAGCGTCGGGCAGCGTCAATCCGGCCAGGCGCCAACTGTCGCGGACCTGCAGGATGCCCTCGACCTGGGAGTAGGTCCCGTCAGGCAGATCGACCTGGATCGCCAGGTGATAGCGGCCGATCAATGACGTCGTGTCATCTGCTGGCAGGGCGAAGTTGATGCCACCCGGCCGAAGTGGCGTCGTGAAGCCGGCGATCTGTCGGATCCAGCCGATCGGGCCCGGAATAGGACTGCCACCGCTGGCTCAGGCAAAGCCGTAGTCACCGGAATGCGGATACCCCCGTTCGTCGGGCCAGAGCAGGATCTGCGACACCGAACCGGCGACAATCGCAGGCGTGCCGTTGTCATCGGCGTACACCGTGAGCGCGAGCTTGAAGTCGTCCCCGGCGCGGATCGAGGCGTTCCACTGCTGCACACGAACCGGGTTGCGGACGACGCGCGAGGTGCCGAGGTAGTTGGTGCCCATCAGAAATACGTCGCCCGGACCGGCTCGCGCTCGCTCGGCAGCGAGACGATCCGCATCAGATCGCGCTCGGCCAGCTCGGACCAGTTCGGGTCCGCCTTGACCCCGCACTCCGGCGCCAGCAGCACAGCCGCCATAAGCACAAGATCCTCTTCTGCGTAGACAGGCAGGTCATAAATTGTCCAACGCGTCAGGCCGCGCGCCTCGAGCGAGTAGTGCGCCGCCATGACCTTCTGCTCGGCGAGCGCCTGCCCGGACGGGCCGCCCATGCTGACAAGCCGAATGCGAGACTGGTGGAAGGCGTAAAGTTTCGGGTCCATCTCGCGGCCGAACTCCGGCCCCATCTGCATCGCCGCCATGGCCGCCATCGGATCGGCAACCGCGGCCGGGATCGCGGCGGTGGTCCAGGTGACCAGCCCCAATGCGTTAATCTCCTGCTGCACCGCCTCGACCTTGTCCTGCGCCCGCGCTTGCGCGCCGGCGATCGCCGCCGCGCGCTTCACGCTGGTCAGTGCAGCATCCCAGGCCCCCTGATCCGCTGCCCGCCCCGGCCCGTCCTGCTGGTAGCCGAACACCGGAGCCAACAGCACGGCCGTCATGCGCACATACGCCTCGGCCAGCCCCGAGGGCACCGCCGTAATGAGCCAGGAGACCAGGCCGGCGGTGTTGAGCACCTCGTGGACCTCGGCGACCTTGGCGACCGCCAGAGCCTGGCCATTGGCACCGGAAAGCGCCTGCTGACGGATCATCGCCTGAGCGCCGGTGAAAGCGTCCATGTTCGCCGGCTTGCCGAACTCCGGCGCCAGAAGATTGGACGCCATGACGATATAGAACTCCGCGACCGCGGCCGGGATTGCGGCGACCGACCAGGTCACATAATCCGCGCCCACGAGGATATCGTGGACGTCGGACACCCGCGCGACCGCCTCGGCCTGATCCAGGGCCGACGGGGTTTCTTCCGCGGAGATGACGGCCAGCTTCAACAGCGACGCGGTCGCGAGCGCGGTGGCCGTGTAAGTGATCCCGGTCGCCGTTCCGGTGCCGATCGCGGCCGGATTGACGCCGACAGCCCGGAGAGCACGGGAGGCAAGGTCGGGCTGGGCCACGATGGCGGCCGCCGCCGGACGAGCGGATTCAGCGACCGGAATGCCCAGCTCGAGGAGCACGCGGGCCGCGATGGCGGCGGCGGTCGTGACCGAATCGGCCGCCGCACGCGACGCGTCGGCGACGATGGCCACGCCGAGCTTTCGCAGCGCGCGGGCGCCAAGTTGCGCGACGGTGGCGGTCATAGGCATGCTCCGTTGACGTTGATGGGCACCGCCTGATGAAATGTGTCAGGAGCTTGAGGGGACAACGAGATCGCACGCTTACCGATCTTCGGCGCTCCGAACCGCACCAGCCTTGATGGCGATCCAGACTGGACATTCATGCTCGACGTGATGGCCGGGATCAACCACCGCGCCGGCAGGGGCGCGAGGATCATGGTCGAAACGAGCAGCGGCGAAACGTGGGAACATGTGGCCGCCGATTAATCTGTTGATTTTCGCGATTTTCAACAGCGCAGACATGGCAGGCGAACACCACGAGTAAGCGCAGAAGTCGCGCTCACCAGGCCGCCCGCACGCGCTATGCGTCGTCCACGTCGTTGTCCCAAGGCTGCCGTTCGTCGTCCGAAGGACGCGCGTCCCGCACGACGCTGGGCACCTCGACCGGCGCGGCGCTGGCCCCGGCCACCCAGGCCTCCCATTCGCTCAGGAGCAGCCACGACCGCTCGAGAGGCTCAGAACCGTCCTGGACCATCAGCACGCCGCTGCCAGCCCCAGGAACCCACGCCAGCGGCGTGCGGAAGTGCCGTGGCCGGCTCTCGCCGGACGCCGCCCACGGCTTGCCGAACTCAGGGTGAACCCCGGTCATGATGCCGGTTTTGCCGCCCGCTCGACACGCTTCGCTGCGAAGTCGGCCCTGACCTTGGCGATCGCTTCCGCCTCCGCCTCATCAAGTTCGTCCGCGATCGCACCAGAGGTCGCGTGGGCCGCCGCGTCCGCTGTTGCCGGTTCGATGTGGCCGGCGGCGATCGCGGCATCCCGCGCCGCGGTATTGGCGGCAATATCGCCATGCGTGCCGCCCCTTGCCGCGGCCTGTGCATCGCCCGTGAGGACGACCTGCGCGCCCATACCAAGCGGCGAGAGGCCAGGGGTGGGCTCGGGTTCAGCGCCGGAGGATGCGGCAAGCTCAGGCGCCTTGCCCGGGGCGTCGGGGACCGGCTCGGCAACCGGCTCAGCAACGGGCTCGGGGTCATCGTTCTCTCTAGCCATGGACGGTCTCCTTTCTGGGTTGCCGCTTGGCCGGAATGGCTGGCGGCTCGGGGTCGGTGACGATGATGGCTGGCGGCTCGGGGTCGGTGACGATGGGTGTGGGCTGGAGCGCTTCGAACCAGGTCTCGAACAGCGCCCCCCGCACGACCGAGAACGTGCCGTCAGGACCATGCACAATCCAGTCCTCGTGCTTGCAGGCGCGCGGTCCGTCGGCAGTCCTGATCTCGATCATTCCGCCGACCAGGTGCCGGCACACCGCCAGCCGGAAAGCCTCCGGCAGCATGTGCGTGTGGCCGGTCCATTGGACCGCGGTAATCCCGATCGGACGGGCGACGAAACGCGGCATTCGAAGCCCTCCTGTTATACCAACCCGCCTAAAGAATCACCCATTCGCGCGCTCCGATAGAGGCGATACGTGGAGCGTCGGAAACAAACCAATTCCATGCATCGCAGCAGGCTCGAACGACCTCTTTGTATGAC
>JBEKLE010000420.1:0-5916 GCA_050010355.1 Rhodopila sp. | reverse complement strand
GCAGGCACGCGAATTTGGCGGATTTCTGCGGCTGGCGCGCCCGGCTGTTCTGGTTACGTCCCGTTGTGCGTACCAGGAGGCCAGTTGGTTAGTTCCGGCCAATAACCATATACCCTCCCCTTTCTCATCCCGGTGCGAACGAAGAAATACGCCGTATGCGTGAAGGGAGTGCTGCCGGTTTTGTTGGTGTTGTCCGTCATGCAAGGTTCCTTTCTATGGCTGGGGGAAGTCCTGATCCTGTTTGGCATTAAAATCACTGCCAGACCATTGCTCGTTATTTGCATTGTATTGCCATAGATTGAGCCATTCGAGCGTGTCGGAGAGATACATGCCGGTGCCGGCACAGGCGTCGGCTGGTGCAAACGCCTCCGGCTCTGCCTTCGCGGGCCGCAATGTGGCGTAGCGGCCTCGGGCCACGGCACCGGTCTTCGTCGTGGCGCGATGCAAAACCGTCCGCCACGCCGCCTTGAGGCCCTTATCCGTGTCACCGCTCTTGCGACGCGGCTGCGGCTTGTCCTCGTCGTCGGAACGCACAAGCGCCTTCGCGGTGGCCTTGAACCAACCCTTGATCGCTTTCGCTATCGTCCGGTTCTTGATCGGCCCGGCGGAGACCCAGTCCGCCGGGCTAGGGCCAATCTCGCTCGCGCTCTCGTTCCCGATCGCCGGGGCGTTCGCGACGGCCCGTCTCGATGTCCAGCTCGTCTTGCTGCTGCTGGCGGTCTTGCTGGAAAATCGTCCAGTCCTGCGCCGCCTCCTTCTCCCGCGACGCGGCGGCGGCTTCGCGCGCCTCGGCCAGTTCGTCGTTGGCCCTGGCGGCAAGCTCGGCTTGCATCGGCGTGAGCTTCGGTTCCGCCACGCCGAAGAAACTGAAAATCCCGCCGAGGATATTTTCGATGGCCTTGGCGAGACGGCTGACGGCGCCGCTCACCGCCCGTGTTCCCGCGTGAAGCGCCTCCTCGATGCCGTCAAACATCTCGTGCGCCGTCTGATCGGCGGGAATATCCGCATCGTGCATGTCCCGCGGCACCTCGATCTCGTCAGCGCCGGCGGGTCGAGTATCTGTGCTCCACGCGCTCAACTCGTCCCACAATTCAGCGGACGTTTCCGGGCTGTTCTCGGGGCCACTAAACGCCTCCCCTGCCCCGCCCCGTGTTTCCCTCGCGGCGCTGTCGGCGTGCTGCTGCTGGCCCTTCTGAGCCTCCGCATGGATAGCGGCCTCGGCCAGCTTCTCTTCCCATAACGCGTTATCGGCGTCGCGATCATAGACCGGCGCGACGGGTTCCGTTGCCCGTGATGCTGCCTCGAACACCGGACGCACGTCGTCCGTCCGCCCCTGCGCCCCCGCCCGTGCTTCCTGCATGGCGCGTTCGGCCGCCAGCTCAATGCCGGCGCGTTCGGCCTGACGGGCTTCGCGGGCCGCTTCGCGCACATGCTGCTGCACCTTCGCCTGATCCACACTCGGCAACTGCGCGCGGTCGAGGTCGCCGAGGCGGTCGCGCGTTTCCGCCAGGGTTAAGCCGGTGAGCTTTTTGTTGAGGGCGTGCTGGCCGCCCGCCTGATCGACGACGACGAAGCAATCGCGGCGGTCGCCGTTTGCCAGCGTCAAACCGTGGGCGCCAAGCGCCGCGTTCAATGCCTTGCCGCTGTCCGATCGCTGCCAGCAATCGAGGATCGTGTTGCGGATCGCCTTGAGGTCGGTGTTGAGGCGGCGGGCTTCCTCGAATTCCTTTCGGTCCGGCGCGCGGGTCTTATCGTCAGGCTTTCGATCGTTGCTCACCGGCGTGAGGCCAAATTCCTTTTCGAGTTTCCGCGACAGTTCCTTGAGGTGGTTTTTGAACATGCCGGGGTCGATCGCCCGCATGGTCTCAAGGTCGATGCGGAACCATGCGACGTGCAGATGGGTCGAGCCGTCCGGCAGATGGTGGAAGCTCACCGCGCGCGGCTGGCCGGTAAAGCCAAGCCGCTTTTCCTCCCGGTCGGCCACCTGCAACCACTGTTCGCGGGTGAGCTGCTCGCCCGGTGCGAGGCGGGTATAGGCATGGAAAAAAGGCTTCTGGCAGCGCGTCGCCTCGGCGGTCAGTTCCGCCGCGGCGAAGGCGTCGCGGATATTGTCCGACGCGAAGCCTCGAAGCTGAACCAGCTCGGCCCGGTCGCCCTTCTCGCCGGTGACGAGATAGGCGGCCAATTTGCCGCCGTCGCCGTGAAGATTACCCTTCGCTATCATGGCGCACCGCATCCAGCATCGCCGCCAGCGGCACCGCGAATGCGCCGGGCAAGTCCCGGATCGCGTCGGCCAGTTCCTCCACCAGGTTTTCGAGCCGCCGGCTGCTCTGCTCGCGGGCAATTAGCAGCAGCTCATTCAGGGCGCGCGCAATCTGGTTCTGGTTGTTGCCGACGCGATTGAGGGCCGCCGTTGCCTGCGCCAAAGCCTCGCGGTCAACCGGCGCACGGTGGCGCGCGCGTGGGCCGGCATCGCCAACGCCGCACGCTCGCAGATACGCGCCAAAGGTCAGGCCGCTCGCCTGTGCTCGCGCGTGAAGCTCGGCCCGTTCTGCGTCGTCGGTGCGAAACTGCTCGAGATTCCGCCGCTGCCGGGTGGCGCTGCCGCTGGTGACCTTCTTCACGCGCTGGCGGCCGTCGGGCAGATAAATCACGTCCGGCAATTCCGCCGCCGGCTCCGCTCCAGCGCATGGCTTGGCGGTGGCCCCTTCCATCACGCCGCCTTATCGGGGTGCAGGGGCCGTGGCCTTGCGCGGGGTTTCGGGGGAAGGCCCAGAATGTCGATGCAACGGGACACGCCGTTGCCGCGCATCCAAACCGCGCAAGGTTGGCCTGGGTCCAGGGGCAGGAACGCTCCTGGTCGTGGTGTCGGGCGCGAAAGCCTGACGCTGGGGGTTTCGGGGGAGCAAGGCGCCCGTGAATGCCAGTCCAGGGCGGCACAGTCCTGGCGCGCATCCGACCGGCGCACGGTTGGCCTCCATGGAAATGGTCTGGGTCCAGGGGCAGGAACGCCCCTGGTCGTGGGGTGCACGGGGGGCGCGAAAGCCCCTCTGCTCGGGAGGGATGCAACGGGAGGGCGAAGCGCCTCCCTTGCCAAGGTGAGCACCGCGCGGCCCCATGTTCGGGGGCCGTCCGGTGCGTGGCGCGGTAATACCGCGCCCAACTCATTTGAACAAGGAAATGGCTAGGGGCTTTGTAGGATCAAGGCAGCTTCTTGGTTCGCTGCTAATTCGGGAAAATTCACATGCCCACGGATGCGGAAATTGCGGCTCCCTCCCCTTCCCCCACCACGAAAAAAAGCCCCGGCCGTCCACGCACTACCGCCACCGAAACCCCACAGCAGCGCATCGAGCGGTTACAGGCCGAGCTGCATCATGCCCATGAAGCCTTGAAACTCGCCGAGCAACACCGGGCAACGATCGTCGGTGCGGCCGTCGTCCGCCATGCCCGCACCAACGAGGATTTTCGCCGCCAGCTTTCCGTTATTTTGCGCGGTGAGATAAAAACCAAGGCCGACCTCGCCGTCGTCGCCGAGCTCCTGATCGAGCCGCCGCGAGCATCGTCAGCCGCTTCTCCGTCGTAGCCGCCGGGCATTATTTTCGGGATTCACGCGGCGACGATTCGGGATTATTATCGGCGCACGGTACAGGCAGGGATGCCGATGACCGTCAGGGAAATGGGGCCGGTACGCGCGAGCGTATCGGCCCTTTATCGTTCCTACGCGGCCTGCTCGACGCTCCCTGGCTCGGCGGATTTTTCTTTCCGCTCGGTGCAGACGATCCGGCCCGATACGCTGAGCTGATCGACCAGCACCAGATCGAACCCGTTGCCGTTCTTGTGCGGCCAGATCGCGCCGACTTCGCGCCAGATGGCCTTGCGGTCGCTGCCCTCCTTCGGGTCGGTGACGATATAGGCGATGTGAGATGGCTTGCTCATGGTGTTTCTCCTTCCTTGTTGGAAGCCCGGGATGGGCCTCGATAACGGGTCGGCACCGGGCGGCGCCGCACACGTAGTTGGCCTCCAGTGGAACAGAGAAAAGACGAAATTTCCAGCCCGCTTTTTTGCCCAGGCGGGACATTTAGTCTGACGTTTGGAGAGGCACGATTTGGCGCTCCACGCGCAAGAGCAAACCCCGCCGGCCTATGCCGGCGAGGTTCACGGCCACGTCAGCCGGCCAGCGTTTTCGCCTTGGCAAGCGCCGCGCGTGCGGCTGGTATTGAAGCATCGAGCGCACGAACCGCACCCGCCAGATCGCCCCTCTCCCAGGCATCGATGACGGCTTGCGCCGCATCGGTCTGCGCCTCCAGAGCATTGTGCAAATCGCGCGCAGCCAGTCGGAGCAGTCGGTCGAAACTCTGCCATTCGGCAACCGTGTGCCGGTCGGCCGCCCAGATCTCGATAAGCTCAACACCGTTCGCAGTGTCGTAGCTCTGAAAGTCGAGCGTCTCGGTTTCCTCACTTTCGAGCTGGCGCGCTCGCTGCAACGCCAGCTCGGGCGTATCCGCTGCGATCGTGGTCTCGGCCCAATCGGCTTCGGTGTAGAAGTGTGCAGTGTAAGTCGGCATGGCTGAAATCTCCTGTGCTGAAAGGAAAGAGGGCCGCCCCGGATTATCCGGAGCGGCCCCGGCGGTTAGGCCTGTCTCCGGTCGTCACGGCTCCACACCAGGATGTGGCTGCCGTCGTCCTGCGGCATCAGCGCGCAATTGACCGGTGCTGGCAGGAAGGGACTGTCCAGCTTCACCGAGAGATACGCTTTGCCGCTCTCCTTTCCGGTCTTCTTCCACGCGGCGCCTACTTCGATCCCGTCGAGCGTGACCTGATAGTCGGCGCCCTTGCTGGCGGGGGTGAAGATGAGCTTGCCGCGATGGGTGAGCGTGATGAGCTCGCCGGCGTAGCCTTTGGCCTGCTTGGTGAATGTTCCGATAATCATGGTGTCCTCCTTCGAGTTTTGAGGCCGCCACAACGGGGCCTCGATGCGACCCGCTCACGGCGTGGTGCCTCGCGCGCGGAGGGGTGAGCCGCGGAGGGGGATCACCCGTTTTGGCAGGGAGCTCTTGCGACCGAAAAACGGGGATACCGCGGCGAAGCCGAAGGCCTTGCCCCGCAGGCGTGAGGTGCGCCGTAGGGTTCGCGTTGATCGAGGCTCCAGTGTCGTGATGGCGGTCCGATCGAAGGACGGCACAGGATCGGAAAAATCACTCCAGGCCGGATTGCCCGGTGCCCTGATTACCCTCGCCTCGTGGCTCTGGCTCCTCTTCGCTGATCAGCGGGACGACCCGGTCATCGCCTGACCGGATCGCCGGTGCTGCGTGGAAACCGGACCGGATCGAGCGCGGCTTGCGGTTCCGGGCGAGGCTGGACAGTGCCTGCCGCATCACGCCGAACCCGCGACCTGATGCCGCAACCGACGCCGGTCTCAGCTCCAGGATCGCGATGGCGGATGCAGGCCCCCTGCCCCGCCGGCCGCCCGGTATGGTTTCGGGGCGACCGCCTGGCGCAAGCCCCAGATCGTCCGCGCGAGGTTGAGCTCGCCGGTCTTCGCCTTGGCCACCATGCCGTGGAAATACCCACCCGGCGTCGATCGGAAATGTTCCGCCGGTTTGGCCGAGACGATCGCGATCGCAATCGCCGCCTGCTCGCGGCCCATGGCCTGGCACGCGTCGCCCCAGAGGGATTTCGAGACGCCAAGTTCGCCGCGCAGCCAGTCGGCGGCATCGACGATCTCCGGCCAGGCCGGGGTCGGGGTTTTCAGATAGCCCCGCAGCCGGGGCGCCAGCAGAATCAGCTCGTCGGTCGAGAGCCGCATCACCGTGCCGCTGTCAGTCCGAGGGATGTTCGCTCCGGCCGGTTTCGCGGCAGCCTCCCCTGCCTCGTTTTTCGGCTCCTGCGTTCGAGGTTCCGCTCGGTCCTCGCCTC
>JBEKLE010000419.1:0-7251 GCA_050010355.1 Rhodopila sp. | reverse complement strand
GTGACAGTGCTCGATCATCCGCTGCTGCGCCACAAGCTGGCGTTGCTACGGGACAAGACCACAACAACCGGAATGTTCCGTCAGGTCGCGCGCGAGATCAGCCTTCTGATGGCCTACGAGGTTACGCGAGATCTGCCGCTTGAACCGATCGAAATCGAGACCCCGCTGGAGTCGATGCAGGCAGAGCATCTTGTGGGGAAAAAGCTTTGCATCGTCTCGATTCTGCGGGCCGGCAACGGCATCCTGGAGGGCATTCTGGATCTCGTGCCGTCCGCTCGCGTGGGTCATATCGGGCTGTACCGTGATCCAGCGACGCTGCAGCCGGTGGAGTATTATTTGAAGCTGCCAAGCGATGTCGCGGACAGGCTGGTGATCCTGGTCGACCCGATGCTGGCAACGGGGCACTCGGCGGCCGCGGCCGCGTCCCGGTTGAAGCAGGCTGGCGTGACCGCCATGAAATTTGTCTGCCTGCTGGCGGCACCGGAAGGTGTGGCGGCGTTCACCCAGGCGCATCCCGATGTGCCGGTCTTCACCGGGGCGATCGACCGGGAACTGGACAGCCACGGCTATATCCGGCCTGGCCTGGGAGACGCGGGAGACCGATTCTACGGAACGCGGTAGGCGTCTTTGGTCACAGGGGCGGCTGCGACGACGGCGAATTATCAACTGGGACGGCAGTGGTATTCGGGATCTGGGTCCTGCCAACTATTCCCAGGGCATCCCGAAAGTCTTTGATCGCTTTAGCCAAGCCCTGCGAATGAACTTCTACGCGAGTGGGGCTCACTGTCAAATGCCACCCGTCAAGATTACGGCCATCACGGAGGTTACCTTCAAGGGGGTTACTTCAGCACTTATCCGAGGGCTGCGGAATAATCTCAGTCTCTGGTCTGTTGCGTATCCTGGCCACGTTGGGATCGACTGCTCAAGCAAGCCGATAGCTTCTGCGTACCCGCCGCTGAAGAAATGAGCCCTGGCCGCGATCCACAGAAACGCGCCGCGGGCGGGACTGTTCGGGTTGACCTCAAGCGCCCTTTCGACCGCGCTCAACGCGGCTGCCAGATCTCCGAGATACAGGTGCTCGGCCCCCGCTGCGCGATGAAACGGGCATCGTTGGGCTCGATCGATCTCCAAGGCTTTCTGGAAAGCCGCAAGCGCGTTGTGGTGATCACCTTTCGTGCAAAAACGAACCCCCGCGCGTAATACGCGGCCGCCAGATTTGGGTCGTTCGCCAGTGCCGCGACGATTTCCTTTTCGGCAGCCTCCACGCCCACCTCAGATTGCGTCGCGCATCGTCCCACAACGTGACACACGCGGGTTAGTTAGATCGATACCGGCTACGGCCCCTTTCGCCTCATCCCGCCACGGCCACGCCGCTTCGACGGATCATAACCCCCTCCGCCCGGTCCCATCGGTTCAGGCGTCCGATCCCGCTTCGGACGCAACGAGGCGCTCGGCATCGGGGGCGCCGGCAGACCCAGTTCCAAAGCCTCCAATCGCTTGATCTCGTCACGGAATCGGGCCGCCTGCTCAAACTCCAGGTTGGATGCAGCACCACGCATCCGCTTCTCCAGTTCCGCAATCGACGCCTTCAGATCCTTGCCGACGAACTCTGTCGTGCCGGAGTCCCTGATCGGCGCAACCGTTACGTAATCCTGTTCGAAAACGCTTTCCAGCACCTTGCCGATATGCCGGCGGATCGACATCGGTGTGATCCCGTTCGACTCGTTCCAGGCGCGTTGCTTGTTGCGGCGTCGATCCGTCTCCTCAATAGCAGAGCGCAACGACCGAGTCATTGTGTCGGCATAAAGCACCACCCGCCCATCCACATTCCGAGCCGCTCGGCCGATCGTCTGGATCAGCGACGTCTGCGAGCGCAGGAAGCCTTCCTTGTCGGCATCCAGGATCGCAACCAGCGCACACTCCGGAATATCGAGACCCTCGCGCAACAAATTGATGCCGACCAACACATCGAACACACCAAGCCGCAGATCACGAATGATCTCGATCCGCTCCAGCGTATCGATGTCCGAGTGCAGATATCGCACCTTCACCCCGTGTTCGGTCAGATAGTCGGTCAGGTCCTCCGCCATCCGCTTCGTCAAGGTCGTGACCAGGACACGGCCGCCGGACGCTGCGACCGCCTTGCACTCATGCAGCAGATCGTCGACCTGGTACTCCACCGGGCGAACTTCCGTGACGGGATCGATCAGCCCGGTCGGACGGATCACCTGTTCGGCGAACACGCCGGCGGTCCGCTCCATCTCCCACGGGCCGGGCGTCGCTGAAACGAACACCGTCATCGGCCGGAACCGTTCCCATTCCTCGAACTTAAGCGGACGGTTGTCCACGCAGGACGGCAGGCGAAATCCGAACTCCGAAAGCACCGTCTTGCGATTGAAGTCACCCTTGAACATCCCGCCGATCTGCGGCACCGTCACATGGCTTTCGTCGACGATCAGGAAAGCATTCTCCGGCAGGTATTCGAACAGCGTCGGCGGCGGGTCGCCCGGCTCGCGCCCGGTCAGATATCGGGAATAGTTCTCAATCCCCTTGCAAGACCCGGTCGTCTCCATCATCTCGATATCGAACATCGTGCGCTGTTCAAGCCGTTGCACTTCCAGCAGCTTTCCTTGCGCGTTCAATTCGGCCAGCCGGTCCTTGAGCTCGACCTTGATGTCACGGATCGCCTGCGTCAGCGTCGGGCGTGGCGTCACGTAATGGCTGTTGGCATAGACAGTGACCTCCTTCAACTCGGCCGTCTTCTCGCCGGTGAGCGGATCGAATTCGTGAACCGATTCGATCTCGTCGCCAAACAGCGACACTCGCCAGGCGCGGTCTTCATAATGGCTCGGAAAGATATCGACGATCTCGCCACGCAGCCGGAACGAGCCGCGCACGAAGGCGGTGTCGTTCCGGCGGTATTGCAGATCGACCAGCGCCTTGGCCAGCTTGTCGCGATCAACCCGGCCGCCGACCTCCAGCTTCGCCACCATTTTCGAGTAGGTCTCGACCGACCCGATACCGTAGATGCAGGAGACCGAAGCGACCACGATCACATCGTTGCGCTCAAGCAGAGACTGCGTGGCGGCGTGACGCATCCGATCGATCTGCTCGTTGATCTGGGCGTCCTTCTCTATGTAGGTGTCCGTACGGGGGACGTAGGCCTCTGGCTGGAAGTAATCATAGTAACTGACGAAATACTCGACGGCATTGTCAGGAAAGAAGCTTTTCATCTCGCCATAGAGTTGTGCCGCCAGTGTCTTGTTCGGCGCCAGAACAAGTGTCGGCTTCTGCACCGCCTCGATCACCTTGGCCATGGTGAAGGTCTTGCCGGACCCGGTGACGCCGAGCAGGACCTGGTCACGCTCCTCGGCATTGACGCCGCGCACGAGTTCGGCGATCGCGGTCGGCTGATCCCCGGCGGGCTCGTATTCTGACACGACCTTCAGCCGCCGCGTCATCGGCTTGGCCGCCTGCTTCTGCGGCATGAACAGGGCGGGCGGCGGGCGAAGAAGGGTTTGGGACATAAGGCGAACTCCTTGGCGCTATACAAATGGCGCGCCAAAGGGTCGCCGTCGAGGGGGCGCCGCGATCGAGGGGTTATTCCGCAGGACCATCTTTCGCACGGCCCGAGCCGCCCGCCGCATGTCGAACAGCAACGTCCGTATTTTGGTGACCCGCATACGGGTCCGCTGCCGCCAAAGATGCACCAGAAGTCCGCCGCGCCGGCGCCACGCCAGTGCCCGCTGAGCCCGAGCGGTCCGATGAACCGCCCGCCAGGGAAATGTCCGGGTCATTTTCGCCGGTGTGGGGACGCGGTCGAAGAGCAGCACACACGCCAACCGACCCCGATCGGAGACATTCGGCTCCACCCCATGAACCGTCCCCTCGGTGTGAATCACGCCCCCGCCGGTCGGCAGCGGGCAGAACACGGCGTCTGTCGGGTTGAACCCGCTGAAACACTCCAGCGCATGGATCCTTGCATCGCCGCCTGGAAACCCGCGCGGCAGCACCGGCCCTAAGAGATGTTGCCAACAGGTAATTCTGTTACCAACCATCACGTTCCCGTTATACAAGGCTCCCACGAGTGGCATGCCAGCCAATCCAGGACCGTACTGAGCATGCTGAGAGTCTCCAAGTCGACAACCGGCACGGTGCTGTTCACACTGGATGCCCTGCTGATCCTCGCCGTTTGGCCTCTGGTGATGTGGCTGTTCCGGCTGGATGTTCTGTCCCTGTCCGTATTGCGCTGGGACGCTCGCGGCCTCGCCTATCCGGTTCTTGACCTGCTGCTGCTGTTCGCCATGGGGCTCTACCGGCGGGACGCGATCCAGGAGTCCGGGCGATCCCTGACGCGTGTGCCGCTCGTTGTCGGCATGGGCGCCGCACTGGCGAGCCTCGTTTCCCTGATCCAGCCGGTGCTGATGCCTGCAGCCGCGATGCCTGCAGCCGCGATGCCTGCGGGCCGGGATCAGGCGATGCTGTTCGGTCTGGCGGTCGTCACATTTACCTTCTGCGCGTTCATGGCCCGGCTGGTGATTTACGCCCTGATCCGGAGCCGGGTACTTCGCCGTCGCTTGCTGATCGTCGGCGCCGGGCAGCGAGCCTGGGACCTGCTGCTGATGCTGGGCCGGGAGGGCAGCAGCCTGCACGACGAAGTCACTTTGGTCCACGACCCGCAGGAGGAGGTTGACCCGCGGCTGCTCGCCGACCGGTCTGACCGGATCTTCTGTCCGGTGGGGTTCAACGTGGCCGCCGTCGCCATACGGGTGGACGCGGACCTGATCATCGTCGCACCCGATGACCGCCGAGGCATGAATATTGAACGATTGCTGGACTGCAAGAGGGCAGGGTTTCCCGTCATCCAGTACCTCAGTTTCGTGGAGCGCGAGATTCGCCGGGTCGACCTGAAGCGCATGGAACTGGGCTGGCTGGTTTACAGCGACGGCTTCACCTTTGGCGCGCTTGACCGCTTTCTTAAGCGTGGGTTCGATCTTGCGGTCAGTTTCATCGTGTTGCTGCTGACCGCGCCGCTCATTGCGGCGGGAATGCTCGCGATCCGATCCGAGGGCCGCGGTCCGGTGTTGTACCGGCAGGAGCGCGTGACGCTGGACGGCAAGGTGTTCTCGATCATGAAGCTGCGCACCATGCGGGTGAATGCCGAGGCGAACGGTGCGGTCTGGGCGAGGGAGAAGGACAACCGAATCACCCGCGTCGGCAACTTCCTGCGGCGCACGCGCATCGATGAACTCCCGCAGTTGCTGAACATCCTGCAAGGGGACATGTCGTTCGTCGGGCCGCGTCCCGAACGGCCGATGTTCGTTCATGAACTGACCGAGAAGATCCCGCTGTATAACGAGCGGCACATGGTCAAGGCCGGCCTCACCGGCTGGGCACAGATCAACTATCCCTACGGCGCCTCGATCGACGATGCCCGGTCGAAGCTGAGCTATGACCTTTACTACGTGAAGAATTTCTCGATCCTATTCGACTTCGTCATCCTGCTGCAGACCCTGCGTGTCGTGCTGTGGCCGAGCGGGGTGCGATGAGCGGGGAGCGGAAGAGCAGGAACAGGGCGATCAGGAGGTTCAGCCCGTTCCAGGCGACCCCGTTGGCGAACGCCGCGCGATAGGAGCCGGTCAGGTCGAAAATCACGCCGGACATCCACCCGCCCAGTGCCATGCCCAGAAGGGTCATCATCAGGATGATCCCGACCCGGGCCCCGGCTTCCTTCGCCGGGAAGCTTTCGCGGACGATGATCGCATAGCTGGGGACCAGGCCACCCTGGAACAGGCCGAACAGGGCGGAGATCACATACAGCGACGTCAGCCCGTCCATCATCAGATACAGCGTCAGCGCGACCATCTGGGCGAATGACCCGATCAGCAGCGTCGCCAGCCCTCCCAGCCAGTCGGCGAGGAACCCGGATCCGATCCGGCTGATGATGCCGAAGCCCAGCATCAGAGATAGCATCTGAGCGCCGCTTGTCACGCCGTAGCCCAGATCGCCGCAGTAGGCGACGATGTGGACCTGCGGCATTGACATCGCCACGCAGCAGGCGAGCCCCGCCACGGCCAGGAGCGTCTGCAGGACGCGCGGCGGCAAGGCGATCCGGTGGAGGGAGGCTCTCGGCATGGGTGATCCGAGGGCGCGCACCGGGGGACGGCTGCGCAACAGCATCGCCAGCGGCGGCATCACGAGCAGGCAGAACACCCCGATCGCCAGATGGGCCGAGCGCCAGCCATGCGTTCGGATTGCCGATTCGATCAGCGTGGGCCAGATCGCGCCGGACAGGTAGTTGCCGGAGGCACAGAGCGCGATCGCGATGCCTCGGCGCTTTTCGAACCAGAACGAGATACTGGCCATCAGGGGTACGAAGGTCGCGGCGGTTCCCAATGCGCCGATCAGCAGGTAGGCGGCGGCGAATGAGATCAGGCCGCCGGACAAGGATGCGAGGATGAAGCCGGCGCCGAGGGAGGCTGCTCCGATCATCACCGGCAGGATGATGCCGCGGCGGTCGGCGAGCCGCCCCATGATAACGCCGCCGATGCCGAAGCCGATCATGGTCAGAGTAAACGGCAGGGAGGCGGCGCCGCGCTCGGCATGGAAATCGGCCTGGACGGCGGGGAGCGCGACGACGACGGACCACATGCCGACGCCGCCGATGGCGGAGAGAAGAACGGACACCGCCAGGCGGAACCAGGCGTAGGGGGAGTCGATTTCCCGGCGGATCATGGCTGGTTCCGGGGTGTAGCGGAGGCAAGCAGGCTTGGAACCGCGGATGCTCGCGGATGAACGCGGATCGGGGTTGCCGCGCCGTTGGCCATGCCGGGACGGTGCCGCCTGGCCGCAAAAGCTGGTCGTGCAGCCGGACCGCGGTCCTGCCTATTGGGGTTCGTCATGGTTTACCGGCGGTTCCAGGTGTCTTTCGGTGCCTCGGGTGTTGTGCGCGCCGTAGCGGTCAGGTCTTCTCGAAGTCGATGCGTTCGACCACGGGAAGCCCTTGCAGGAACCTTCGCAGACAGTCGAGTGCCAATTCGACCGCGCCCAATCGGACCCATTCCCGGCCGCCCAGGATGCGGGACCTCCGGCTCTCGATCCGTTCCTGGGTGGAAATGCCGATCCAGATGGTGCCGCCGAGGTCTATGCGGTCTGCTCCGGTATCGAGTTCGATCAGCACCGCGAGCGCATGGGTGGCGCCGGTTATCTCGCGGGCGGCTTTGGCAACCGCCTCGGTGGTGTCCTGGTCGA
>JBEKLE010000418.1:0-5927 GCA_050010355.1 Rhodopila sp. | reverse complement strand
AGCGACAAGGTCGCCGCAGACCATGGCGCCGACCGCTCCATGGGTCGCTATGCCAAGCACCTGATCCCGCGCGGTCTGCTGACAGCGGTCAACGCCGCCAATACCGCCCTGCGCGACCACCACAACCTCAACACCCTGGCCTGGGGCGACGACGGCACCCGCATCCTGCCCGCCGCCAACTATCTCGGCTACCAGGCGCACCAGCAGACGTTGGAGGATGGCTTTGGCCGCGCGGTGCGGGATTTCGTGGCGTCCTACCCGGACTATGTCGAGACCGCCCGTAAGGCCCTGAACGGCCTGTTCAACGCGCGAGACTATCCGACGCCGTTGCAGATCAACGGGAAATTCGCCGTACGTCGCCACTTGATGCCGGTCGCCCGGGCCGACGATTTTCGGGTGCAACTGGACGACGCGCAGGTGGCGCGCATACGGGCCGAGATCGAGGCGCGCAACGCCGAACTGGTGGCGAGCGCCAATCGCGACCTGTGGCAGCGGGTCCGGGAGGTCACCAGCCGCCTGGTCGAACGGCTCAACGCCTTCCAAATCGATTCCAAGACCGGCAGCCGGATCAATCCGTTCCGCGACAGCCTGATCGAGAATATCCGATCGCTGCTGGAGATCATGCCGCGCCTCAACATCACCGGCGACGCCCGGATCGAACAGGTGCGCCAGGAGCTGGCCGAGCAAGTCGCCCTCCATGACCCGGAGGCGCTGCGCGCGAACGACGTCTTGCGCGCCGAGGTTGTCGACGCCGCCAGCGGCATCCTGGCGCGCATGGAGGGGTACTGCTGATGAGCACCGCATCGGACTTGTTCGCCAAAGCCCGCGCCGCCCTCCTTGTCAGCGCACCGTTCTGGGGGGTGCTCTCGTTGCGCTTGGCACCGGTCGAAGATTCGTCGATCCAGACGATGAAAACCGACGGTGTGTCGATCCATTATAATCCGGATTTCGTGGCGAGTTTGTCGCGCAGCGTGCTGCGCGCCACGATCGCGCATGAGACCATGCATTGCGCCGCGCTCCATCACACCAGGCGCGAGGGCCGCGACCTGCGGCGCTGGAATATCGCATGTGACCACGCGATCAACCCGCTCCTGGCTCAAGCTGATTTCGAGCTGCCCGAAGGGGCATTGCTCGATGCCGCCTATGCCGGCATGTCGGCCGAGGAAATATACGCCAATCTTCCCGAGGATCATGGCGAGGGCGGTGACAACCGGAACCGCGATGATCCCGGCGGCATGGGCGGCGTCGGCGATCCGCCGCCAGGCGACAGCGATCCCGATCAACCGAACCCGTCCGGTCAGCCCGGCGCCCGGGCCCCCTCCCCGGCAGACCTCACGCGGCAAGAGGAGGATTGGGCCATCGCCACGGCCCAGGCCGAGGCGACCGCCAGGGCCATGGGCATCGGCGCCGGCGACACCGCCCGCGCCATCCGCGAGCAGGTGGCGCCGAAGATTGACTGGCGCGACGTGCTGCGCCGGTATCTCTCGGTCGCGGCGAAGTCCGACTACGCCTGGACACCGCCGAACCGGCGCACCATCGCGCGCGGCCTCTATCTGCCGTCGCTGCGCAGCGAAACCCTCGGTCCTGTCGTCGTCGCGGTCGATACCAGCGGCAGCATCGATGATGAGACCCTTGCCGCCTTCTCCGCCGAGACCGCGGCCATCCTGGATGAGGCGGCGCCGGAGGCGGTCCACGTTGTCTATTGCGATGCCGAGGTGAGAGCCACGGAAAGCTTTGGGCCGGGCGACATGATCCGACTAAGCCCGCATGGCGGCGGCGGGACCGCGTTCCGGCCGGTGTTCGACTGGATCGCACAATCGGACATCCAGCCGGTCTGCGTCGTCTACCTGACCGATCTCGACGGCGCTGATTTCGGTCGCTCGCCCGATTACCCGGTGCTCTGGGTCAGCACCCTGAGGACGTTCGCACCGTTCGGCGAGGTGATCCCGCACCGGTAGGCCCCCGGGTAGGCTGGATGCGGCGGCAACCGGAGAGGAAAAGGGCTGCGCCTGTGTTCGCGACGGGTTGGAGGTTGAGAGAGAGGCTCTCGGCCGCCCGTCGCGGAGACTCCCACAATGGCTAAAGCCGTTCAGAAGATCGTCCTGTCGCCTTCACGCGACATTCCCTTCAACAAGCTGGTGCTCAGCCCGTCGAACGTCCGGCACGTGAAGGCCGACGTCTCCATCGAGGAGCTGGCAGCGGACATCGCCCGGCGCGGGCTGCTCCAGAGCCTCAACGTCCGGCCGGTCGTCGACACCGACGGTGCGGAGACCGGGATGTTCGAGATCCCGGCCGGCGGCCGCCGCTATTGCGCGCTCGATCTGCTGGTGCGGCAGAAGCGTCTGACGAAGACCGCACCTGTGCCCTGCGTTGTGCGCGATCCGACGACTGACATTCTCGGCGAAGATGATTCGCTCGCTGAAAATATCCAACGCGCGCCGCTCCACCCTCTCGACCAGTACCGTGCCTTCCAGGCCCTGCGCGAGAAAGGCCGCTCCGAGGAGGACATCGCTGCCGCTTTCTTCGTCTCCGTCAAGGTGGTGAAGCAGCGTCTGCGCCTCGCTTCGGTTTCCCCGGCACTCCTCGACGTCTTTGCCGAAAACGGCATGTCGCTGGAGCAGCTCATGGCCTTTACCGTGTCCGCCGACCACGAGCGCCAGGAACAGGTCTGGCAGGCCGCTTCCAGCGCCTGGTCGCAGCAGCCCTATCGCATCCGCGAAGCGCTGACCGAGACGACGGTGCGCGCGTCCGATCGACGAACCCTCTTTGTTGGCCGCGAGACCTACGAGGCTGCGGGCGGCGTGGTGCTACGTGACCTGTTTGAGCAGGACCACGGGGGCTGGCTTCAAGATGTCGCGCTGCTCGACAGGCTGGCCACCGAGAAGCTGAAGGCGGAGGCGCAAACGATCGCCGCCGAGGGCTGGAAATGGATCGCGGTTGCGATCGACTTCCCCTACGGCCACACCCACGGGCTGCGCGAGATTGAAGGCGTTGTCGCCGACCTGACGCCCCAGGAGCAGGCGACGATCGAGGCGTTGGATACCGAGTACGACAAGCTCGAAGCCGAGTATGAGGGCGCCGACGAAATGCCCGAAGCGGTAGACCGGCGTTTCGGCGAGATCAGTACAGCACGCGCCGCCTTCGAGAATCGTCCTGTTCACTACGACCCGGCGGACATCGCCCGCGCAGGCGTCTTCGTCAGCATCGCCGGCGACGGCACGCTGTTGATCGATCGCGGCTATGTCCGACCCGAGGACGAAGCGCCCGTCGTGGAGCCCGGTCAGGAAGGCGACGAGGCATGCATCGCGGCAGGTCCGACCGACGCCGAACCCGGTGTGCCGGCGGTTCAACGTGCCGTCATCACCATCGGCGGCGGCCAATCCCCCAAACCGGAGGAGGACGAGGAGGACGATACGGTGAAGCCGCTGCCGGACCGCCTGGTCAGCGAGCTGACCGCCTATCGGACGTTGGCGCTGCGCGACGCGGTTGCGACGAACCCGCACGCCGCGATGACGGCGCTGCTGCATAAGCTCTGTCTCGACACCTTCGGACATGGCGGGGCCGGTAGCTGCCTGGAAGCCTCCGTGCGGCAGGTAGTCTTCGCTTTGCAGCCAACGGACCTGAAGGACAGCCTGCCCGCTCAAGCGATCTCTGAGCGGCACGAAAACTGGAAAGCAGACCTGCCGAAGGATGACACCGCACTTTGGCATTGGCTCGCCGCTCTCGACGAAACCAGCCGGGGAGCGCTGCTGGCGCACTGCGTCTCATTCGGCGTCAACGCCCTCTACGAGAAGGCCGATCGCCATGGCGGTCCCGGCCTCTCCGTCCACGGCGTTGAATGTCGCCTGGCTCAAGCCGACAGGCTCGCGCGGACGGTCGGGCTGGACATGGTCGAGGCCGGCTGGCGACCGACTGTCGACAGCTATCTCAGCCGCGTCACAAAACCCCGCATCCTCGAGGCCGTGCGCGAGGCGAAGGGTGAGCACGCGGCTCGCCTCATCGATCACCTGAAGAAGGGGGATATGGCGAAGGAGGCCGAGCGGCTGCTCCAAGGCACGGGTTGGCTGCCTGAGCCGTTGCGTCTCGCCGAGGATCAAAGCCTGTCTGATGCCCGGACCGGGGAAGCCGAGGCGCTCCCCGACTTCCTGTCCGAGGCCGATGATGAGACTTCCGCCGAAGCGGCGGACGAACCTCATCCGAGCGCCATCGCCGCCGAATGAAGCGCCGGACGGGGCGGTTTCGGCCGTCCCATCCCCTGTTCAATCCATCCGAAGCCCGGCACTGCGCCGGGCTTCATCGTCTCAGGAGCAAGATGATGATGGCTTGCCAACGCAACACGCGATGCACGGATCGCAGGGTGGCGCGGTTCGATCCGGCCGAATCGCGGGGCGTGCGCGTGACGGGTTCCCGCAGCGCATGCGGCACCCTGAGAGGCAGAGGGCGGCCGAGACGGGTTTGAGCCGATCGGGTCGAGAGAGCGTCCGGACGGCTTAGCCCGTACCCGCTCTCCCGAGGATCCCTCCATGACAGCCGTTTCCAATCGCGCACGCGCTATCGCGCCTCCCCCTTTTGCCGCGGTCACTATCGACCGGGCCATCGGTATCGACAAAGCCGCACGTCTTCTCTTGCCTGATCTCGAACGCGGCCGCCGCATCGATGCCGCCACGCTTCGCGCCGCCATGGAGCGCGCCTTCGGCGGTTCCGACGCGGACGGCGCCTGGAACTGGAAGCTCGCCTATGAAGCCTGCGAGGCGGTGACGGTCCTGTTCCTGCGCAAGTTTGGTCCGGCCATCCGCGCCAGGGCCGCGTCACCCGCCGCCATGCTGCCGATGCTCGCCAAGACCGCGGGCCTTCTCCCCACCCACACCCGCCGTTCCGAAGAGAGCCAGAGTCTGCAGCAGTTCTCTACGCCGATCGCCCTCGGCCTTGCGGCCTCTACCGCCGCGGCGATGACCTCTGCGGACCGTGTCCTGGAGCCGTCGGCGGGGACCGGTCTGCTCGCCATCTTCGCCGAACTGAGCGGCGGCACGCTTGTGCTCAACGAACTGGCCGAAACACGCGCCGGACTCCTCGGGCAACTCTTTCCGAACCTCACCGTCACCCGGTTCGACGCCGCGCACATCGACGATCATCTCGACGTCAGCATCGTCCCGAGCGTCGTACTGATGAACCCGCCCTTCTCGGCGATGCCCCATGTCGATCACCGCATGGCCGACGCGACGCTTCGCCACGTCAGCTCCGCACTCGCACGGATCACCGAAGGCGGCCGGCTTGTCGCCATCACCGGGGCGAGCTTCGCGCCGGATAATCCGGCCTGGACCGACGCCTTCGTCAACCTACAGAAACGCGGCCGCGTGGTGTTCTCGACCGCGATCGACGGCGCGGTTTATGCCAGGCATGGCACACATATCGACACGCGCCTGACGGTGATCGACAAGCGGCCGGCGGACGATCCGACCGCTTTCCCGACGTCATCATCAGGCCGCGCACCCGACGCCGCCGCCCTGCTTTGCCTGGTGACCCAGCAGGTGCCGCAGAGGCTGTCGATCGCGGCGCCCATCGCAGCGGCACCGATCGCCCGCATGGGCACCCTCCGGCCCATCCGCACAAGCGTCATGCGCCGATCATTCGTTTCGACCGACACCGCGCAACCCGAGGCCGTCGAACTCGACTATGAAACCGTCGACTGGACACCAATGGAAGGCGCCCGCATCACCGATGCGCTGTATGAAGAATACCGTTTGCAGTCGATCCGTTTTGCCGGTGCTCAGGCCCATCCGACCAAACTGGTGCAATCGGCGGCCATGGCTGCACGGGCCGGAGGTAATCGCCACTCGAGGCCGATTGTAATCGCCACCTGAGGCCGGTCGAAACCGCCACCTGAGGCCGGTGAATTCGCCAGTCTGCTGGTGGAGGGAGCCGCCGCT
>JBEKLE010000417.1:0-5934 GCA_050010355.1 Rhodopila sp. | reverse complement strand
GTGTTTGGCTTGCCGCCAGACCAGCGCTTCTATGCGGGCGGTAGCGCAACCGTGCGCGGCTACCGCTACCAGACGCTTGGTCCGCAGTTTCCCGATCGGCTTCCAACCGGCGGCACGGCGATCTCGACCGGAACCGTGGAGGTGCGGCAGCGTATACTCGGCACCTATGGCGTCGTGGGGTTCATCGACGTGGGCCAGGTCAGTTCGAACGGAGCGCCCTTTACCAGCAACTGGCACGCAGGCGCGGGAATCGGCGCGCGCTACTACACGTCCTTTGGCCCGATCCGGGTCGATTTTGCCGTTCCCTTGAACAAACTTCCGGGCGGTGATTCGTTCGAGGTCTATGTCGGCATCGGACAGGCGTTTTGACCCCGCGTCTGCTGAAATGGGGCGCCGTGGTCGTCCTGGTTCTGCTGGCGCTGCCGGTGATCGCCGTCGCCGTGGTCCTGGTCGTCGCCAACATCGATCCCGGCCGCCGTTTCATCGAGCGTGAGACGGCCAGCCTGACCGGCGGCGTGGTTCGCATCGAGGGCCTGGGCGGGCGCTTTCCGGATGCGCTGCGGGCGGGCCGGATTCAGGTGTCAGACGCCAAAGGTCCCTATGTCACCGTTTCGGGCGTAGTCCTTGACTGGTCGCCCCTGAAGCTGCTGCAGCGGACCGCTCAGGTCGACAAGCTTCAGGCGGATCGGCTGGATTTCAGCCGCCTGCCTGAATCCGAAAGCGAGAGCAGCAGCAGCGGATCGTTCGAACTGCCGGTCACGGTCGATCTGCGGCACCTGCACGTCGAGCAGGCAGCCGTCGGCGCGCCGGTCGCCGGTGTGGCCTCCACGCTGGCGCTGGACGGGGCGGCGGAGTTGCCGACCCTGACGGAAGGGACGATCCAACTCGACGTTCGGCGGCTGGACAGTCCGGGCCACTATGCCCTCAACGGCCGTGTGACACCGGATGCGATCGAGGCCACGCTGAAAGCCGAGGAGCCGGCCAAGGGCCTGATTTCCAGCATCGCCAAGTTGCCCGACCTCGGCGCCATCGCGCTTCAGGGGTCGGTCAACGGGCCGAGGAACGCGCTCGGCACGCAGATCGGGCTCACCGCGGGGGCGCTGACCGCATCGGCGTCGGGTACTGTGGATCTGGAGCATGAGGCCGCCGATCTTGCGGTCAAGGCGCAAGCCCCGGCGATGACGCCGGGCGTGGGCATCTCCTGGCAATCTGTCCTGGTGGACGCAAGGGTGCGTGGGCCGTTCACCAGGCCCGACGCGAACGGCACCGTCAAGATCGATGCGCTGATGGCCGGCGGTGCTCGGATCGGCGGGCTGGCAGCCGACGTCACCGGCAATTCGGGCGCGGTCCAACTCCATGCGACCGTGCGCGACCTGCATGTGCCCGGGCCGCGACCGGATATCTTCGCTGCCGACCCGGTGACGCTGGATGTCTCCGCGCGACTGGATGCGCCGGACCGGCCGGTGACCTTCGCGCTGCATCATCCGCTGGTTGCGGCGGACGGGACGGCGAAGACGGAAGGTGTTCAGCAGGCCCAGGTGCATCTGCTGCTGCCGGACCTGGCACCGCTGGCGGCGGCGGGAGGCGCCGACATACGGGGCAACACGGACCTCAATATCCAGGCGGAGATGAAGGACGGCACAACCACGGCCGCCGTAAAGGGCCGCGTCGCCATCACCGGCGGCATGGCCCCGGTTCCGGCGCTGATCGGCGACGACGGCAGCATCGATCTGGCAGCGTCGATGCACGGCCAGGACATCACCGTTTCCCGGCTGGCGGTCGACGGCAAGGGGCTGGAAGTGACCGCGCATGGCGGCGTCGTCGATCAGGTGGTCAACCTTGACTATACGCTTGGCCTGGCGGACCTAAGTGCCGTCCAGCCGGACCTGTCCGGGCCGGTGGACGTGGAAGGCCATGCGGGCGGCAAGCTCGACGACCTCGCGGTTCAGGCCGACGTCACCACCGATCTGAAGGCGAAGGGTTATTCATCGGGCCGTATCACCGCCAAGGTCGACGCGACCGGGCTGCCGGCCGCACCCCACGCCACGATCACGGCGGAGGGGATGTTGCTGGACGCGCCATTGTCGCTGGCGCTGGTTGCCGACAAGACCAACGGGGCGTTCAAGGTCGACATCAGCAAGGCGTCATGGAAGTCGCTGCAAGCGGGCGGGACGGCCAGTCTGACGCCACCGGCGGTGCTGCCGGTGGGCAGCCTGCACATCGCCCTTGGCCGCCTTGCGGATCTGGAGCCGCTGCTGGGCCGTCCTGTTGCCGGGCAGGCCAATGCGACGCTCGATTCGGACGACCGGTCGGCCAAGCTGGCTTTGACCGTGCGCGATCTGACGCTGCCGGGGACGGCGGCGATCAGCAAAGCGGTGCTGAACGCCACGGTGACCGATCCGACCAGTAACCCCGGTGTTGACGCCACGTTCACGGCTGACGGCGTGTCGGCTTCGAATGCGAAATCGATTTCGGCGCGGGTGACCGCCAAGGGTCCGATCGATGCGGTCGGCATGACCGTCGTTGCCGATGCGCCGGAGGTTGCGGGTGGGCCGGCGAAGCTGACCACCGCCGGAACCCTGAATGCGCGGGACCGCACCCTGAATCTCGCGCGGATGGAGGCAAGCTGGAAGGATCAGGTCCTGAAGCTTCTCGCCCCGGCCAAATTCAACTTCGCGGACGGGATCGCGATGGACCGCGTGCGGCTGGGATTCCGGCAGGCCGAACTGGCCGTGTCCGGCAAGGCCGGCAGCACGCTCGATCTGACGGCGACTTTACGCAATCTGCCCGCCGATACCGGCGCCATCGTGAACCCGAGCTTTGCGGCGGATGGGGTGATCGCGGCGGACGCGAGGATCACCGGCACCAGCGCGCGGCCTGAAGGCACGATCAAGCTGACCGCGACCGGTGTGCGCCAGCGCCAGGGGCCGGGCCAGGCGCTGCCGGCGGCCAACCTCGTGGCGAATGCGGTCCTGCTGGGCACTTCGGTCCGGCTCGAAACCAAGCTGACCGCCGGGCCGTCCCATGTCTCGGTCACCGGTTTGGCGCCGTTGTCGCAAACCGGTGCGCTGGATCTCAAGACGGAGGGCAAACTCGATCTGGCGATGTTGGATCCGCTGCTGACAGCCGAGGGCCGCAGAGCGCGGGGTGTGGTGACGCTGGATGCGGGCGTGACCGGGACGACCTCGGCCCCGCTGGTGCGCGGAACCGCCGAACTGCGCAACGGCGACGTCGCGGACTATGCGCTCGGCGCCCATGTCACCGACCTGGCAGCCACGATCCAGGCCTCAGGCGACACGATCCGGTTGTCGCAGTTCACCGGCAAGGCTGGCCCCGGCACACTGGGCGGCAGTGGGTCGATCAGCCTGACCGGTGCCATGCCGGTCGATCTGCACTTCACGGCGGACGACGCACGGCCACTGTCGAGCAATCTGATGACCGCACTGATCGACGCCAACCTCACCGTGCAGGGCGAGGTGAAAGGGGACCTGACGGCCGGAGGGACGCTGCATGTCCGGCGGGCGGATATCCAGATCCCGGACAAGATGCCGCCCTCGGTGGCGATGCTGCCGGTTCGCGACGCCAACGCCCCGCCGCCCCCGCCGCCGGAGCCCGCGGCGCAGTCGAACATCGCGCTCAATCTGACGCTGGACGCACCGCAGCAGGTGTTCATCCGTGGTCGCGGTCTGTTCGCGGAACTCGGCGGCACCATCCACATCCACGGCACCGCGTCCAAACCGGTCCCAGACGGCGGCCTTAAGTTGCGCCAGGGAACCATGAGCCTGGTCGGCAGCACGCTGACCTTCACCGATGGGTCGATCGACTTCAGCGGCGCGGGCATCACCGATCCGTCGATCCACTTCGTCGCGACCTCGACGACCACGTCGATTGTCGCGACCCTGACCATCAGCGGCAGCGCGTCGGACCCGAAGATCACCCTGTCGAGCGTGCCCGAGCTGCCGCAGGACGAGATCATGGCGCAGCTTCTGTTCAACACCAGCACATCGAAGCTCAGCCCGCTGCAGCTCGCGGAGATCGCGGCGGCGCTGGCGCAGCTGTCCGGGGCAACGTCGGCATTCGACCCGCTGGGCGGGATCAGGAGCGCGCTGGGCCTCGACCGGCTTTCGGTCGGCAGCGATGCTGCGGGGAACGCGGCGCTGCAAGCGGGACGCTATGTGGCGAGAGGCGTGTATGTCGGGGCGCAACAGAGCACCTCCGGCGGCACGCAGGCGACGGTGCAGGTGGATCTGCTGAAGGGGCTGAAATTTGTGACGACCGCGGGTTCGGGGTCGAGTTCGGCGACGGGGAGCACGAGCAGTGCGGATGCGGCCAGCGTTGGGTTGACCTATCAGTTTGAGTATTAGCGGCGGGGTTAGGAACACCGCATAATCGCGCTGCTACCGGTGCGTGGTTCCCCCGTAAAGGGCCCCACTCTGGTCCGCGGCCTCGGCTTGGGGGCACAAGCAGAGGAGAGCGCGGGCTACCAAGTTGGCGGAGCAACCGCTGCTGAATGGGTCAGGCGGCTGACTCGCGAGCCACTTGCGTGGCGTTCGATTCTGTCTTTTTGGTCTGTTGGGGCTTGAGTCCCGTCTGCATCTGGTGGAGCCACGCGGCGAACAATCGGTTGGAACGCCGCTGCAGCCCCGCGATGATGATGCCTACCAACAAGATGGTGCCGGGTATCACGCCCAGTATCAAAATCTCGAAATCATGGTCGACCATCAGTGCAAGCCTTCCGCGATAAAGATCCACTTGGCAAGGATATGTATGAGGATAGCGAGTAGCGTCCATTCAAGGAACCATGTCACTTGGATGTCCAAGGGAAGGTTTATGCCCGTGGCCGCACCGTAGATCCGGCTAGCCAGCGGACCGAGCAGTCCGGTCGTCAGTACGGCTGTTGAAGCCCGGTCGATCCCGTTGGCCAGCAACTTTTTTCCTTCGTTTCGGTTCAGAATAACGCGATCAATCAATGGTTTCTTGCCCGAGTAAATAGCGGCCGCGATTTCCGCCGGGGTTTGCGCGCCCCGAACGTCGACTGCCCATGTACGCCAACGTCCGGCATCGTCCTCTAATCTCGGCGTGCCGCCAGGGTGGAGTGGCGGCGTCTCGATGATCGCAAGACGCTCGATGGTGCCGAGGACGCTGGCGATTCGCGCCAAGTCGCGGGCTACATCGTTCGTCCTGCCTCTAATCTCCGCGAGGTCGCGGGAGATATAGATCGTCCTCACCTCAACGCTGTCCAAGCGATCCAGGATCGGTCTTTTTGGCATAATCGTCATCAGCCCGCCGCCCCCAAAGCCGATTCGGTATCTGTGGCTGCGCCTTAACCTACCCCACGGTTACCATGTCATTGGGGCGAGCCTAGCCGTCGCCGACACCGTTGGAGCAAGGATAATGGGCTTATCAAGCCGACCCGGTCTGCGGTAGATCCCCCCTCCGTCTTGCCGACCAGCGATCCCTATGCCGGCGCGGTTTCGGCCAGTCCCCTGTTCCGGACGAACGCCCCGTACCAGGCCGTCAGCTTCGCATGCCCGGTGCGCCAGTCATCATCGGCGAACCGGAAATCGACATACCCAAGCGCACACGCAACAGTTACGGAGCCAATATCAACATGCCGGTGCGGCGGATCGGCCTCGAGCGCATCGACCGCTCGGCTCATGGCAGCCTTGAAGCGCGCGATCTGGGCATCCCGAGCGGCCTCGCGTGGCTTGCCCTGTTCGCCGCGGCACGGCACGGCGGCGTCGAGAATGCCATCGCCCAGTGACTGGAACTTCAGTGCTCGCCACCTCGGCGCACCGTGACCAGGAAACAGTGGGAGTCCTTCACCCAGGCTGTCCAGGTACTCGCAGATCAACTGGCTGCCGAACAGAGAAACCCCGTCGTCGGTGATCAGGCAGGGTACTTTCGAAAGCGGATTGTCCGCCACGAGGTCGG
>JBEKLE010000416.1:0-5957 GCA_050010355.1 Rhodopila sp. | reverse complement strand
GACGCCGGCTTCGGTCAGTTCCCGAAGTTCCTGTTCGTCATGACCGAGCCAATCGACGAAGACGCGGCGATTGTCCGCTCCGAGGGGGGCGCTTGGCTCGATCGGGCGCAGCGGCGTGCCTTCGAAGCGGAGCGGGCTGTGCGGCAGAACGATCCGGCCAAGTTCCGGATGATCAATCCACTGGAGACTGCCGCGCTCGTGCATGTTTCGGTCGACGATCACTTCCGATAGTTCGCGTACCGGTGCGCATGGCACCGATGCCGCCAGGAGTTTCCCGGCGACCTCGTCCCTGGGATGCCTGGATGTCCAGGCCTCGAGGATCGCGTCCACGGCGAGCATATTGGCGACCCGTGCGGATCGTGTTGAGAAACGCGGGTCGTCCCGCAGGTCCATTCTGTCGATGACAGCCAGAATGGCGCGGAAATGCGGATCGCCCGGCGCATTGATGACGACGTAGCCGTCGCTCGCCTTGTAGACGTTGTAAGGCGAGATGCCGAGGCCACCGTGGCGGTTTCCGGTCCGGCTGGGCGCAGCCGCGCCGCGCGCGTGAAGCATTCCCAGGTTCGACGCCATGGACGCATAACTCGCGTCCTGCATGGACACCTCGACGACACGTCCCCGGCCCGTCCGTTCCCGCTCATACAGCGCCGTCACGACCGCCGCATAGAGATGGATGCCGGCGCTGAAGTCGCACACGGCCGGCCCGGCCTTGACCGGCGGCTGATCGGGATGACCGGTGATGCTGATAATCCCTGACATGGCCTGCATGACCAGGTCCATGGCCGGATAATCCTTATAGGGACCGGTCTTCCCATAGCCTGAACTCGACCCGTAGATCAGCCGCGGATTGATCTGCTGCAGCGTTGCCCGGCCTATGCCGAGCCGGTCGGTCACGCCTGGGGCGAAATTCTCGACGAGAACGTCGGCGCGGGCCGCCATTTCTTTCAGCAGGTCCCTGCCCCGCGGCATCTTCAGGTTCAGCGTGACGGTCTGCTTGTTGGAGTTCAGCATAGCGAACGGCAACGCCGCTCCACCCATGTCACCGCGGCTGCGCAAATGTTCGCCGCCGCGGGGCTCGACCTTGATGACGGTCGCACCTGCCATCGCCATCAGGAATGTTGCGTAGGGTCCGTTGTAGACGTGGGACAGATCGATGACTACGAGACCCGACAACGGATACTTTGGTTCCTCAGCGACGCTCAGAGGATCGGCGGCCGTTTGCGTCATCGTTTCCTGTCCGGCATTTCAACCCAGGCGACTATCTGACTGGGGACCGCCGACGTATCGCCCGGCAACGACATATGGGCAAATCGCCTGGCTTATCTCGCCACCGGTCGGGGTAATTCGGGGCGCACCAGCGGTAACGGTTTCGCGGCGAGCGTCGGGGTTGGATCGAAGATCGGCCGCAGCAGCGTCGTTCCCTCCGGCCCTGTGAGGGTCACACCGGTGTCCGTGATCGCCCTCACCTCATAGGAACCCACGCGTGCACCGACCTCGACAACGGTCACGTGGCCGCCGGCCGGAGCGGCGAAGATCGCGAACTGCCGCGAATCGGTGATGACGATCCCGGTCAGGCGCGGCAGGCCGCGAACGGTTTGCACGGCGGAGGCGACGGGCCGGCGATCGGGACTGAAAAGCGGACGCGCCAGGACCTGGTTCAACGAGGCATCCAACTGGATCGGCGGTTCGGTGTTGGTGGCCGAATCCGTGCGGAGCGGGGCGATGGCCCGCACCGGGCGGTCCGCCGGCTGACTGACCAGCAGGTTAACGATCTCAAGACCGATTGCCGCGCAGAGCGAGGCGAACAACAATGCCAGTCCGATCGGCAGGCCTGGTCCGTAACCCATCATGTGCCGGGACGTCCTTCGGCTGACCTGAACCCGTACAGCACCATCGATGCCTGGATCGGGACAACAGTCGGATGAACGAGCACGGTGGCGCTGTGGAAATGGACGTCGTCGATCAGTATCCGGATGGGTGACCGCTCGATCGAGGCCAGAAGATCCATCAGCATCGGCCAGGGCGCATTCAAACTGATGCGCAACGGCACCTTGTGCCACACGCCCTCCGGCGACGCGGGCAGGGTTTCCACCGCGGTGAGACTGACGCCGGCGGTGGTGGCCATCTTCTGCACGCGCTCCTGTAGGTCGGCGGCGGCCACCGCGTCTGTCGCGCCTGGCAGCAGCAAAAGTCCCGCGGCATTGTCCGGGCTGGGATTGTTCGACGATGCCGCTCGCAACGCCGGAAGGGTCGCGGCAATGGCCTGCATGTGCTGCAACAGAGCCTGCCGCTGTTCCAGTCCCATCCGCCGGTCCTCGAACCAGGACCGCACGGGATCAACAACGCCGAACCAGACCAGGGCCAGAACCAGACAGGCGATGCTGACCGCGATGGCCTGCCCGCGGCGGCCGACCGGCCATCCCTCGGCAGTCATCGTGCTGCCTCCGCCTTGATCGAGAACGCGTCGGATGCCGCCCCTTCGACGCGGGTGACAGGAGCGGCGAATGCCGCATTCCGGATTTCGGGAGCGGCAGACAAGTCTGTGATCAAACGCGGGGCGGAGGCGGACCGGCCGCTCAACGTCATTTGCCGCTCACGCAACGAGAAGTCCGTGAGGTAGGTGTCGTCAGGCAGGATGCGGGTCACTGTGGCCAGGATCTGCAGCACGTCGCCGGTCTTTTCGGCCTCTCTGGCGAGGATGTCCCGTCCCGCCTCACCCGCGGCGATGCCCTGGCGAAGCGCCGCGATCCGGCTGATCGCGGGTTGCAGTTCGGCGATGGCTGCTTCGGTTGACCGCAGCGCGAGTGACTGCAGCACAAACGGCAGCGCCAGTGCGACAACAGCCAGGCTGACGCATGCCCAGGACAATCCTTGGATCAGCATCGTCCTGGCGGAGCGCTCGGCGGCTTTACCCATCGGCAGCAGGCGTGGCCGTTCAGTCGAACCGACCTCCACGAAATCCGCTTTGAGACCAACGTTCTCGAGGGCGGTCATGGCTAGGGCCAGGGCGGTTCGGGGGACCATCGTCAGGATGACGTCGGTTCGCGATCCGTCTCCGGGTTTGGGGTGGCCGTCCCAGCGCCAGAAGAGTTCGGATGCCGCAAACGGCGTTATCCGCGCCAGTTCGTGGCGCAGCATCTGGTCCAGTTGGCGACGCGGCGCGGTTGGGACGGTATGGTGTTTCACCAGCGCCTTTTCGGGCGGTGGCCGAAGGAAGATCGGCCGCCGGCCGACCGAGCGTGCGGCGGCGCCCAGGCTCAATGGCTGTAGTTGACCGCCGCGGCGGATCAGGGCGGTAATGTCGTCATTCGGGCCAATGTCTATAATGATGCCATCCCGCGGCCGAGCCGCGTTGTAGCGCCACCTGCTCGGTAGCAGCTCCGTCATTCGAGCCAGCCACCAGGAAAAGAAACCAGCTAGCATTGGGTATAATCCCTCATCAGACCCTATCAACCGGACCGGCTTGAAATGCCAATCGCGAGTGCGAGAGGCGACCACACCAAAGTCCCCCGTTGCCTCGTCCCGGACACGGGCCGGTTGAGACAGGGGCCGAAGATCTCATATCCGCGACAAAATCCCCGTCCTCGGCCCAATTACATAGATCATTTGCACCATGATGATGAACCCGATGCTCCAGTATGTGCTGAACACGCACAGCGCTGCGCCGAAGGCGTAGAGCGCCTGAGCAATGTAGATCCGCCGCTCCACCGAACGATCGATGGCCGCCGAAATGTCCGCCTCGACCAGGCCGGCATGGGTCGCATAGCCCCAACTCGCATACAGCAGAGCACCCAGCGCGAGGATGTTCAGCCAGTACAGCAGCAGCGCGGTCCGCAGCGTGATGAACTCCGCCATCAGCGACGTGGAGAACGGCATCAGTGACACCGCGAACAGGAACGCCAGGTTGATCCAGGTCAGATGACGGTCGCTGCGGGCGAAGTGACTGAGCTGGGTCTGCTGGCCGACCCAGAAGATGCCCAGGGTCAGAAAGCTCAAGAGATAGATCACGAGCCGGGGTGCCAGTTCCGCGAGGGCCGCCAGCAACGCCTGATCTGTCGCGATCGTCCGGCCGGCCGGGACTTTCAGGTCGAGCACCAGCAGCGTCATCGCCACGGCGAACAGGCCATCGCTCAGCGCGGCCAGCCGCTCGACGCTCTGACCCGCGATTGCGTTGTAACGCGTTCCCATTGGCCGGCCGCCTCCCCGTCAGCCGGTCTATTGGCCTGCCTCTTGAGCAATCCGCAAGACCGGCGGATGATTGTCACGCGATGTTCCAGGAGGAAGCAGGAATGCCCGAAAGTCCCATGCCGGAGAAGGTTGCTGACATGGCCGCGTTCGCCGCAAGCGAGACCCGTTTGCCGTTGAACGGGATCACCGTCCTGGATCTGACACTTGCCCGCGCGGGACCGACCGCGGTGCGTCACTTCGCCGACTGGGGTGCCAACGTTATCCGGATCGAGCCGCCGACCGAGGAAGCCGAGGGCGTCACCGGCCGCCGGCATGGCTTTGACTTTCAGAACCTGCACCGCAACAAGCGCGCCGTGACGCTGAACCTGAAGACCAAGGAGGGCCACGAGGCCTTCATGCGCCTGGCGGTGAAAGCTGACGTCGTGCTGGAAAACATGCGGGCCGCTGTCAAGCACCGGCTCAAGGTGTCTTATGACGATGTCAAGGCGATCAATCCGCGGATTGTCTACGGCAGCATCTCGGGCTTCGGACAGGACGGTCCGTATGGGCCGCGCGCCGGGGTTGATCAGATCGCGCAGGGCCTGGGCGGGTTGATGTCAATCACGGGCGAGCCCGGACGCGGGCCGATGCGCGTCGGCATTCCGATCGACGACCTGACCGCGGGCAACCTATTGGCGCTAGGATGCATGATGGCGCTGTTCGACCGCGAACGCACCGGTGTGGGCCGGTGGGTCACAACCTCGCTGCTGGAGGCGCAGGTGTTCATGCTCGACTTCCAGGCCAGCCGCTGGCTGATGGAGGGCGAGATCGCCGGACAGGCCGGCAACGACCATCCGACGGGCATCCCGACCGGCGTGTTTCCGACCAGCGATGGCCATATCAACGTCGCCGCCAGTTCCGCACGCGTGTTCGCCCGGTTCTGCGAGGCGATCGGGCGTATGGACTGGCTGGAAAAGGAGGAGTGGAAGACGCAGGCGGGCCGCAGCTCGGACCGCAAGGCGATCAACGCGGCGATCGGCGAAATTACTAAAACGAATCATTCCAACCACTGGATCGAGCTGTTCGAGGCCAACGGCATTCCCTGCGGTCCGATCAACGCGATCGATCAGGTGTTTGCCGATCCGCAGGTGAAGCATCTCGGTCTGGCAACGAAGATGCACAGCCCGCATGTCGGGGAAAAGGAGGTCGTTGCATCCGCAATCAACATCTCCGGCTTTTCCAAGGCGATCCGGAGCTATACGCCGGAGGCCGGAGAGCACAGCGACGAGATCCTCAAGAGTGTTGGTTACACGGACGCGGAACTGGACGACATGCGCCACAAGGGAGTCATCTGAGATGCTGCCCGATCATGCCGTGACCCGGGCTTACGCGGGTGGAAAAATGCTGGCGGCGAAGGATGACGGCGTCGGGCTGATCACCTTCAATCAGCCGGAGAAGCGCAACGCCATGTCGATGGAGATGTGGACCGGGCTTGGGGAGATCCTGGACGAATTCAGCGAGGACAGCAGCGTCTGCGTTGTGATCATAACGGGTGCCGGCAGCAAGGCGTTCGTTTCTGGCGCGGACATCAGCCAGTTCGAGAAGAACCGCAACAGTGCCGATGCGCAGGCGGAATATGACCGCGCGACCGGGGTGGGTCGTGGGAAATTCCATGCGTTCAAGAAGCCGGTCATTGCGCGGATCCGTGGGTTCTGTATGGGCGGCGGTCTGGCAATTGCCATGGCGACCGATCTGCGGATCGCCTCGACCGACAGCGAGTTCGGCATTCC
>JBEKLE010000415.1:0-5982 GCA_050010355.1 Rhodopila sp. | reverse complement strand
CGATTCTGGCGTTGTTGCGAATCCCCTATCTTCATGTGACGAGAGGTTTCACCTCAACTGTTGCAATCCGGACTCACCGCCCCCGTCGCGACCGCGACTCAATCGCATTGAGAACTGCTGGTGCGGGACCCTGGCGGTTGACGTTGCCCACCAGGGTCGCGTCCTTTAATCGTTTGCCCCCTGGTCGTTGCGTGTCGTTTCGAATAAGAACCAGGTGCGCCGCTCGGTTTCGTCGATCCATACTTCGAGCAGACTTGCCGTCGCGACATCGCCATAGCTGTCGCAGACGTCGTGGACCTCGCGCATGATCGACACGAGGCGCTTGTTATCGTCACGCAATTCGGCGAGCATATCCAGCGGCTCGACATAGTCCGCGTCGTTGTCGAGGATGCGCTGCTGGCGCCCGATTTGGCCGATGGAGCGCAAGGTCGTACCGCCGATCTTGCGCGCCCGTTCGGCGATAGGGTCGGTCATCGCGAAGAGCTCGGTGCCATGCTCGTCAAGCAGCAGGTGGTAGTCGCGAAAATGCCGGCCGCTCATGTGCCAATGAAAGTTCTTGGTTTTCATGTAGAGGGCGAAGACGTCCGCCAGCAATCCTTCAAGCGCGGCTGATATGTCCCGCGTGGCCTCCGACTTCAAATCGGTCGGGGTGCCAAGGCGCCCACGTGTGTGGGCCTCTTTCGCGGATTGTTTGTTACTCATGATACGCTCCCGTGATGGATTCAGTGGTACGCCCGTTTGAGCCCTTGGATCGGCAGATGGTGCTCGCGATGCGGGCGGTCATCGGCCGGGTTCAGTCGCCGCCGTCAGGTCAGCATGTGACACCGATTATCATTACTGCTGGTCGTTCAGCGGACCGGCGGAGCGAGCGGTGTTCCGATCCGCCTCCCTCCGTTGCTGGTCACTATAGCCAATTGATTCTCTTGCATCAGTGTGCTCCTTGTGCCACGCTCTGGCCTCGGCGTCCCAGGCTTTTGGATCTGAACTCTCTTTGTAGGCGCCGCTTGCGGGCCCAACCACCGGGGGACCGTCTGCTTGAGCGGGTTGTTTCTGCGACGCCGTCGCGCTAGGGGCGTCTGGGCGAGGCGAGGTCTGCGCGATTGCAGGTGCCCAGGCGGCCACCCCCGTCGCAAGTATAAAAGCGGACAGTAAGGAAGTCTTCATCGACGCTGCTCCTTTGTTGGAGATTGCGATTTTTGTAACTTCAGGAACGCCCGCAGTTCTGCTTTTGCCTGATATTTGAGGGTCGTGCACATGCCATGGGGCGCTCCCTTGAACACCCTGAGCCGCCGGCTGCAAACCGCGGCACATTCAGACGCTTGGTAGGCCGATTCACGCAGTATCCCATCCGGCCGAGCGCGCCTTCACTCCATCGATTTTCCGCGCAAGGTCCATGGGTGAAAGAATCCCCTTCTGGAAGAGGCTGTTCGCGAAGACCGTGACCCAGCACCCGAAATCGCCCGATTTGCCGAGCATCCCGCTTCCGAGAGCCTCCACGCCGCGGCGCTCGCCCCCAGTACTTATGATCTTTCGAAACTCCAGCACATCCGCCTGCACTTGGCAACGCCTTTCCGACGACGCGACTGGCAGGATCAGCTAGCGGCCAGACCGTCAATGTCATTCCTATGAAGCATCAGAATCTCCTCGCCGTGTCGTGAGGCCTTTGCGGCAGTTGGAGGCGCTGTAGCGTGACAGACGGAGCCAAGCCGAAAATACGGAACGAACGATGATCGCGATGGGTTCGAGATTTGGATCGGTGCGAAGGACTACCTGCGACTCCCGCTCGCTGGATGAGTCGTAGAACAGGATCCCGCAGGCTTTGGTTGGCTGGTCTACCGAGAAACTCACTGGCTTTGCGTGGCTGGTCTCCTTCTGCCGGGGTCCGGGGCGGCTGATCGGACGCTTTGAACGAGCGTGCAGGCGAGCACTCGGGACGTGCTTTCAAGCCGCCTGGGCGACGGGCTGTAACTCGACGTGGAAGCCGAGCCTGGCAAGCTGAGCGACATGATGCCTGGCTTCGGCCTCGCTCGAACGGCGGTCGAAATGATCGGCGCCGAGGTCCTGATGGTGCGTGCCCTCCTTCAGCATATGCTGGATCGCGGTGAGCATCGGGGCGGCGACGGCGCAGATCGCTTTCTTCGGTCCACGCTTGGCACGGAGCCGCTTGAATTGCGCTCCATAGTAGCCGCGTCGCCGCCCAGGCGCATGCACGAGGATGGTCTTCAGCCAGGGCGCGCCTTTGTGCAGGCGTGAGGACTTGCGCTTGCACAGC
Source organism: Rhodopila sp. (assembly GCA_050010355.1). Taxonomy (GTDB): domain Bacteria; phylum Pseudomonadota; class Alphaproteobacteria; order Acetobacterales; family Acetobacteraceae; genus Rhodopila. Next base: position 3,710 of record JBEKLE010000415.1, on the reverse strand, counting down.
ACATTCCGATCGAATGTGCGGGGCGCGCTCGTTCAGGCCCGGACACATCCCGGTCCACGCGAGCAGGTGCCCGGCGGTCGGAAAACGGCTCCTGGCGCGGCCGATGACGGCTAAGGCGTTCGGCCGACGTCTTCTCTCTGCCCGTGCCTTGTCTGTCGCAGGATCGTCAGCATGGTCACCAACAAGCCGTCCGTCGCCCCGCCGGTGCGCGCTGCGTCTTCCTCACACAAAACTCGGCGCGAGCGCGATCTGCGATCAGGCTCCGCTCTGTCTGAGTTCGCCACTGGCCTGCGGCCGACCCACCCTGGATGAAACTGGCCCGGCGGCGTTGTTGTAATACCATGTCTGACCCGCCGGCACCGAGGTCGGTTTTTCCATGGTTCTGGCGCGGCCAACGGTATCGCCACGCAACGTCCACCCTGGTGGTATGAGTGGGACGCGGGTCGCGCGGCGTCCGGACCCGCGTGTCCGACACAAGCCGTGCGGCATTCACCGCCGAGCCAGCCGGCGGGCGGTGCGCAACAGCATCTGACGGTCGTCGGGGTCGCATTCGCGGTACAGGCGTAGCAGCGCGAGCTCATCACCCTGCCGCACCTCGCCTGCCGCGCGCTTGTTGTCACCATAGACGAGGTATTCGACGTTGACCTCCAGCACGTCGGCGATGCGGGACAGGTTGCCGGTGACCTGTCCGGTGCGCCCGGTCTCCCATTGGGCGACCGCGCTGCGGGACACGCCGACCTGATCCGCGAGTTCGTCCTGGGTCAGGCCACGCTCCCGCCGGATGGTGCTGATGCGTGTTCCGATGTCTTGCGGTGTGTTCATGACGTTAGTCTAGCTTACGTGACCTAACTCTTCCAGCAAAATTTTTTGGGCGCACCAAGCTGCACAGAGAGCACGTTAAGGCGGGGCCAGCGGGACTGATCCGGCCTAAAACCCTCAGGCTCCGGTGTAAACCGTCCCTGTCCAAGGGAAATTTTCCTTCAGCGATGTGTTATTTTCATTGACGCCTGACGTCACTTTGACTAACTAACGCCGTGTTCACTTATTGTTCACTGCGGAGCCCGTCATGCCTAGGAAAACAGTCTGGACCGAAGGACAGGATGCCCAAATCCGGCGGCTTCGCACCGAGGGCGCAAGCTGGGACGTCATCGCCCTGGCACTCGGCCTCGCCCGCTGGACCGTGATTGAACGCGCCCGCGCCATCGGGGCCGAACACCGGCCCGCCAACGCCGTAACGGTCCTCGATGAATCCGGCCGCGAGCCGCTGCCGGCCGGTCACGCCAAAAGCTGGGGTGCGATCAATCGCGGCACCAGCCTGGAGCGCGTCCCCTTCGAGCCGCCTGCAAACATCCGCTGAGCACGGCCAAACCCGCAACGGTCAGGAAGGATTTGAACATGACGACGCCCCGCACAATCAAGGCCGCGGCCGCCCCGAGGCAGGCGATCCGCCCGGTGATGACCAACGGCTATGAAATTGACGCCGACTTTGTCGTCTATCGGCTGGAGGAGGCCGGCGCGACCTTGCTCGCCTTGCCCGGCACCGGATGGTCGACCCGCATGCGCGGGTCCTCGCTGGAGATCGTGCGCACAGCGCTGGAGGCGTATGGCTGGACCGAGGCCCGCATCCGCCCGGCGGTTCCGTCGGCCGAGAAGATCACCCGAATGGACGAGGCGATGAGTTGGATCCCCCTGATCCCGCTGGACCGCTACGTGCTGCGCCGGGTCGTGGGCGCCAGAAGTCTGGTCCACCCGGTCACGGACCGTCACCTGTTTCCCTGGCGCCGCCTGGGCAAGGCGCTGGGCGCCGACCACAAGGCGATCCAGCGCTGGCACGCCCAGGGGATCGCGATGATCGTCGCCGCGCTGAACGGAGCGGCCTGACTCCGACCGAGGCGGCCGGAACCTGTTTCGCCGGTGGCAGCACCGGCGCGAGGCCCTGCGACGCCGACCCGTACGAAATAAGGACGGCCTCGCCTACACGTCGGCGCCGGCCTCTCGACAAACCGTGAGATATTCGTCCAGCGCCGTCAGCGCCGGACCGGCCTCGACACGGCCAAGACCGATCCGCAGCCGATCGGCCGGCACGGTGGCCAACGGCGAGTGCCAGAGGCTCGACGGGAACACGAGCACTCCGGCGTCACACGCCAGACGCCCGGCGAACCGGTCGGCGCCATCCGTGCCATGATAGCGCGGGAATGCCAGGACCGCGTCGTTCAGGACAGGTTCTTCGAAGATATCGGGATGGTGCCGTAGTATGACCCGCAGGTGCTCTCGATTGGCATGCGCGATTGCCCTGTTTCGGCCGACGATCCTGGCCTCCGCCTTCAGCGCAATATGCGCCAGCACCTCGCTCGGTTTTGCCAGGCAGCTCGACAGGGCACTTTTGGCGAGCAGCACTTTGGCCAGCAGCGCCTGGTCGTGACACAGGATCCAGCCCACCCGAAGCCCCGGCAGCCCGAAGCCCTTCGACACGCCATCGATCGAAATGCCCTTCTCATAGATCTCCGAGACGGGCGGGGCACGCGACGCCGGGTCGCTCCCCACCGATCGGTAAACCTCATCGTTGACCAGCCAAAGTCCATGCCGCCGGCAGAGCGCAACAAGGGACGCCAGAGCCGCCGGCGCGATCGCAGCCCCAGTCGGGCTGTTCGGAAAGTTGATCAGGACGAGCCTGGTATCAGGCCGGATCGCGGCGGCGACCTCGTTGATGTCCAGTTGCCAGTTATCCTGATCCCGCAGCGCCACGCCGGTCGCGCCGCAGATCGATGTCACGGCCTGTTCCGCCGGCTGGTAGATCGGCACGACCACCACGGCATGGTCGTCGGGGGCAAGCAGTGCCCGCATGACGCAAGTCAGGCCCTCCTGGGCGCCGGCGCAGCAAAGGACATTGGACGCATCCAGTCCCGGGTGCCGAACAGCGATCGCCGACCGCAGCCACGGCGATCCATGCGGGTCGGCATATCCCAGATCGAGCGCCTCCCACCGGCCCCGGTCATCCGCCTCCGCCATCTCCAGCAGGGACGAAAGCAGCAACGGGGCCGACTCTGACGCGGACAGGTCATGCCGGACGCCACCGCCCCACCGGGCCAGGAAGTCGGCAAGAGCGAAACCCCAGTTGATGCGCGGCGGCGTGATCAAAGCCGGAAGGACGTCTGTCAAAACCGCCCAGGACCCCGGCGGCGCTCATCTGCCGTTGTCCCAACTGGCGTCGCGAGGAACAAAGCGGGCCGGTCATTGACTTGAAAGGCATCCAGCATGCCGGTTTGCCCCACCTTCACCATGTTCCGATGGCCCGGAATTCTTCGCCACCGCAGATCATCATCAGCTCCCACTGAACATCTTATAGCCACAGCCAGTCCGATAAACCGCGCCTGGCCGGGATTTGCAATTCGAATGGAAACCCGTGTTCGCGCGGCGGGATTGCGTCGGCCGGATTGAACGTCAGCAACGTCTGCGGACGCCGCGACGTCGTGCCGGCTCCGACACGCTCAAGAAATGTCCGCAGCGGCGTGCCGGTCGATTTGCCGAAAATGCGCCCGCGTTCGCCGCTGTAAAGGTTGTCCACCGAGCGGGGGTTTTTTACGGCAATCCCGCCGGACGGTAACACAGGATGGAAGCAACGATTACACCGCATCGTTCAGACCGCCGGCAACCCCTACCAACGGGTCAGCCACGGCAGCACGAGCCGCGCAAACCCCGTCACGAGGCCG
>JBEKLE010000414.1:0-5998 GCA_050010355.1 Rhodopila sp. | reverse complement strand
GTGCTGGAGGCGCCGGATGCGATGGAGGCGTTCCGGTTGATCGCCGACCACGGCGGGATCGACCTGCTGTTCACCGATCTCGGTCTCCCGGGCGGCGTGAGCGGCCGCGCTTTGGCGGATGCGGCGAGCAATGTGGACGCAGGCATCCGGGTGCTGTTCACCACCGGAAACGAGCGTGCTGATCTGCCGGAGCGCGCGGGCACGGCGCTGCTCCGCAAGCCGTTCAGCGCGGCACAGTTGGCGGCCATGGTGCGGGACGTGCTCGCCAGTCAGCCCGCGGCTGGCCAACGCCCCGTCGCCGAACCGACCGTCACTCAACCATCGGTGCCACGATCCGAGACTGTCCAGGGTTAGGAGACGTGCCGGGCCACAAGCGACGGCGGCGGATACACAATTGCGTGACCGCAATTTCATTGCCGGCCAATGCATGGTCAAGTGCGATAGTTGGATCATCGATACGGAGCGCGCGTCTGAGCGGCCTGGTCAAACGCAGCTTCTCCCTGGCGGGCCATCGCACCAGCGTCGCCCTGGAGGCGGAATTCTGGACGGTTTTGATGCGGATGGCACAAATGCGGGGTCAGAGCTTGACGGCCCTGGTTGCGGCGATCGACGCCAAACGCGAGCCGGATCGGCCGCTGGCGTCAGCGCTCCGGGTGGCGGCGCTGTTGGCAAATGCGTCCGGGTCGACTTCGGCCGGGTCGTTACGCGGTGGCGGCGGTTAGGCTCACAACACTCGCCCCGGTTGCACGGTGTCAATCGATCAGCGGCGCCACTTCCTCGGCCGGCCGGCACAGCCGCACCCCGCGCGGCGTCACGACCACCGGCCGTTCCAGCAGGATCGGATGCGCCAGAATGGCGTCGATCAGGCTGTCGTCGGATTTCGCCGGGTCGTCGAGGCGAAGTTCGTCGTAAGGCGTGCCCTTGCGCCGAAGGATCTGCCGCGGTGTCTTGCCCATCCGGCGCAACAGCGAAACCAGTTCATCGCGCGTTGGCGGCGTCTTCAGGTACTCGACGACCCTGGGCGCGACGCCCGCCTCCCGCAGCATCCCAAGGACCTTGCGGGAGGTGCCGCAATTCAGATTGTGGTAAATGATTGTTTCGGCGGTCTCGGACATCAGCGTTCCCCGATGAGGTTACGCGTTTATCCGTGACCCGACGGCGATGATCAATGCCGCGGAGGCAACAGATGCTGATCAGATGGGAGACTCTGGGATCCGCAGCCGCCGGTGCAGCCGACGGACAGAGCGTCACCCTGACGGGCTATCCCGTTGCGCTGCCGGGACAGAACCGCGCGGCGCGGTTCCTGTTGACCCAGGAACCCGGCTGCTGTCCCGGCTGCGCACCGCGCCATCCCAGCGGGACCGTGGCGGTCGAGGCGCGTTCGGCGCTTCCGTTGTCCTCGGGGGCGGTGCGGCTGACCGGCGTTTGGCGCGTGCAGCACGACAACGAAGGCCCGCGCTATCGGCTGACCGAGGCGCGGCCGGTTGACCCGCCGGGTTGGGCCGGCGTGACGCGGCGGCAAGCGCTGGCGGCGGGGCCGTTGATGTGTCTGGCCGCTGCGGGTGTTCCGGGCGGTGCGCGCGCGGCGATCGAGGCGGCCACGACCGTGGATCTGCACAGCCATGCCGGCGGAATCGCCAGCACGGATCGGATGCACAGCGGGCAGGCTTTCGGGCCGGTCGGCGTGCCGATGCGCAAGGGCGGCATGGCGGCGGTCTGCCTCGCGATCGTGTCCGACGGTCCGACCCACAAGCTGATCAACGGCAGGCTGCATCCCTTCCGCGATCCTGATCCGGGTGAACTCTACACATACAGCCAACTGGCGTTCAGCCGGCTGCACGGGATGGTGCAAACACAGGGTCTGGCTCTGGTGACCGATGCGGCGGGGCTGCGGGCGGCCAGGGCAGGCACCGCGTCGGCGATCATCTCGGCTGAGGGCGCCGACTTCCTCGAAGGCCAGCCGGATCGCGTCGACGAGGCGTACACGAAATGGTCGCTGCGGCATCTGCAACTGACGCACTACCGGGTCAATGAACTCGGCGACATCCAGACCGAGCCCCCGGTGCATGGCGGACTGACCGACACCGGGGCCGAGGTGATCCGCCGCTGCAACCGGCTCGGCGTCGTGGTCGACGTCGCCCATGGCACGTTCGATCTGGTGAAACGTGCTGTGTCAGTAACGACGAAGCCGCTGGTGCTGTCGCACACCTCGCTGACGACGCGGGCATCCGCGTTCACCCGCCTGATCCTGCCGGAGCATGGCAGGCTGGTGGCACAGACCGGCGGTGTGATCGGCGTCTGGCCGCCCGCCTCGATCTTCCCGACAGTGGATGCGATGGCGGCCGGCATGGCGCGGATGGCCGACGCGGTTGGGGTGGATCATGTCGGTCTTGGCACCGACATGCGCGGGCTCGTTGGGCCGAGCATCCTGCCGGATTATGATCGGCTGCCGGAACTGGCGGACGCTTTGCTCGGGGCCGGATTCAGTCCGGCTGAAAAAGGAAAGATCCTGGGCGGGAACTACGTGCGGGTGTTCGAGGCGTGCATGACCTGAGAGTTGAGAAAGAATGCCCTCCTGTGCAGCAACTGACAGGACAATGAGTCCTGCGGGCATTTAAGCTCCGACCCGTCGCCCTGGCCCGCCGATCCGCCGTGTGGCAGGTTTGCTCCTGCCGCAAGAACACCCCAGGGACACGCCCATGCCTGAACATTCCGACGCCGTCGCCAACGTGCCGTTTCTGTCCGGCGTGAAGATCGTCGATCTCACCCAGTTCGAGGCCGGACCGTCCTGTACCGAAGCCCTCGCGTGGCTCGGGGCCGACGTGGTGAAGATCGAGAACCCGAAGCTAGGTGACCCGGGCCGCCGGCTGCGGGCGGGGCACCCGGACACCGATCCGTATTACTTCCACGTCTTCAACGCCAACAAACGCTCGATGACCGTCAACCTGAAGTCGCCCAAAGGTCTCGCGCTGGTGAAGGACATGATCCGTCAGGCCGATGTGTGCATCGAGAACTTCGCCCCCGGTGCGATCGAGCGCCTCGGACTGGGGTATGACGTGGCGCGGGAGCTGAACCCGTCGATCATCTACGCCCAGGTCAAGGGCTTCGGCGAGGGCAGCCCGTACGAGAAGAACCTCGCCTTCGACATGATCGCTCAGGCTTGCGGCGGGACGTTCAGCGTCACGGGCGAGGCGGATGGCCCGCCTATCCGGCCGGGGATTTCGCTGGGCGACACCGGAACCGGAATGACGATGGCGATCACCATTCTGGGCGCCCTCTACAAGCGTCGCGAAACCGGTCAGGGGTGCCGGCTGCAGGTTGCCATGCAGGACGCGATCATGCACTACATGCGTATCAACTTTGCCACCCAGGGGCGGACCGGCAAAGTGGTCGGGCGAGCCGGCAGCAAGGTCCCGGGCATCAGCAACGCGCCGATGGGACTTTATCCGTGCGCCGGCGGCGGCCCGAACGATTACGTGTACATCATGACCAGCCGGGCGAACCCGGACCACTGGGACCGGTTGCTGAAAGTGGTGGGCCGCGAGGAACTGATCGGCGATCCACGTTACAAAGAACCGATCGATCGCGTCGAACGTCAGCAAGAAGTGGATGCGATAATCGCTGCGTGGACCCGCACGCGCAGCAAGCACGATGCAATGCGCGTGGTCGGAGAGGCGGAAATTCCCGCCGGTGCCGTTCTCGATACGATGGAGCTGCAGAACGATCCGACCTTCGAGCAGCGCGGCATCATGCAGGTGATGCACCACCCGGTGCACCGGGACTTCAAGATGCCGGGCTGGCCGGTACGGGTGAACGGAAAGCCCCCGGCGCTTCGGTCGTCGCCGGTGCTCGGGGAACATACCGATGCGGTGCTGGGCGAGTGGCTGGGGCTGAATGCTCAGGCTGTGGAGATGCTGCGGGCAGAAGGGGCTGTGTAGGGGACCGTGGACGGCTGGCGGTTCGTCAATCCCGCTGCCCTTTATGTGCGCGCCATGATACGTTCGCGCACGCAGGAGGGTCGGATGGCACCGCGCTTGACACGTGAGGAGTTTCACCGCTGGGCTGAAGGGCAGACCCAGCGGTACGAGCGCGTCGCCGGAGAGCCGGTGGCCATGTCGCCGGAGCGCATCCAGCATGTCCGCCTCAAGAGCCGCGTCTGGGCGATCCTCGATCGTGCGATCCGCGAGGCTGGTCTGGAGTGCGAGGCTTTGGCGGATGGCGTAACCATCGAGGTCGATGCGGACACCGACTACGAGCCCGACGCAGTGGTCAACTGTGGTCCGGCGCTGCCTCCGGATGCGACCGCTGCGACCAATCCTCTGATTGTCGTGGAGGTGCTGTCCCCATCAACGCAGTCCGTCGACAGCGGCGAAAAGCTGGCCGACTATTTTCGCGTCCCGTCAATCCAGCACTACCTGGTCATCCGCTCGCGCCGCCAGGAGATCATCCACCATTGGCGTGCGGGGCAGGAGATTGTTTCGAGGGCGGTCAATGTCGGTGCGATCCGGCTCGATCCGCCTGGGATCATCCTTGATGTGGCGGAGGTTTACGGCGAACGCGGACGGTAGGCGCTGTTCCGACACGCCTCGTCGCGGTGACGCTTCGAAAGCCTGACCCGAGCCAGGGCCTGGCACAAAGCCTGATTGTCCATCTGTAACGTCTCACGGGTCGGTCCAGCCGTGCTGTTCGACGCTGGGGGGGGCAGCATCATGGTTGCGTTGCCTCGTTCCCAGCGGCGGAAGTCCCTCGTCGGTCCTTCGCCGCCAGACGTCTCGGACGGACACTAACGAATCCAGACAAGCAGCCCTGAGATGGTCAGCACCGACATGGCCGTAGCTAAGACCACGGTACTGGCAGACGCTTCCGCGAACGCCGACGCTCGGCGGGCGAGCAGGAAAGCATTCGCGCCTGTGGGCATTGCAGCGGTCACCACAGCGACCGTCCATGGCAAGCCGGAAAGCCCTGCCATTCGGGCCAAGGTGCCAACGACGATTGGCAGAACTACCAACTTCAGGATCGTTGCACAGACAGCTTCGTGCATCACGGGGCTTTCGCGCGCGAGCGGCGGTAACGACGCACCGAGACAGAACAGGGAAGCGGTGCCGCCGCATGACCAAGCAATGCAAGCAGTTGCTGGATCGGATTCGGTAAGGACATTCCAGTTGCTCTCGAAACGAATCCGAGAAAGATAGCAACGATAATAGGATTGCGAACAAGTCCGGTGGCGGTGTTCCGGATGACAACGAGCACACCGCCGTTACGATGCGTGCTGATCTCGATCAGCACAGCCGCGATCGGCAGAAGTATTCCGGAATGGAACGCAATGATCGCGAGGATCAGGGAGACGCCGTCGGGACCAAACACCGCCGAGACCACCGGCGTGCCGAGAAAAATGACATTGCCGTAGGTCGCGTTCAGCGCAAAAACCGCTGCGCGCGCCAAAGTCCCTCCTAGAACGAGTCTCGCGGCCAGCAACGACGCGGCGTACATTAGAATGGATGCCAGCAGGTAGATCCAGGCGATTTCCAGCCATCCGGATGTTTGCATTCCCGCGATCGATCCGAATAGCAGCGCTGGAAGGGCAATCCAGTAAGCGAACCCGTTCAGCGCCGCCAACCCGTCCGGATGAAGAACCCGGAGCCAGACAGCCATACGTCCCATCACGATGATCGCGAAAATCGGCGCCACCAGACTTGCGACGTATGCCATTTTCCGCGTCGTTACGCGGTGCTACGAATGCGAGACATTACCTTGCTCGCTCAAACGATCACCAAGGTTGCCCGCATCCATATCTCGTGCGAAGCCGCTCGGTACTTGACGAGCCTGAAGCGCAGGCGTCACGTCAACTCGCTGCTGAGATCGGCGAAAGATGGCGAGTAACCCGAGCAGGCGCATGGCCCAAGTTGGCGATTTAACCGGTTCGGGAGCCAGCCAATACTTCTCGTACCAAGACGGGTCGACCCTGAACAGGTCGAATTCGGGTTCCGGTTTCATATCG
>JBEKLE010000413.1:0-6194 GCA_050010355.1 Rhodopila sp. | reverse complement strand
CGCCGGCGACCACGCAACACTCGCTAAAGGGCGGCATGCTACTGCCCTACCCTCACCGGACTTGCACCGGCTGGAAAGCGCCAGCTTCGCTTGGCGCACTGAAAATCGATCGAACTTGAAAATGAATGCCCTTTGGGATCATTGACGTTTTTTTTGCCGACTGCGGTGCTCGATGGCATTCTTTTTCAAACTATCAGAACAAGTGCATGGCGATTCCCAGAGACCCGGCGGCGGCGATGGCACCGATGGCGCCGGCGCCGAGGGTCAGCCATCGGATGCGGGTCACGACCGAGACGGATGCCAGAACAATGGCGATTTCCAGCGCGCCGACCGCGTATTCGTAGCTGTGATAGCGATGCTCGAACTCATCACGGGCGGTTTGCTGTTGCTGTGCCGTGGCCGCAAGCTGCTTCATGCCCTCGCCGCCCACCGGGTCGTCACGCATGCGGGCGGCGTATTCCGTCGCTTCCTTGATCCGAGCCTGTATCGCCGGATCGGAGGCATTGGGCAGGCTGGCCAGCAGATCGGCCTCCGAGGTCCGCACCACGGAGCGCAGATTCTTAGCCTGGTAGAACGCCCATTCGTTCGACAGCGCGACGTGCTGCGTCAGGTAGGCGTTCTGCGCTGCCTTGCCGCCGATCTCGGTCAGCGCCAGCACGGCCGCGAGGACCGATACCAGCACGGCCACACCGCGCGCCCAGGTATCGGAGTGTTCGGAATGCTCCTCGATCGTCTCGTGCGCCCGTTCCAACGCTTCGCTCACCGGGGTTCTCCTGCCTGCTTCGTTGGGGCAATGTTTGGTCATAAACCGAGGCCAGATGAAAGTCCTGCATGGCATCCGCGTTGTCGATCTGAGTCGCGTGCTGGCCGGACCCTCATTGCACGCAACTGATGGCCGATTTCGGTGCGGATGTGATCAAGGTAGGAGGCCCGGCCGGCGATGAGAACCGGGGGTGGCCGCCACACGGACCGGATGGGCAGAGCGCCAATTTTGCGTCTGCGAACCTCGCCATGTCGGTCGTACCCCGGCCGCTGCTTAGGACAGCGCACAGCGCGATGAACAGTGCAGACCGGCATTGCCGGTTCGTGGGTCCTTCAGTCCCCCGAAGCGGCGATAAACTGGTCCAACGCAGCCTCCGAGGTTGGAACACCGGAGGTAGAATCCATCGCGTCCGAATCGGGCAAGCGGCGATTCGCCTGTCGAGGAAATTCCAAATGCGATTCCCCTGCGCTTGCAGGCGGTGGCGATGACAGGTGGGGGACGGAATGTTAATGGTCGCCAAGGGCGCCGTGAAGGCCGCCTCGGAGGGGAAGTGCCATGAAGTATCTGACGGATGAAATGATCAGCGGGTTGCTGCCGGCCGAGACCGCTTCCTTTCCTTCGCCGGTGCCGACGCAGATCGTGTCCAGCGACGAATTTGAGCCGGTGCCGCAGTCCGCACGGCAACGCGAGGTGGAGGCGCGGCTGACCGACATGAGCGACCGTCTCGCGAAACGCCAGGGAACCTCGCGCCGGCAGTTTTTCCAGACCGCCGCGGGCATGGCGGCGTCGTTCGTGGCGATCAATCAGGTGTTCGGCAATATTTTCGACGTGACCGAGGCAGAGGCGGCGACGCCGGAACTCGCCGCGGCGCGGGTGGATGCGTTGTCCGGGCAGATGATCATCGACGGGCATTCGCATTTCCTGCGCGACGACACGCGGTTGACGGGCTTCGTCGCGGGCCGGGAAGCTGTGGGCCGGTTTGGCTGGAACAAGGAGCTGTCGGGCAAGGAACAGACGATCGACGATCTGAAATACGGCAATTACGTCAAAGAAATATATATGGACAGCGACACCAAGGTCGCGCTGCTGTCGAATTCTCCGTCCGACGTGCCGGAGGACTGGTTCATTCCGCAGGAGCAGGTGTTCAGGACCCGCGAGATGGTCAATCAGCAGGCCGGTTCGAAGCGGATGCTGGCGCATTTTACGTTTACGCCGGGCCAGCCGGGCTGGCTGGAGAAGGTCGACGAGGCGATCGAACGTTTCAAACCCGATTCCTGGAAGGGCTACACGGTCGGCGACAATACGCATAAGGAACTCGCGAATTTTCCCTGGCATGCCGACGATCAGACGCTGATGTATCCGTTCTATGAGAGGATAGCGCGGACGGGCATCCGGAATGTCTGCATCCACAAGGGATTGTTCGCGCCGGCGGTCGAAGCGAAGTTCCCCCGGCTGCGGCCCTATGCCGATGTCAGTGACATCGGCCGGGCGGCGAAGGATTTTCCTCAACTTAACTTCCTTGTCTATCACTCGGGCTATCGCTGGGTAGGGGGCAATCCGGCGGATGGAATGGCGGAGTTCGATACGACAGGGCGGAGTTCGTGGGTCAGCGATCTGGCGGAGATTCCCGATAAGTACGGTGTGCGCAACGTCTATGGCGATCTGGGTCAGTTGTTTGCTTGGACGTCGGTGGCGGAGCCTCGGCTGGCGGCGGCTCTGATGGGGATTCTGGTGAAGGGGCTTGGACCGGACCGGATCGTGTGGGGAACGGACGCGGTGTGGACGGGTGCGCCGCAGTGGCAGATCGAGGGCCTGCGGCGGCTGGAAATTCCGGAGGACATGCAGAAGAAGCATGGCTTTCATCCGCTGGGTGGCGCGGACGGCCCGGTCAAGACGGCGATCTTCAGCGGCAACTCGGCTCGGCTGTACGGGCTTGAGCAACATGCGTCCTTGGTGAGGCGGGATCGTTTCGCCTCGATCAAGACGGATTACCAGGCGAACGGGCCGGGGCGGAGCAATCTGCGGTACGGCTATGTCAGCAAGGGCGGGTAAGGCGTCTCGCCGGTTCCTGCTGACGGCGGCGGTCTGCGCGGCGCACCGGGCCGCCGGGCAGGTGCTTTTGAAGGTTTCGCCGGCGGTGGCGAAGTACCAGGATACGCCGCGCGGTGGACTGAGTTGCGCGGGGTGCACATTCTTCCGGCGGCCGGCTTCGTGCCAGGTGGTCGAGGGGACGGTCAGCCCGAACGGGTGGTGTCAGTTGTTCGATATGCCGGACTGAGGTCTGGTCATTGCGGTTTGGATGACGGGGTTGAGCGGCGGGGTGCCTGCGCCCGACAGCAAGCTGCTGGTGGTGGTGGTGGTCAGCATGGCGGATCGCAGTGACACGGCGCGATGCTCCATTGGTGGGAGGGCGGCCAGGGTCGCGGCGGTGACTGTCGCTGCCGCGTTGGTCATCGCTTGCGCCCATGGCGCTTGATGGAAGGCGGCGTTGGGCGCCTGGACAATTGCTGGCGCTGCGTCGCGGGTGGCGGCTTTCGGCGCCTCGGTTGCGGCGACCAGAAGGTCGGCATCGCTGATGGCTTCGCCGGGGTGCATTTCGGGTTCCGGCGGATGTGCCGGTTGACCGGGCCGCGCGGCGGCTTCCCGCAACACGCGGCGGTTCTGTTCGGCGGCGCGGTTCAAGGCCGTGGCGTTGCCGCGCAGGCGAAGGGTCATGGAGAGCGAAATGTCGTCGGCCATGGACAGGCTGAGCGAACCGATCGTGGCGAGGCCGAAGGCGACGATCTGGCCGATGGCGATGAGGTCTGAGTGGTTGCGGGCGCCGTAGGCGTTCAGGGTCTCGAGCGCTGCGGCACGGGCGAAACCGATGTCGCCGCCGCTGACGCAGAGGAACATCGGTGCGAGAAGGGTGACGATCAGGCTGATGAGAGCGTCGGCGGGACGGACCGGGGTGTCAGGTCCGATAGCGCCTTCCTGGGCGGGGTTGGTGATAGGGGTTGTGTTCTCGATCATACTGTCCGGCCCAAGATGCGGTGCCGAGGCTTCTACCACTGGTTGTAGGTTTTGTCAAGAAACATTTCCTAGGTCGTTTGGGACTGAAATGATACCAACGCGCGTTGAGCCTCTCGGACTGGACTACCGCGTCATCCCGCCAAAGGCCGATATTCACGGCCTTCGCCCGGATCAACGGAGGCGTGGACGGTGTGTCTCCGGTCGTCGCCGCGGCATGCTCGTCGGTGAGACGCCGATGTGCCGGTCCTTTTCCAGATTGGGAAGCGCCGATCGACACGGCACGGGCGTGGTCCACAGGTGGATGCGAGGGACGTTCACTCTCTGCTGCCAAATAAATCTTTGTTCATGTCATCCGCTTGCGAAAGTCGCTTGCGCCAGCTTGCGCCGGCGAAAAATGCGTGACACAGGCGAAAAGCGCACACGTGCTATCCTGTGGTCCCTGATCAAATCGATCTCTATCGCCGCCGCCAGACTTGATTTTGCGTAAGAATTGACGTTCGCAACGATTATCGCCCGCAACAAAGGCGGCTTTCCCCGGCCTCAGCGTTGACGCCGGGGCGGGAGTACCACCGGAACCGGACGCGCACCGAGCAACGACTTCGCCCGACTGCGGCGGCGTCGGGTCGTTTCTGTGTAACTCATAATGTTGCAAAATTATAATAACAGGGAGCAGGGTCTATGGCAACTTTCCTAGGGAGCGCAGACGAAACACCTTGGTGGAGAGAACCAACCAAGGATCAGTGGATGGCATGGATCGCCGCGTGGCTGGGCTGGACGCTGGATGCGTTCGATTTCACGATCTTTCTGCTGATCATGGTGCCGATCGCCAAGTCGTTCGACGTGCCGCTGGTCCAGGTGACCACGGTGTTCACCGTTACACTGTGGCTGCGTCTTGTCGGTGCCACCGCGTCCGGCTGGCTCGCCGACCGGATCGGCCGCAAGAAACCCCTGATGATCTCGATCCTGTGGTATTCGGCCTGCAACTTTATCGCGGGCTTCTCGCCGACTTTCACTTTCCTGTTTGTCTTCCGCGCGCTGCTCGGCATTGGTATGGGGGCGGAATGGCCTGCGGGAGCCGCACTGGCGATGGAAACATGGCCCATACGCTCACGCGGATTGATGAGCGGTCTGTTACAAGGGTCCTGGGGGATCGGCTTCCTGATGTCCAGCGTCGTCTATGCCTTGCTCTACGACGCGATCGGCTGGCGCGGCCTGCTTTGGATCGGTGTGTTGCCGGCGCTCGCGGTCCTGTGGATCCGCAAGAACGTTAAAGAGCCGGAGATCTGGGTGGAGAACCGGGCAATCCAGCGTGCGCAGAAGCGTGAAGTGCATGCGCCGCTGCTGAGCATCTTCCGCCGCAAGATGATCGGCAACACGATGACCGCGTGCCTGTGGATGGCGAGCGGCTTCGTCGTTTATTATTCGACGTTTGGCATGTTTGCGACGCATCTGCAGCGCGACATGCACTTCGGCCCGGCCTTGGTTGCCTTGCCGGTCGCGCTCAGCAACATCACGGGCTTCGTGGCGAGCGGCTTCTGGGGCTGGATCGCAGACCGGCTGGGCCGCCGCTGGGCGATGATGATACCGGCCTTGATCGGACTTTTCATTGTGCCGTTCTATTTGCTCACGTCCGACTATACTCTGACCGTTGTTGCGTTCACGGTTCAGGGCTTCTTCTTTGGCGGTATGTATGGACAGAATCCCAGCTATCTGACCGAACGGTTCCCGACCGAAGTGCGCGCGACCGCGGCGGGCTTTTGCTATCATCAGGGGGCGATCTGGGCCGGTCTTGCGGCGCCGATCCTGACGTGGTTCGCGGCCGGCCAGGCAAGCGGTTTCGTGATCCCGATGCTCGTGGCACAATTCGGCGCGGCGCTGGTGTTTATCGTCGCCCTGGTGCTCGGACCCGAGACCAGGGGCAAAGCAATGGTGTCTGAGTTGGGTGAGGCTCCGCTGGCGGTTGTCCACCACTGACTTTCGACGATCAGCTGACCCGCCCTGCGGTGCATTACCGCGCCGCAGGTGCTGGCCGGGTGCGTCGCGCCTTTACGAGGACGGACCAGCGGACGCCAAGAACGTCGCGTCACGTGCTGGCGGAATTGAACGCGCCGCCGTCCAGCAGCAGGTTCTGCCCGACGATGAAGCCTATTCTCGCCGAACACAGGAACGCGCAGGCGTCGCCGAACTCCGCCGGGTCGCCGGCGCGGCCCGCTGGGTTTTTCGACAGCCGCTCCTGAACCAATTCGTCGACCGGGCGGTTGGTTTTGCGGGCGGCCTCCTGGAACCCACCGCGCAGTCGGTCGGTGAGGAACGGGCCGGGCAGGATGTTGTTGATCACCACGTTATGGTGCGCGACCTGCCGTGCGAGGCCGGCGACGAAGCCCGTCAGGCCGGCGCGGGCACCGTTGCTCATGCCCAG
>JBEKLE010000412.1:0-6319 GCA_050010355.1 Rhodopila sp. | reverse complement strand
CCATCGATCTCGACATACCGCAGCCGGATGATGTCATCCGTGAGAAACGAAATGGCGTAATGACTGAACTGGAGCGAGCTGAAGTTGTCCTCCACCTCGACGGTGCTGAGGATCGTGATCCCCGCGCCCGTCAGCGCCCCGATCATGCGGTACAGCGATTCGCGGAAGTCGGCGCGGAACCCGGGCGCCAGCGCCATCTCGAAACCGACCAGCGAATCGATCACCAGCCGCTTGGCGCCCACCCGTTTTATCGCCTCCAGGATGGCGAACATCGTCTCGTCCACCGAAAGATCGAGCGGACGCAGATAAAGGATTTCCAGTACCCCTCCGGGCGCTCCTCGAAGATCGCCATGATCCCCGGCTCCCCGTGGCGCAGCCCGTCCGCAATGAATTGCGTCGCCAGCGCCGATTTGCCCGTCCCGGACGGTCCGGCCACCAGCAGACTGTCGCCCTCATGGATACCGCCGCCGAGCATCTTGTCCAGCTCGCCGATTCCGGTGGAAAGCATCCGGCGCTGCGCCGGTCTCGGTTTGTTGCGCATCAGTCCCAGGCTGCGCGAGAACACCTGGAGTCCGTCGTGACCGATCCGGACCGTGTGCAGTCCAGGTACGGTCGCCTGGCCGCGCAGCTTGACGACCTGCAGTTTCCGCACCACGGAGTTTCCTTCCGCCACCTGAGACAGCCAGAGAATGCCGTCGACAATGGTGAACAGGGAATTATCCTCTATCTCTCCCTCGGAATATTCCCCGATCAGAAACGTCGTGACCTCGGAACTGGTCAGAAACGCGGACAGGCGGTGAACGAACGACTGCACGTCGGCCTCACCCACGTCACTCATTGCTTTGCGCGCCAGGCTCCGGAAGCTGTCCACGACAACCACGCCGGCATTGGCCGCCGTGACCTGCTGCGTGATCTCATCCAGCACCGCGTTCAGGTCGCGATCCATCACCACGTCGGACAGGTTGATGAAGCGGATATCACGGCCGATCCTGGATGCGTCGAAAAAATCGAACTGCTGCTGATAGCGCAGCATCTTGACGACGGGCTCGCCGAGAATGGTGAAATAGAGCGCGGGTCTTTCCGGCGTCGCATTGGAAAACACGATTTGATGGGCCAGCGTGGTCTTGCCGCTTCCGGGCGTGCCCGCGACGATGGTCACGGAAAATTCTGGAATGCCGCCGCCCAGGATGTCATCCATCCCGGACACGCCCGTCAGCAGTCTGCGGATCGCGACTTTGGCCGGCCCGTTTAAGGTTTCCGCCGGACCAGTGGTTGTGGGTTTGTCAGTTGTCCGCGTCACTTTGCACCTCGCGGTCCACAGAAAGCGATATCGTCGAACGCAAGTCCGGCCAGATCTCTGCTACCAGCCGTTCCGCCAAATCCGGCCCGATCAGCGCCACCAGCAGTCCGAGCAAGTGAGCCAGCACAGCGACTCTGCCTTCGAGATAGTCAGCCGGATCGACGTCCCGGCGGGCCGTCTCCAATCCTTCGAACGTTCCCGCTGCGTTCACCTGGACTTTATCTAACCACAAAACCTCCACGCTCGCCAGTGCTAGCGCGCGCGCGAGCAGCGCTCGAAAGCCACCTTTGCCCATCAAATTCACCAGATGAGCACGCAGTTTTTCGGTAACGTGAAAGACCGTCGCTGCATCGGCCTCGGACGGGTTGCGCCCCGACGTTTCATGGACGATAAGATCTCTCGCAAGATCCCGTAGTTTCGGTGTCGTCTGGTTCATTCGGAACCCCGATCGCAGTGGCCTCCCAAGGCACACTTGAACTGAAACTTCGGACCAATCGGACATATACACGCCCGCCCCCCCCCCCCCCGTAATACCGGACCTCAGAATCGTCAATGCAATCCTGGCCGGAAAGAAAAAAAATAAGCCGGCGACGCAGGAACAGTCTCGCGCGAGGGCCGGCAACCCCGCCACCCTGCGCGCGGGTGGCGCACCCATCCCCGGCGCATATCGTTATTTGCCAAATCAGCTTATGAACCACTGAAAGACCAGCCGCTGATGCAGGTGGATACAGCGCCGGCGCCGGCCCTGCCGCTCGCCTCAGCACATATTTTTGCCGCCGGCCGGCATCGACAGGTAAAGCGACTCGAGCGGCCGGCTCGGAACTGATCGGAAACATCCGGACCTTGCCAGACCATCACGCTGGAGCGCAGTCGCCGCACCACCGCGTCAGTTCCGCCGCCAGACCTCTTCACTCAGCAGCGCCGCGAACGCCGTCCAGAGAACCAGCGGCGTCATCGCAACCGCCGAAACCGTGTCGGCGCGCGCCGCGCTCAATGCCGTCGCTGACGTCGATGCCAACATGCCGGCCGCGACGGCCGTGCTGGCACCAAGCTTCTTCCGCCCAAAGAATACCGCCTGGAACCCGGCCAGCCCACCGAGTGTCGCCCACCACCCGGTCAGCGCCGTCGTTCGGGCAGCGCTTCCGGGCCTCGTCAGCATCCGGTAACCCGTCACGCAGAGCAGCGTCTCGAGCACGCCCCAGGTGATCCCGATCGCATATCCGGGCGGCGTGATCGACGGCTTCGAGAGCGACCCATACCAGACCGCCTCGCGCGGACGCTGCGGCCCATAGCGTCCGCCCGCCAACGCAGCGGCAGCGACAGAGGCGAAACTGACAAGAGCGGCCGTAGAACGATTCATATCCCAGCATCCCAGCGGTTGGCGCAAACACAACGCAATTCGGATGCAAACGGTTCGCCACGTAGCCCCACGTCAAAGGCGCCCCTCAATAGCAGATCGCAAACAACCACCGGCAGAAATTGCGAGCACACCCCCAGAATCAGGATGAGCCGACGTTCGCCCAATCCAATACAGGCGAAACCACCCGAACCGAGGCAGCGCCAACGCCATCCGTCTTAATCCTTCTTATCCGTCGTCATCCGCCTTCCAACTTGCCTCCCTGTCGTCCGCCACCCACCCGTGAACAAGCAAAAGTGCCCCACATTTGTATAGCCGCCCGCCAAACCCCTGGCGTTTTCCGCCCGCACCCACTACACACCGCCGCTCCCCTCCAAGCGGACTGAACGGCTCCTTCACCTATGCTGCAAATCGATGACCTCGTGTTCAACGCATGGGGACGGCGCTTCTTTGACCATGCCAGCGTCCTGATCCCCTCCAACGCCAAGGTCGGCCTCGTCGGCCGCAACGGCGTCGGCAAATCGACTCTGTTCAAGCTGATCCTGGGCGAACTTCACGCCGACGGCGGCGAAATCAGCCTCCCCAAACGCGCCCGCATCGGCAGCGTGGACCAGGAGCATCCCGCCACCCCGGTCAGCCTGCTCGACACCATCCTGGCAGCCGACCACCAGCGCGACGCCCTCCACACCGAACTGGAAACCGCCGAGCCCGAACGCATCGCCGACATCTACGCCCGCCTGATCGAGATCGACGCCGACCGCGCCCCCGCCCGCGCCGGCGAAATCCTGGCCGGCCTCGGCTTCTCCACCGCCGACCTCGCCCGCCCGATGTCCGAGTTCTCCGGCGGCTGGCGCATGCGCGTCGCCCTCGCCGCCGCCCTGTTCGCCGAACCCGACCTGCTGCTGCTGGACGAGCCCACCAACTACCTCGACCTCGAAGGGGCCATGTGGCTGGAGGCCCGCCTCCGCAAATACCCCAACGCCGCCATCATCATCAGCCACGACCGCGAACTGCTGAACAACTCCGTCGATGCCATCCTGCACCTGCAAGCCGGCAAACTCGACCTCTACACCGGCGGCTACGACGACTTCGAGAAACGCCGCGCTGAAAAAGCCCGCTTGCTGTCAGCCTTCGCCGCGAGGCAGGAGGCCGAACGCGCCCACCTGCAAAGCTTCGTCGACCGTTTCCGCGCCAAGGCCAGCAAGGCCGCGCAAGCCCAGTCCCGCATGAAACGCCTCGCCAAGATGGAACCTGTCGCCTCCACTATTGAAGAACGCGTCGCCCCGTTCAAAATCCCCTCCCCGACACGCCCCCTGGCCCCGCCGTTGATGGGCCTCGAAGCGGCGTCGGTCGGCTACGACGGCAAACCGGTCCTGCGCCACCTCAACCTCCGCCTCGACGTCGACGACCGCATCGGACTCCTCGGCGTCAACGGCGCCGGCAAATCCACCTTCGCCAAAATGGCGGCCGGCGCTCTGCCCCTGCTGGCCGGCCACATGACGCGGGAAAAACGCATCAAGGTCGGCTGGTTCCACCAGCATCAGATCGAGGCGCTGAACCCCGCCGACACCCCGCTCGACATCATCCGCCGCGAGCGCCCCGACGACAGCGAAACCGCCCATCGCTCCCGCCTCGCCGGCTTCGGCATCGGGTTCGACAAACAGTCCACCACGGTCGAGAACCTGTCCGGCGGCGAACGTGCCCGTCTGCTGCTGAACCTCGTCGCGATGGCCGCCCCGCATCTGCTGATCCTGGACGAGCCGACCAACCATCTGGACATCGACAGCCGCCGCGCCCTGCTGGATGCGCTGAACGACTACCAGGGCGCGGTCATCCTGATCACCCATGACCGCTCCCTGATAGAACTCGTCGCCGACCGCCTCTGGCTCGCCGCCGACGGCACTGTCAAGCCATTCGACGGCGACATGGACGATTACGCCCGCTTCGTGCTGGATCGTGCCAAGGGCGGCAGTGCACCGAGCCAGACGCGTGCAAACAAGGGGAAGCGCATCAAAAAAGCCGCGTGATTTTGTCGCCTCCCGCTCGGTCTGCACCGCAGGCAGCAGTTTGTTACGGACCCGCTCGGTCGTTGCTTCATCAGCACCGGCATGACATAGCGAGGCGCGGGCTCCCTCGATCCGGTTCCGGTCGGCGAGCCGAGGCGATTCCCCCCGTTTTACCCGCGGCGCAGCCCGCGCTATCCACTCCCCAACCCAAAAGGGAGCACCCGATGATCGACGAAACGCACGACGCTGGCCGCACCAGTTGGGTGGCGTCCGCCCACGGCCACGCGATTTTCCCGATCCAGAACCTTCCCCTCGGCGTGTTCAGCCCCGACGCCAGTTCAGCGCGTGGCGGTGTCGCGATCGGCGACCAGATCCTGGACCTTGGTTCGGCGCTTGAGGCGGGTCTGTTCACCGGTGCGGCACGCGACGCGGCCGAGGCGGCAGTCGGGCGAACCCTGAACCCTCTGCTCGAAGCCGGCCCCGCGGCGCGTCAGGCTTTGCGGCGGCGCGTCGGCGATATACTGGACGCCAAAGGCCCCGATGCGGCAAAGATCCAGACGATCGCCGGCCGGCTTCTGCACGCCTCAGCAAATTGCGTTATGCACCTGCCCGCCCGTGTTGGGGACTTCACCGATTTCTTCGCCGGCATCCATCACGCGCGCACCGCGGGCACGATCAACCGGCCGGACAATCCACTGGCACCGAACTACAAATACATTCCTGTGGCGTATCATAGCCGCGCATCGTCGGTGCGCCCATCCGGCGGCTCGGTTCGGCGGCCGAACGGACAGCGCAAGCCACCCCAGCAGGATGCCCCGGATTTCGGGCCGTGCCGCAATCTGGACTACGAACTGGAACTGGGAGTCTGGATCGGACCGGGCAACGAAATCGGCTCCCCCATACCGATCGCCAAGGCGTCACGCCACGTCGCCGGGTTCTGCCTGCTGAACGACTGGTCGGCCCGCGACATACAGGCATGGGAATCGCAGCCCCTGGGTCCGTTCCTGTCCGAAAGCCTGTCCACTTTCGTTTCGCCCTGGATCATTACGCCCGAGGCGCTGGCGCCGTTCCGTATCGCCCAGCCGCCACGCCCGCCAGGCGATCCCACACCGTTGCCACATTTGAACGATCCGGCGGACCAGGCGCATGGCTGCCTCGACATCGCCTTCGAGGTCCTGTTGCTGACCCCGAAAATGCGAGCGGCCGAAGCCGCGCCACATGTCCTGTCCCGGTCAAATGCCAGCATGTTATACTGGACCGTGGCGCAGATGGTGGCGCATCACACCTTCGAACGGCTGCAATCTCCAGCCCGGCGACCTGTTCGGCAGCGGCACGATCTCCGGCACGGAACCCGGTTCGGCGGGTTGCCTGCTTGAAATGACCCGCAACGGCCGGAATCCCGCATCCTTGCCGGATGGCGAGACCCGCACGTATCTGCTCGACGGCGACGAGGTCATCTTCCGCGGCACCGCCCGCCGCGACGGCTACGCCTCGATCGGCTTCGGCGAATGCCGCGGGACGGTCACCGAGGCAATGGCTCCAGGATGATCCCGGGGCGGCCCTGCGCACACCAGCCATCGCCCGATAGGCGCGAAGCGTGTCTCCGCGGCCTCTACCGCATCTTCCGTCGAGACCCCGATTCTGATCACCTCCGCC
>JBEKLE010000411.1:0-6415 GCA_050010355.1 Rhodopila sp. | reverse complement strand
TACTATGGTCAGTTCATCGCTCTGGCAGTCGGCTTCATGATCCTCACGCCGATCTATGACGCGTTCGGCTGGCGGATCCTGTTCTTCATGACCGGCGGACTGGGACTGGTTGTGATCGTTCCGCTATACATGGCGATGCTTCGCCCTGAGACGGAAGCGCCCTATGCCGTGCACAACCAAGGGCAACAGCAGGAGAAGCTGACCTTGCAATCCCTGGGTGGCGCAGCGTTTCTGCTCGTCGTGTTCAGCTACATTACGCAGGGCATGCTGTTCTGGGGGATCACGCTCTGGATTCCGTTAGCTGTGCGGTCGCTTGGTTTTACCGGGCTGGGACAGGCGCTCGCCAGCTCGTTGCCCTATGCCGCGGCAATCATTCTGGCGATCCCAATGGCGAAACTCAGTGATCGCACCGGCAAGAGGGTGCTGATCGCGTCCATCGGCATGATCGTCCCTGGTCTGCTGCTGCTTCTGTTGCCCACGGTCGACAGCGGATACGCCAAGCTGGGACTGATCACCGTGGCGCTTGGCTACTACGCCAGCAGTTACACGCCGAATATCTGGTCGATCCTCCAATCGACTGTCGATCCGAAGGCCATCGGCGCGGCGTCCGGGATCATGAACGGCCTGGGTGCCGGTGGCGGCGGGACGATCGCCGGGTTCCTTGTTGGCCTGTTGACCAGCTATACCGGGTCTTACATGTCAGGGTTCATGGTTCTGGGCGGCCTCGTGGTCCTGGGCGGGATATCGCTGCTGACATACGGCCGGGTCGTCGCGCGCAAGCTGCGTCCGTCCGTCGCGCTCACCGCGTAAGTCTGTAACCCGGTGACCGGCGTGACCGGCGCAGGTGGGTAACCTTTTGTCGATATCGTAACGTTCGTGCCGTTGTCCGGCCTCGCGCTATTGCCTTCCTTCGCTGGGTCCGGTCTCGAACCGCTGGATCGGAACACCCGGTATGTCCATCTGGATCATGAAGACCCCGCCCGACATCGGGGCTCGGATTAATGTCTGTGGATCCAGACCGCCGCGGCGGCTGCCGACGAACAGAATCCGCATGTCGTGCCCGCCGAAGCAACATGTGGTCGGCGCGGGCACCGGCAGGCGTATCCGCATCAGCACCCGCCCGTCCGAAGCGAACCGGGTCACCAACCCGTTTGCCGCGTCGCAGATCCAATAGCCGCCATCCACGTCCACCGCGCCGCCGCTCGGTTCGGCAAGATGTTCTCCCCTCGTTACGAAACGCGAGCCCTGCGACAAGCGTCCCGTTCCCGGATCGAACGCCCAGCGCCCGATCCAGCCGCCGTCCCGGTCTGCCCCATACATCGTCCGCCCGTCGGCGCTCCAGCCCAGCCCAGCCGGTGTGGGGGCGTCCATCGCGGCAACACGCGCAATCGTGCCGTCGCCGGCAACGCGCAACAGCGATGCGGCCGCAGGACCCGTGGTGCCGCCGACCCAGAAGGCGTTGTCGGGGCCAACCCGACCGCATAACCTGTCGCCCTCCCACCTCGCGTCCAGTTCGGCCAGGAAGTCGAGATCCTGCGTGGCCGGATTGAAAAGATAAATGCCATCGAGCAGCACGGCCAGAATCCGGCCGTCGTCGCACAGAGCAATTGCGCCGATCGGACAAGGCAGCGACCAGGTCTGCACGAAGCCGGACGTCAAGCTGACAGAATGCAGCCGTCCTGCCATCGTATCGATCCAGAACAGCCGGTTTGCTTGACCATCCCAGACAAGGCTCTGGGCCACCTCCAACTTCGCATCAACG
The DNA here is from genome assembly GCA_050010355.1 of Rhodopila sp. GTDB lineage: Bacteria > Pseudomonadota > Alphaproteobacteria > Acetobacterales > Acetobacteraceae > Rhodopila. The sequence continues at coordinate 4,653 of JBEKLE010000411.1, read as the reverse complement.
AGGCAGTCGACCCGTGGCCTCTTTCCCGAGCCTTGAGTGGACCTCCGTTTGCTGCTGCGTGCTTGCATCTGTTCCTGCCCACGTTGTGCCCGGCCCGCGCCAGCACCACGGTGGACCCGTTATGAGCAGACACGGCTAACTTGTCAAATAGGTTTACGGCCACACCGCGCGAATTAGATTTTTGTATGACAAGTTATCCACCAAGTAGTCACTGGTCGCGCTGCCCGTCGGTCACCCGCTGACGCGAGCGGTGCAAATGGTAACGCATCGCCAGGCCGGCCGCCTCAGCATCCCCGCGTGCAATCGCTTCGGCGATCGCCTCATGCTCATCGAACACCCGCCGCGCTCGCTCTTTCGAGCCGACCCTAGTGATCCCAAGCGCCACCGTCATCGTGTACCGAATGGTTTCGTTCAGTGCCTCCAAAAGCTCGGCAAACATCGCATTGCCGCTAGCGTTCGCGACCGCGAGGTGGAACGCGAAATCAGTTTGCGCCGGCACACTGCCGGTGTCGAACGCGACCTTCAGCGCCTGAAGGGTCTCGGAAATGTGATCCATCTGGCCCGAGGTTCGCCGCAGCGCAGCCAGTGTCGCCGCCTGACCTTCCAGCGCGATGCGCACCTCCATGCAGCGCAGCATCCCGGCGATGTCCGACACCTTGGCCAGCCGCGTCAGGTGGTCCGAGGGCCGCTTCTGCACGAACGTCCCTGAACCCTGGCGCGTCGTCACCAATCCGTCAGCGTGCAGCCGCATCAACGCCTCCCGCACCGTCGGGCGGGAAATCTGCGAGGTCTGACAGATCTGGTTCTCGGACGGCAGTTTGTCGCCTTCTTTCAGCGCGCCGGACACGATCTGCTCCAGGATCTGCCCATAGAGCAGATCGGCAAGGCGTTCCTTGCGTTGGGGCACAAGCTTCAGATCCGTCATGCACGACTCCTGTTCGGGAACACATGCACATCTTGTCAGACGACTTGACGAGATGCCAGTGCCATGAGAGGTTGGCTCTGCGCCGCGCGCTGCCGTTCATGGCAGATCCCATCCGCCGCAACCAGCAAGCGATGCAGCCGACACGTGCCGATCAGGGGGAATGATGCCCGACTGTCATTACAGCCAACCGACACACCGTCCTCGGGAACGCGACCGGATCTCAACCGGCGCGCTCAGTCCGGCTTTCGCCGATAATCGCCCGGCGCGATCGTAGCCCCGCATCATCTCAATGACCCAGTCCTGCGCGGGACTGGATCGTTTTGTCGAAGGAGAGACCGCACCATGGCATCGCCCAATCCAAACTTCATCCCGTCGCTGTCCGGCATTTCCGGCATCCTCGTGACGCCTTTCGACAAGGATGATCATGTTGCCCCGCAGTTGCTGAAGCCAGTCATCGACCGGGCCGTCCGAGCCGGGGTCCATATCCTGACCGCGAACGGCAACACCGGCGAGTTCTACGGCCTGACCACCGCCGAGGCCGAACGGATGGTCAATGCGGCCGCCGAGTTGATCGACGGCAGGGTGCCGCTGCTCGCCGGCGTCGGGCGCAGCATCGGCGATGCCGTTGTCCTCGCCAAGGCTTCCCGCCAGGCCGGTGCCGCCGCCTTGATGGTCCATCAGCCGCCCGACCCATTCGTCGCACCGCGCGGCGTCGTGGCCTATGTCCAGCGCATCGCGGACGCCGGCCAGGGATTGCCAGTCGTGCTCTACTTGCGCAACGACGGCATCGGTTTCGATGCGATCGAGCAGCTTTGCCGTATTCCCGGCGTCGTCGGGGTAAAATGGGCCTGCCCCACGCCGCTGCGGCTGGCCGAGGCGATCCGCCGGGCCGACCCTGGGATCGTCTGGGTTAGCGGTCTGGCTGAAACCTGGGCGCCGCCGTTGTGCGCCGTCGGCGCGCGCGGCTTCACCTCGGGCCTGATCAACGTGTGGCCCGAGCATTCGATGGCGATACACGGCGCGCTCGCTGCCGGTGACTATGCGCGGGCGAACACGCTCATCTCCACGATGAACAGTTTCGAGGAACTGCGGGCCGAAGAAAATAATGGAACAAACGTCACCGTCGTGAAATCCGCGCTTCAACTTATGGGGCAGGACTGCGGCCACGTTCGCCCGCCCGGCGCATGGCCGCTGACCGAACGCCAGTCCGTCGAGCTGCGCCGCCGGTTGACCGAGTGGGGCCTGATCGCCGGACCAAGGGCCGCCACCGCCTGACGCAGCACCACCGTGCCGTTGCGGGTGCGGAACCGAGAAATCCGGAGCCATTACAATGAATGCGACGTCCACCGCACAACCCGTGACCGGAACATTCCGCGGGGTTAACCCAGCCACCAACGAGGCGCTCGACCCTCCGTTCGCGGAAGCCGGCCCCGCGGAACTTGAACACGCCTGTGCGTCCGCGTCGGCCGCGCTCGATGCGTTCCGCGAAACATCGCTGGAGCAACGCGCCACTTTCCTCGAAGCGATCGCATCCGAAATCCTGGCGCTCGGCGACCCCTTGATCGAGCGCGCCGTGGCCGAGACCGGACTGCCACGCGGACGCATCGAAGGCGAGCGTGGCCGCACCGTCGGTCAGCTTCGCCTGTTCGCGCAAGTCGTGCGCGACGGGCACTGGCTGGATGCGCGGGTCGACCCCGCCCAACCGGACCGCAAACCACTCCCGCGTTCGGATATCCGGTTGCGCAACATCGCCGTCGGCCCGGTCGCCGTGTTCGGCGCAAGCAATTTCCCGTTGGCGTTCTCGGTAGCCGGCGGCGATACCGCGTCCGCCCTGGCCGCCGGCTGTCCGGTGGTGGTCAAGGCGCACCCGGCGCATCCCGGCACGTCCCAACTCGTTGCCCAGGCAGTGCGGGCGGCCGTGACGGCCTGCAAGTTGCCGGAGGGCACATTTTCGATCCTGTTCGGCACCAGCAACTGGCTGGGCGGCGCACTGGTCGCGGACCCTCGGATCAAGGCCGTCGGGTTCACCGGCTCGCGCGGGGGCGGCCTCGCACTGGTGCAGATCGCCGCGGCGCGCGACGAGCCGATTCCGGTCTACGCCGAAATGAGCAGCATCAATCCGGTGATCCTGCTGCCCGGCGCCCTCGCCAGGCGCGGCGCCGAGATCGCCAAGGGCTTCGTCGCATCGTTGACGATGGGGGCTGGGCAGTTCTGCACCAACCCCGGCCTCGTCCTCGCGCTGGCGGGCTCGGATCTCGATGCGTTCATGCAAGCAGCTTCAGAAGCCATGCGCCCTTCGCCAGCCATGACAATGCTGACGCCGGGCATCTTCAAAGCCTACCAGACCGGCGTGAAACGGCTGCGCGAACAGCCCTCGGTTGAAGAAGTCGCGCACGGCGCGGTCGATACTGCGGCGAACCGAGGTCAGGCGGCCCTTTTCATCACCGACGAGGACAGCTTCCGGGCAACCGAGACGCTGCGGCAGGAGGTTTTCGGCGCGTCCTCCCTTGTGGTCCGATGTCGCGACCTGAGTGCCATGCGCGGCATTTTGGAGCAGTTGGAGGGCCAGCTTACAATCACCCTGCAAATGGATCAGACGGACCTGGAAGCGGCGCGCGCGCTGCTGCCCACGCTGGAACGCAGGGCGGGCCGCATCCTGGTGAACGGCTGGCCCACGGGCGTAGAGGTCGGTCATGCGATGGTTCACGGCGGCCCATTCCCAGCCACATCCGACGGACGCACGACCTCGGTCGGCACACTGGCGATCCGTCGGTTCCTGCGCCCGGTCTGTTACCAGGACCTGCCCGACGACCTCCTCCCCGTCGCTTTGCGCGATGCCAATCCTCTTGGCGTGCCTCGTCTGACGGACGGCAAGCCGGCAGGCTCCGAAGATCATCACCGATGAAACCAAAGCTGATCGCGCCGGAGGCGGGCCCGCTTCGGCAATGACCTGAACGAGCGCGCGCCGGACGACGGCAAGTAAGACAGCGACAGCCGGTCCTCAGGATCGTGGAGGGAAGTCCATAATGGCAAACGCCGCCGAGGCCACCGTAACGGCTGTTCCAACCGACGTGGCGCTGGGCAGGCCGACCCGCACGCGCTATTTCATGCTGGCGCTTGTGCTGATTGCGACGGTGATCAACTACATGGATCGACAAGATCAGCATGGGTTTCATCTTTTCCGCCTTCGCCTGGACCTATGCGTTTGCACTCATCCCGGGCGGTTATATCGCGGATCGTTTCGGATCACGCGTCGGCTACGCCGGGTCGTTGGCCTGCTGGTCGGTGGCGACGATGCTGCAGGGCCTGTCGAGCGGTTTTGGATCGCTGTTCGGCTTCCGCCTCGCTGTGGGCGCAATGGAGGCGCCGGCGTTCCCCGCCAACGCCCGGGCCGTCACAATGTGGTTCCCCGAGCGCGAGCGCGGGCTGGCGACGAGTGTTTACGTGATGGGCCAGTATATCGGCACAGCAATGTTCTCAGGACTGCTGCTCTGGATGGCGGTGGCGCTTGGCTGGCGCGCCGTGTTCCTTGCGACCGGCGGCCTGGGCGTGACATTCAGTGTTGTCTGGTATCTGCTCTATCGTGATCCGTTGCGGAGCAAGCGCGCCAATCAGGCGGAAATCGCCTACATCCAGCAAGGCGGCGGCATCGTATCGAACAAAAAACATGCCAGCTTCAATCTGCGAACGATCGGGCAATTGCTGAAATACCGGCAAATCTGGGCCAT
>JBEKLE010000410.1:0-6251 GCA_050010355.1 Rhodopila sp. | reverse complement strand
TCCTTGCCCATCAGACCTTCCGGTCTGTCGAGGCCCTGCAGAACGCCGTCGCCGACGCTATCCGAAAGCTCCACGAGGAACGCATTACCCATCTGTGTCTGGTTCAACGAATCGCTGCTTAGTCACAGCTTACTTCACGGGCGACCGGACCCTGCGATCACGTCGCAGCTTGTGGTCGTCGGTGCCTCAGGGCATCAAGGATCGGCGTGCAATGCGCGTTTCCACGAAATCCTCTATATGCTCCTCCAGGGTTTGCCCTCCCACGGTGAGGATAGGCCCGCCCCCGTAATGGCAACCCTCAGTGACCCGCACAGTGTAGGGCGAGCGGCCCCTATGACCGGACAGACACGCGGTGGGTGTACTGTCCGGTTGGCCTGATTGCCCCCTCCGATCTCGGAACAAAGTTTGCTTGACGGCCGTTCCCTGGCAGCTATCCGGGCCGGCAGTGATCCCCAAATCCCACGCAGGGTGGCGAGCACGAAAACGCTGCTTCGTGATTCCGGAACTGCATAGTGATCGTGCTTGGATCGCGAGTAAGTGTGGTGAACGTCAATCGGAAGACCTTCCCGGGTTCTCCTCATCTCCGCCCGTGCATAGTGTACGCGGAAACCTGGCAATAAATGTGTCCCATCGTCCGCTGCCGGAACGGCGCAACCTGCTTCGCTTAGGTGCTGCCGGGCTGGTCCCTGAGATGTTAGAAGAGCAGGGAATAGACACGGAAGTTGCTTTCGGACGTGCCGGGCTCAACCGGCAACGACTCGCGAACCCCGATCTTTTCGTTCCGCTCGCTTGGTTAGCCCGAGTATTCAGGTCTGCCGCGGAGGCCACCGCCCAGTCCGAGTTCGGGCTATTGGTCGGGTTACGGGCGGGATCCCGACTTCTAGGTGGCGACCATGGTCAGACGCCAAACGATTCTCTGGTGAGCGTCGCGTTGATGCGCATCATCGCTCGACCGACAATCTTCCCCAGTTCGCTCCTAACTTTAAGTATTTTCGGCAATACTTGCACCATCGAATGCATTGAACTGAATAGCAAAATGACCGGGCGCGATCAGTTAGTCGATTGCGCCGTAGGATTTGCCGTTGGCGCTCTCCGTGCCCTGTGCGGGCCGCGCTGGCACCCCTTAGGGTTTCGTTTCTCGCATCGGCCGCCCGATCCGTTGCGTCATACGGCACTGCTACAGGCTCCGATAGCATTTGATTCTGACGTGACTGCCATGGAGTTCGAGAGTACGTGGCTCGACAGCAGCGATTGCAATCCACAAGCCAACACCACCGGCGATGTCTACAAACGGCATCTTCATCGAGATCTTGTGGGCGAAGTCCAGGCGATTCTTGCCTCCGGGAACGCCACCGACAGACCCTCGGCACCCTCAGTTGCTTCGAGGCTGGGATTGAAATCGCGCACGCTCAATCGGCTTCTTGGCAAAAAGGGAACCAGTTTCATCCGGCTTCTTGAAGCCAAACGTTACGATAGTGCGCAGCGATTGCTCCGGGAGTCTGCTGTTCCGATTGTGTCAATTGCCTGGTCGCTCGGCTATGCGAACGCTAGCGCCTTCTCGCGAGCGTTCCGTCGCTGGTCAGGCATGACACCAAACGAATGGCGCAAAGCAGCGGAGAGTATATCGAGTATATCGCAGTGAAGGTCCTTTTTCATGGCATGGGCCAGCTGAATGCCACCCATCTGAAGGCACTGGGTGAATGGGTGCGTGACAAATCCCTGAAACGTTGAATCTAACGACCCTCTGGAGCCGCCTGGAGGGAAACGGCCATGGATGACGTGACGAAAGACTGCGGGGTGCCTTCCGCAGCGGTCGTATTTCTCCATCAATTCAACTTCCGCGACAACGGCTGCCGGGTCAGAACAAATCATGCCATTGCTACAATCACTTCACCGCCGTCAAACATAGGGAGCATAATCTGCTTAGAAGTCCCCCCGGAAAGGATTCATTCCGTCCGACTTTATCACGAGCTCGCTAGGTGGGACGATAAGTTCCTCGCGAGTCTGGTAACGACATGAACCATTCACCCGTTTCGCCTGAATCACTGGCAGTCGGGTAACGCCAATTGCCAAATCCGCATAGCGGTAACCGCTGTCACAAGTCACGGTATTCGCCTGGTGCGGGCCGGCTCACAACGCTGCACCAATCTGTGGGAGAGGACGCGATGATTGCGAAGCTGGGCTGCATGGCCGAAGCTCTGGCGCTGGGATTATTCCTAGCGATCGCCGGAATTACTCATCCGGGATTACACGCGCTCGCGCAGGCGTCCGACATGGCGGGCATCGCGCATACCGAGAGCGCGTCTGCTCGAGCAGTCGTCAAGACGGTTGACCTGCGAACGCGTACGGTCACGCTAGAGGCGTCCGGCGGCAATACGATGGTTCTAAAGGTCGGAGATCAAGTCCAGAATCTGCCGCAGGTCCGGCCCGGCGATACTGTCATTGCGCATTACTTCACCTCCTCGGCGTATGTGCTTGCGCCATCGGGCACAAAGCTTCCGAATGATTCTCTGACCGTCGCCGGCGCGCGAGCAGCGCCTGGTGAGAAGCCCGGGGCCGTGATTGGAAGCAAGATGGTGGTCAGTGGGTTGGTCGTAGGCGTTGATCCGACATTGCACACCATTTCCCTCGTCGATCCTTCAGGCGGGGGGATTCGATCCGTGAACGTGGTCACGCCTGAAGGACAGCAAAGTATGAAGCTTATAAAGATAGGCGACACAATCACGGCGATCATCACAGAGGCGGTGTTGGTCGGCGTTGAACCGGCGACATGACACGCTGGACTGATCTGGTACCGGAGACACTTCATAAGGGCCGATGATCAATCCAGATCGGCTCCAGCTCCTCCGCGGACATGAACAGGAGGCGGTGCATCGGAGCGCTAGACTACCATGGTCAGAGCCATCCCTTCGTGTTGATGGCCCCGGAATTGGCAGAATAGGTGCGTCGATGATCAACGCCAAGCGGGAAGTATGATGACAACCTTATCACTGCGGAGCCAGAGACCCGCTGCACGTCCGTTACCGATGGCAGGGACCGGCCTGAGGCTACCCTCGGTGGTGGTGATGCTGTTGATCTCTCAATGCAATGAGGACAATTCCTTCAAACTGGTTGCGCTAATTCTCGGCAGGGATCGTTGGGGTTGGGCAGGCTTCGAATGTGCGCCTGCCGAGTTGCCCTGCTGATAGGCCGTCTGCTCGTTCTTCTTGACTGAGTCGTAGATCAATCCGCCGACGAGCCCGGCGCCAGCCCCGGCGATCGCGCCGAGGCCGGCATTGCCTCCGATGGCACCCAGCACGGCTCCGGTGCCCGCGCCGATTGCCGTGTGGGAAGCTGGTTCTTCTGTTCCGGATTTGCGTCGACCCATTGAACAAAGGCAGCAATCGCATCGCTGCGGCGCGGTGCCGGGTCAGGCATGCAATACATATGATGAGACTGCGCCTTGCTTTCTTCTTCGAGCACCCGATACACACCCACTGAAAACCCATGACAGACGTTGATGGCAGCCGCGTAAAATGGATCCGGCCGCGTCGCCTTACAAAGTTCCACGGGGTCTCCGGTCGTTCGGAGAAGGAAATCGTCCTCAGTGACCGCAGCGTTTGCCGGCATCGCTGCTATGAAGAGGATCCAGCCGAACACTCCGGCAGTAATCCAAGCCAATATCGTATGTAATTTTGACATTCTTCGCTGCTTCCTCGTCGATAGCAAGATGAAAGGCAGGATTCGCAGTGGAGGATGTAGTATCCTGGCGACACATGGCTATGCAATTTGGCGACGGCCAACGGAGGCACCGAACGTGACGAGTGTTATGCGCTCGGCTCCTATTGCCGATTATGCATAGCGTATGCCCGCTAATGCGGGCATTTCAATATCGCTGCAACCCGCTGACTCGCGGCAGCTTCAAGCACCCGAGTTCAGGCTGGGATTGCTAGCCGAGCGGACCTTGCTCGTCCTCGACAGGCGGGCTGAAGAGGTCGTCAATCACGCAGACGATGCTGGAGGAGCCACCAATGCACGCGATAACGACCCTGCTCGCTGGCTTCTTCCCGCCCTGCTCGGCGCGGCGCTCGTTGCCGGCCCATCGCCGGCGGCGCGCGCGGCCGGCGACCCGATCAGCGAGCAGGACGCCCACGCCATCGGTGTGGCTGCGTACGTGTATCTCTATCCTCTGGTCACAATGGACCTTACGCGGCGGCAGTTGACGAATGTCGTCAAGGCCGAGGGTATCCACGGGCCGATGAACACATTTGTCAGCCTGCCAGCTTTCCCGCCGGCAGATATGAAGGTTGTGGTACGGCCCAATTTTGACACGCTATACAGCAGCGCCTGGCTCGACCTGACGAGGGAGCCAGTGATCGTCTCGATCCCCAATACCCATGGGCGCTATTACCTGCTGCCAATGCTCGATATGTGGACCGATGTGTTCGCCTCCCCCGGCTGGCGTACCACCGGAACCCAGGCCGGCGACTACGCCGTGGTGCCGCCGGGCTGGAGCGGTTCGCTACCGGCCTCCGTCGTTCGCATAGACGCCCCGACGCCGTATGTCTGGATCATTGGCCGCACCAAGACCGATGGGCCGCCCGACTACGATGCCGTGCATGCAATCCAGGCCGGGTTCAAGGTCACGCCGATTTCGCGCTGGGGCCAAACCGCCGAGCCGATGCCGGGCACCGTGGATCCTGGCGTCGACATGAAGACGCCGCCGAAGATCGCGGTCGATACGATGGCGGCCGGCAAGTTCTTTACTTACGCAGCCGAAATCCTTAAGCTGCACCCGCCTCATGTCACCGATCAACCGATCGTCGCGCAGATGCAGCGGATCGGAATCGAGCGCGGCAAGAGTTTCGAAATCGACAAGCCCGACCCAGCGATCAAGACCGCGCTCGAGTCCGTGCCGAAGGAAGCCTCGAAGTTGATGGCGTGGAAAGTCGCTAGCGTGGCCCGCATCGAGAACGGCTGGTCGATGAATACCGACACCATGGGTGTCTACGGCAATTACTACCTGAAGCGCGCAATCGTCGCCCAAATGCGTCTCGGCGCAAACCTGCCCGAGGACGCTATTTATCCGCTCAACCTCGCGGACGGGACAGGCAGGCCGCTGGATGGCGCCAACGCCTATGTCCTACATTTTGACAAGGGCTCGACGCCGCCGGTGAATGCCTTTTGGTCGATCACGCTGTATGACAACGATGGCTACCAAGTGGCCAACAGCCTCAGCCGCTGCCAGCCCTGGCGCGGACAAGGAGGCGAACTGGCTGCCGGCGCCAAAGGGACCGTTCAACCTTACGATGCGGCTTTATGCGCCGAAGAGCGATGCCCTGACCGGGAAGTGGACGCCACCGCCTGTGACGAAAGCAGCCGCGGCAACGATGTTGTCACCGCAATAGAGATTGACTTAATATTTTGTAGTGACAATAGACTTGTCAGGTTGCCCAAGAATTCCCACGACTGGTTCGCGGGTCCCGAAGAAGGTGTCCACTTATGAAACATGCGCTCGCACTGGCAGTCTTCACGCTTACCCTCTCCACCCTCGTGACACTGGGAATGCCCCAAACGGCTCATGCGGCTACCTGCGCCAGCGGCGTCTACCGCGCCGGATGTGTCGGGCCAAATGGCGCCGTTGTCGTTCACAAGCGTCCGCCACCGCCGCGGACGGTTACCTGCGCCAACGGCGTCTATCGCGCCGGATGTGTTGGGCCCAACGGCGCGGCTGTCATAAGAAAATAATGAGACACAGCCTTGCACCTTTTCCGGACTGATAGCAGATCGCAAACCTCGTTCAGGGCATGTGGGAATTTCCGACATCAGCGGCAGAGAATTCGTGGTGCAGGGTGCTTCGCCCTTTTGATGCGGCTCTGCAAGGGACCTGCTGATATGCGTGACGTGTTCACAGCCGCGCCAAAATGAGTGAGACCCAGTCGAAGATCCCGGAAACTTCTGCCGTCCGCCGATCCCGTCGCGTGCCCGTGATCTGGACGATACCCATTATCGCAATTGCGATCGGCGCATGGCTGGCCTGGGACACACTATCAAAAGAAGGTCCGAAGATCGTCGTATCGTTTGAAGACGCCGAGGGACTCACGGCTGGACAATCGCAGCTCAAGTTCAAGGATATTACACTAGGCACGGTAAGGCGACACCCAAAAATTACCGCTTCATGGTGGCACCCTTGGAGAGATGGTGTAATTCCATTCGGGATGGAATGTGTCACCCTTGATATTGAGGGTTGCCATCTCTGCGTCGCTGACTTT
>JBEKLE010000409.1:0-6038 GCA_050010355.1 Rhodopila sp. | reverse complement strand
TTTCCCTGTCGCATAAGTTTGTCGCGAATGCCTGAGCTATTGCGACATGTCCTGCGACAGGCGTTTTCGGCGCGAGTTGAGCGAAATGGCCCCTGGTGACACGACTGTTGGGTCTAGGCCAAAGGCTTCGGCGATGCGCGGACTGGCCCAACCCGAAAGCGTCAGCAGGATGGCGCGGGCTCTGTCCGCCTCGCCGCGATCACGCGAGCCGGCCAGCGCCATCAGGGCCGAGCGTTGCTCCTCGCTCGCTGAAACCGGGGACTTGCCGCTCATGCCACACCTTTGCGAATCGGTGGCGATAGCGAATCGTACGCCTATCCGTTGGTCAAGCTCCCGGAGTCTGCTTAGATCCCGGCAGGGCGACGGCTCCTCGCTTATCGGCGCCGCACATGTTGCCTACGGCCTGCGGATTCCGACGGCGCCGCACCGGCACGAGCAAGACCTCGGTCTGACCGGTCCGAAGATTTCGGACGCATTCGTTGGCTTTACGAACTGATACCGACCATGCCGGATAGCAGACTGACGCCACTGATGGCCCGCTTCGCCGAGACCTTATCGCAGTGCCCGTCGTTCGGCGGCCTGTTTGAGGTCGGCTAAAATGAGGGGATGACTGAGCCCCTCATGGGCGTACGAAAGCACAGCGAGCGCCATATTCTTAATGCATCATGCTTTAGTCATTCTAGCAGCATGATGTATTCCGGATGGCAGCAGTCCATCATGAGACAATCAGGAAGCAAGGTATCGGCATGACTGCCGCCAGCCAGTCGCAATCTGCTAGCAGGAATGAAACAGGGTTGTGGCATGAATTCATGTAGCAATCCTGCTATTACAGGTGCCGTTTCAGTAGCAAGATGGCATACAGACTGGACCAATCACACAACATTCATGCTGACAGCATGCTGCTGTCTTGCTCCAATAGAATGGATTGCTTCGACCATGAATCATGATAGAAGCCACCATTATGACAGCAGTGGTCGCATTCATCAGCCAAAAGGGCGGCGTTGGAAAATCCACGCTTGCCCGCGCACTTGCCCGTGAGGCTGCCTCCAGCGATTTGCGCGTTAAAATCGCCGACCTCGATGCAGAGCAGGCCACCTGTATTGACTGGCACAAAACACGAATGCAGCGTGGCGTAGAGCCTGTACTCGCGGCCGAGCTGTTTCGCACCGTCGCTGAGGCCATCAAAGCAGGGGCATCGCATGACCTGCTTGTTATCGACGGTCCCGCCATGGCAAGCACGGGAACAACCGAAATTGCGAAGCGCGCGCACCTCATCGTGCAGCCGACCGGGTCGGGGCTTGATGATTTGCGTCCTGCCGTTCGCGTTTTTCACGGCCTCGTGAAAGCGGGCGTCGCAAAGAACAAGCTCGTTTTCGCGCTCAACCACATTGGCACCGAGCCAGAGGCAGAAGCCGCACGCGCATATATACAGGAGGCCGGTTATACGGTGCTGCCCGGATATTTGCCGGAGCGCCCAGCTTACCGACAGGCGCAAAATGACGGCCTTGCCATCACCGAGACGCGCTTCGCCAGCCTTAAAAAGCAGGCTGACACGCTCATTCAGGCACTAATCGATAGGGTAGGGGAGGCGACACATGGCTGACGCAAGCAGATTGAAACGCCTAGGCGCTCCGCCAAGTCTGGAAGAAGCGCGGGTGGACCTCGCACTTGAGCCGGTAGCCGCTCGCAATGAAAGCGCGCCAGAGTCGCCGACCAAACGGGCCGCTCCTGTATCGAAACCAGACCCCGAACCTGACGAATATGAACGCATCGACGGGCGGTCATTGCGTAAGACAGGCCGCACCGTGCCCTTCTCGACGCGCGTGAGCCTCGATCTCGATAACCGTATACGGCGTATCGCGGCAAAACACCGAATGCTTATCGTTGAGATTATCGAGCAAGGCGTTGACTTGCTCGAGGAAAAGCTAAAAAGGGGCTAGCGGCAATCATCAAGCAAGATAGCTGCATGCCGCTTACATGAATGCAGCGATATTGTTGGTGTGGCCCCTTTCAACTCGTGTTAACAGGAGCTAGATTCTTAGGGCGTCATCAGGCAGTCGCTCAAGGTCGAGCAGGGTAGGGGAGTTACGCGCGCGACATGCAGCTAACGGGGACGCATGCGAAGATACGCTTTGCGCAATCCCGCTGAGAAACTACCTTGGCTCGGCTACGAGGCCGAAACGCAGCCGCTTTCAGGCTAATGTCCGGAGCTTGTTAAGAGCAGTGGTTCTTGAGCCGATCGACCGCGCAGCGGCTTTGCCGGGGCTGTCGGAGGCGGGGAGGGCAGGAGGGTGATGCCACGCTCCGTTAGGTCGGCTCGTGCGCCAAAATATACCCCCTTCGCCAAATGTAGGCTTTCAGCAAATTGGAATTTGAAGTTCCGCATCGCGGCGACGCCAGCCCCAAATTGAGCCTTTAACCCAGTCCACGAAATGCTGGTTGGCTCGATGACGGCCAAAAGCCTGTAGGCAAGCCAACAATAGACGTCAATAGCCATGGGGCTGTTGCGGATCGCCATTATGCTCAAGGGGTCGATGGCGACAGGGTACTGAAGGAGTTGCTGATAGAATGTTTCCGATAGTCTGATGCGTTCAACAAATCGACTGTTACGTGCACTTTCGTTAAATACAGCAGTGTCGACGATAGTCTGGTTGATCAGGGCACTCTTTCCCTTGCCACGAATATCAAAAGTAAGGCGGCAACGCACTAACCGCTCAGCTTGCTCCAGCAACCTTTCTCGGGTTTTGCCGCCTCCTGTATTCAGCCCTAGCCGCCTCATGGTGTCGCCGAGGTTCTTTCCGAGTTCGATGTCGCGTGACCGATTATTGTAAGCCTGTGACGACCAATCGATGCACAGTAGGCGAGCATACGCGCCATATGGCAGCCCGATGGAATACTCCCCCGTGTCAGTTGTCCGCTTTCCTGGGTCCACCCGAAGGGAGACATAGTCCGTTTGGATCGTCCAGGTGTCGTCTGGAGAGGCTGGCGGCTTGTGTGGGAACGACGCATGGCACCAGGCTGAATAGACGAACGCCCGTGCCTCTTCGGCGGCGGCATGGGCTTTATCATCCAGATGCTCCTTAGCAGCCTTGATAATGCGACGGCCTCTACGACCGGTCAGTATATCCGATGTGGCACGTCTTCCTCGAACTCTTTCAGTATGACCTATCGCGTAGGTGGCGCCTGCTTCTCCCCGCTGAACCAGGGCTTCGTGCAACGTCAGTTGAGGGAGAAGCTGGCTGCTGTCGGTAAACTGCGCCTCCCCTTCAACGAGCCCTTCTGTCTTTGTCACCATCCGCAAGCACCTTCCATCTGCGAGAATCCTGGCACGCCGACAAAAGTATGTCGAACGGGACTCTGCAAGCATCCCTGTCAGTCGGGCGGAATTCGTCGGCGTGGAGCGGGACTCTACAAGCATCCCCGGTATAGCGACGCAGATGGGCGGGACTCTGCAAGCGGAGCGCTATAGAAACATTTTTCTTGTACTTGTATAGAGTCCGCTTGCAGAGTCCTGTGGATAACCAGCCTAACCCATTCTTAAAGGTCAGTTTACACTCTAAAGCCTCTGCTGGCAGAGTCCCCTCGGCGATGCAGTTTGCGCTTGTAGAGTCCCAATCCTCCAGCCCGCCGACCGCCCAGCGCGCTTGCAAAGTCCCACTCAGGGCGGAATCCGGAAGGGACTTAAGCGCTTGCAGAGTCCCGCTCGCCAATCGCTACAATTGGGCTCGCCGGCGCTTGCAGAGTCCCGTTGGGGTGTGCGACTCGCGATCGAGAATCGTACGCCTCCCCCGTCTGCTGTCTGGTCTAGGCCCGCATGTTGCACTACGGCGTGCTATCGACGCACTGACGCACTGGTCGTGGCTCTCCCACTGCGAGCAAACTTTTTCCACCGCGATAGGGCCACGGGACGGCTTGTGCCTCGGTTGTCCGGGACAATGGTGGTTATCGCCGGAACCCTGCAATCCGATGTTTCATGAATGCCGGCGCCGGATCCCGCTTTTCACAGTCTGGAGATTGTTGACGTTGCCGACTGGCTGCACAGCAAGCTCGGTGTGTCGAGCCCAATCTCCGCGACGGCGGGACCGCGCCGTATGGCGCACCCGAGGCAATAATCGCGGGCCGTAAATCGGCCGTTTGCAGACGTGGCCGGGTGTTGGTCCGCGTCAGGTAGGGCAGGGGCCTGTACGGCGGGCATCGCCCTGCTGGGGCGCGACTGCGATTCGGTCCGGCGCATTCGCAGAGATGCGCTTATCGCGATCTATGGCCGAAATCCGAGCCTAAATCGGCCAAAATTGCCGGATTTCCGGGGCAGGGCAGGGACGCCGCTCATCCTCACGGCCCGGTCGTCCCACGCGACCGCTGCCCGAAGCATTGCCGGGCGCCGGGAATGGCAAGACGTTTTACCACGCCTTAATAAGGCTTGCCCTAATCTGCGAAGCGATTAGAATTATGGCTTGAATCGCCGACCCATCGGCCACGGATAGCCGCGGAGGGCGGGGTTCAGAAGGGGCGGTTTTGAGACCGTCCAGAAGCTGGGGGTGCCTCAGGATAAGCTGATCGGATCCATACCGCCGCCCGTGGACGCCCGCGATAATCCCGCTTCGATCGGGATGCAGGACGCGCATCAGAAATTTTATCGCTGAATCCCAGCTGAGAGCGGTTTTTGAGAGCCTAGAACCCCCGTCTTCTCCTTAGGCCGGCTCTGCGGATGCACCCAGCCTGGCGGTGGGGCGTAGGCGTCAGGACGCTTCACAAGACCGCCCTCATTGTCCGGCGTGTAGTCGGGGAACAACGACGATTCGAGTTGCAGGATGGTGATATACCCGGCTCAGGTCAGAATCCGAAAATCCGTGGGCGAGATGATACGGAAGTTATCCGTTACCTGATCACAATATGTGTCCCATTTTCTGGGCACCTCCTCGCGCAAGAAGGTGAGGATCGCCGCTTTGAAATCGGCGAATGTCTTGTGACATCGATTGTGGGTGACATGCTTGTGCATCAGGCCCCATAGCCGCTCGATCGGATCCAGATGCGGGCAATAGGCGGGGATGAAATGGAGCTTGATCCGGCACTCCGGTCGCGCCAGCCACTCCTGCACCAGCTTGGCGTGGTGGTAGCGAGCATTGTCCACAAACAGATGGATCAGCCGCTTGCCCGGATACATCGCCTCGATCGCCATCAGCAACATGATCGTGCTGACAGCATTCACCGTTGCCGCCTCGATCATGCGGGTTTTGCCGGTCTCGAGATCAATCGCACCGTGAATATTCAGACGCTGCCGGCCGCTGGTCTGCGGCACCGCAAGCGGCGTGTCTTTCGGCGCCCAGCACCCTACAGGCCGCACCGCATGCGTCGGATGCACCGCATCGCCGAACAGCACCGCTTCATCGTCGCCAATGTGGTTCAGCAGGTCATTGTAACTCTCGATAAAAGCAGCCTGCTTTTCAGGGTCCAGCTTGGACGACACCGCTTTCGGCTTGCGATGCTCCATACCCAGCCGATGCAGCAGCGCGATCAGCCCGGACCGGCTCTCATAGGTGATGCAGCATTCGGTCTCGATCCAGGCACCAACCTCGCGGGTTGTCCGCGGCAGCGTCTCGGCGATCCAGGTCTTCAGTTTGGCCTGCTGCGCGTCGCTCAAGCGGCACGTGCTGCCGTCATAACCAAAACTCGCCAGGCCTTCGATGCCCTCGTCCTCATACAGCCGGTGCCAGGTGCGAACGGTGTCGTCGTCCAACAGCAGGACCTTCGCGACCTCGCCGCAGCTCATCCCATCATCCAGCAACACCAGCGCGTTGGCGCGCCGGGCCAGTCGGTGAGCCACGGAACCATCGCGGCTCAGCTCAATCAGGTCGCGACGCGATTCGGGGTCGAGGAAGCCGGCGCGGATCATGCAATGACTAGAATCGCGGCGGAACTGATTCGCAAGGGGCTTTTTCGGGTTCCCCCGGAGTCGGGGTATAGTTCACCTGCATGGCAGTCGATGCCTCGGCATTGCTGACGGCAAGACACCAAGGCTCCTTCATCGCTTTCGCGTG